>DBHR01000111.1:18262-37474 GCA_002296225.1 Acidobacteria bacterium UBA823 | reverse complement strand
ACGAGCTACCGGACTGCTCCACCCCGCGTCAGGGCTAACGTGAGCGCGGGCGCGTGGTCGGCTGCGCACAACGCCGTACATGAAATGGTAGCATGCGCTGTTTGAAAGGGTCAACGAGTGGCCTGCACAGACGGGTGCACCGGTCTTATTCCGCCCGCCGCGATGCCGGCTCAGCGTCTTTTATGATGAACAGGACCTCGCCCTTACGAATTAAGCCGAGTTCGCGGCGAGCGATTGCCTCAATAGCCCGAGGATCTTTCCGCAGTCGTCTGGTTTGTTCTTGGAGCCTGGCGTTCTCCTGCCGGATCTCGAGGATCGTCGCTTCAAGATCAGCGTGGCGTTGCCGCGCGCGGTTCCTTTCGAATAAGCCACGCTCGCCGATTACGGCGTCAGCGAGCGATATACAGGTTACGAACATCAGTAGAAAACGCATCGTGCGTCGGTTGCGGCGAGGTAGAGACTTGCGGCTGGCGTTTTGGCGCGGTGTGAGGGGTAATCCAATTTTCGACATCGTATGTGCCGGTTGTGTTTCCACGTGATATTTCGGTCTGGGAGCCCCAATTGAATAGTCCAGGGAAGGGAGGGTGGCTTGTGAACGATTACGCATGTGTAATCGTCTTGACGACCATGCCGTCAGAGGACGGAGCACTCCAGTTTGCTGCAACATTAGTTGAGGAGCGACTAGCTGCCTGCGTGAACGTCTTGCCAGAGATGCGGTCTATCTATCGATGGGAGGGTCGGGTTCAGCAGAATGCGGAGCACCAAGTCGTTATCAAGACCACGACAGCACGGTTGTCCGCGCTCCGCACGAGGCTGGAAGCGCTTCATCCGTACGATGTGCCAGAGTTGATCGAGATTTCAGTTTCTGACGGAGGAGAAGCGTATTTGAATTGGGTAGGAGATTCAGTCGGCTAATTACAGGGCCCGGATAGCGAAAAACCCGCCGAGGAGAAGGACGAAGAACAGCAGGGCAGCGAGGCCGAAGTGACGCTCGATTGTGTGGCGCACTCGTCCGCCGCACACCCGGAGGATCGCTGCAACAAGGAGGAACCTCGCCGATCGTCCAACGAGGCTAGCCAGAAAGAACGGCCAAAATGCCATGCCCGTCGCGCCAGCCGCAATCGTTGCGACCTTGAACGGAATTGGTGTGAAGGCGGCGCCCGTCAGGAACCATACCCCCCAAATACCGGTGTAGATCTCCACGACCTGACTCCACTGTGTTTGCGCACCGTAAAAGTCGATAATTGGCTGGCCTGCCGCGGCCATAAAGGCCGACCCAATCACGTAACCGATAGCTGCTCCAATTACCGAGCCGGCCGCGCAGAGCCCCGCAGCCTGCAGCCAGCGATGGGAATTCGCGGTGACAATGGCGATGAGCAGAACGTCTGGCGGAATTGGGAAGATCGATGATTCAGCGACAGCGATCGCGAACAACGCGGCGAGGCTCACGGGCGTGTCCGCCCAGTGCATTGTCCAGTCGTAGAGTTCCCGCAACCAGCGGCGGGGCGCGTGCAGAATAACGAAGACCATTATGTCTTGTGGTGAGCTAACTAGGAGCTCAGGGCCTGTCGAAGATCGTCCTCGAGATCGCCGGCATCCTCAATGCCTACCGAGATACGGATCAGTCCATCCGTGATGCCTCGCGCGAGTCTCTGGTCGGTGGGGACAGAGGCGTGGGTCATCGTGGCTGGGTGGCTAATGAGGCTTTCGACGCCGCCAAGGCTTTCAGCCAGCGAGAAGAGACTGACGCCGTTGAGCACCGTTCGCGCGGCTTCGAGCGATCCTAGGTCGAAGGCGAGCATCCCACCAAAGCCCTGCATCTGACGTGTGGCGAGTTCATGCTGCGGATGGTCAGGTAGGCCAGGGTAGAAAACCCGTTCGACCTTCGGGTGTGCCGAGAGAAACTTAGCCAACGCCAAGCCGTTAGCGCTGTGCTGTGCCATTCGTAGTGCTAACGTTTTGGTGCCTCGAAGTAGGAGCCACGCGTCAAATGGGCTAAGAATAGCGCCGGCGGCATTCTGGACGAATCTTAGCCATTCGATATGGTCGTTGCCCACGGCCACGACCATTCCGCCAAGGCTGTCGGCGTGGCCGTTGAGATATTTCGTGGTGCTGTGGACGACGAGGTCGACTCCATAGTCCAGCGGCCGTTGCGCGCACGGGCTGGCGAACGTGTTGTCTACGACCACTGTAAGGTCATGGGAACGCGCGATTTCCACGGTGGTCACTAGATCAGTAAGGCCCAGTAGGGGATTTGCGGGCGTTTCGATGAAGAGCATCTTTGTTTTTGGGGTCAACGCCGCGATGATGCGGTCCGGATAGCTCGTGTCGACGTAGGAGAAGTCGAGCTGATAACGGCGTCGCACCTGTTCGAATAATCGATACGTCCCGCCGTAGGTGTTTTCGGTGACGACCATGTGGTCGCCAGAAATGAGAAAGGTGGAAATGGCATCGATGGCGGCCATGCCGGAGGCGAAGGCGATGCCGGCCCTACCGCCCTCAAGCGCAGCGATGTTAGCCTCGGCTGCCTCCCTGGTCGGGTTCTGGGTCCGTGAGTACTCGTAGCCCTTGTGCTGTCCGAGCGCCTCCTGCACGTAGGTTGAGGTCTGATAAATCGGTGTGACGATGGCGCCAGTGGTCGGGTCGGGATGCTGTCCGGCATGGACGCACAGCGTCTTGAAACGGGCCTTGAAGTTGGCTATCACGGTGGAGTTCCTTACGGACCAGTCTGACGCCGCGCACTGTTACCGCCGCTATCGACGGCGGGGAGTTAAGATACAACTGATGTGTCTCGTTTTCAAACTGACATATTTTGCGAACGACTTGGTGGCGCGTGGTCCGAGGGTCTTTTAGGCTAAGTGCCTTCACGATAGAGGTAAGGTCCGGTAGCCTTGGCACGCTCATGAGCGATTCACCCAACACCTCGTCTGACGCATTAGCCACCGTGCTATTGACGTCGTCGGACGCCGAAGCGAGCATTGTGCAGGCGCTGCTTAGGAGTCACGGCCTTCGAGCGATTATAACCTCCGACAAATTGGGCGCGCTGGCGGCATTACGAGGCGGTCACCGGCCGACTGTCCGCGTGAAGGTCACCGCCGAGCGCGTGGCCGACGCCCGTGCGATCATCGAAATGGCTCGCGGCGCCGACGACGATCGAGGCGGAGCGCATGACGATGCCCGTCTCGAAGAAACGCTCGGCTATCGGTTCCACGATCGGGGGCTCCTTGAGCGTGCGCTGACGCATCGCTCGCTTGTACACGAGGACCCGACCGACAGTGTCCTTGACAACGAATCGTTGGAGTTCCTTGGTGACGCGGTGCTCGGTTTTGTCGTTGCCGACCTCTTGTTTCGCGAGTTCCCTGACCGGGATGAGGGCGAGAAGTCGAAGATGAAGGCATCGCTTCGTTCGAATGCGACCTTGGCCAAACTCGGTGCGGTCTTGCGGTTGGGCGATTTTCTGCTGCTGGGAAAAGGCGAGGCGAAGTCGGGGGGTCGAGCGAAGCACGCGCTAGTGGCCGACGCCTTCGAAGCGGTGATTGCGGCCATCTTTCTAGACGGAGGGATCGGACCGGCGCGTGCTTTCATCGAACGGCAGTTTGCTCAGATGCTCGGCGAATTTCAGCAAGGTAGCCGGCCTAAAGGGCTCGCAGACGACCACAAGTCGAGGTTACAGGAGTGGTTGGCCGCCCACAGCCAGCCGCCGCCAGTCTACGTTGTAGTTGGTGAGGACGGTCCAGACCATTGCAAGGTGTTCGCCGTGGCCGTTCAGGTAGGGCAAACGGTTCTAGCCCAGGCGGAGGGTTCTAGTAAGAAGGAAGCCGAGCGGGGCGCGGCCGCGGGCGCGCTCGAACGGCTGGAATCCGGCGGGGACTGATTGTCTACGGCACACGCGGGGTTCCAGTTGACTCAGTCGATCTCGACGACGCTCCAGGTTCGGTCAGCGCCGTTATCCGACGTTGCTAGCGCTGGCTCTACGTCGGGTACTGGCTCCACCTCGGGTAATACTTCGTGGGCGAACTGCTGCACTTGCCGTGCTAGTTGCTCCTCGTCGAACGGCTCAGACCGGCAGTGGATCTGGACCCACAGGCGGAGCAGCGGGTCCACAAAACCGTAGCGCTTTTGTCTTGCCGAGATCAGGTCGACGTCTTCCAACCAAGATAAGTAATCTTTCGTCGAGCCCGGGGTGCGCTGGAGCCGCTGAGCGATCTCCGTAAGCGTCAACGGTTCCTGGTCTGCTAGCACCAGCAAGATGGCCTTCAGCGCACCGTAACCCCGCGCGCGATGTAGTCGAAGCTCAAAGTAGAAGCGACAGCGTTCCCACAGCGGTGCACCTCTGGACATCTGAGCAGTCAACGCTGCCACTGGGTCGTCGCCGACGCGACCAGCCATTCCGCGCATGGCGTCGTCCAGTATTTGCACGTAACCGGGTCGTCCGTCGGTTAATACCTGCACCGCCTGGGCCAGCTCAGTCAGGGCGTGTGCATCTTGTGGTGCGTACTCGGGAGAGAGTTTGTCGGCGATTTCCGCTGATGACAGCGGTGGTACGTGGATGACCTCATATTCGGGCGAGGCGTTCCGCAAAAGCCGGTGCGCTCGGCTCACGTACCGGGTGCTCATTACGAAACGATTCCGGCTGCCTTGCAGGGTGCGGAGGAGCTCGGGGAGCACCGTTCGGAGGCCTGGAAAACTGTCGAAAGTCCTCAATTCGAGGACTTCGTCCAGTAAAAATAGGGCCGAATTACCGCTGTTAGTTTGGGCTGAATCGAGAAAGGCTAAGCTAGCCTGAAAAGCGTCACGCGCGGACAGACCGTTTTCCGAGGGGGACGGTTGTCCGGGTCTTCGGAAGGGTGAGTTGATCGTAAGGGCTCGGAGAAAGCCTTCAGGAGTCGTTGCCGCCTGCTCAACATCAATGTACTGACACCGCTCGGCACCAATCGTTTGGCGCAGGTGCAGCAGCAGACTTGTGCGACCGCTTCCGCCGGACCCGAGCACAAACGGCACGCGTTTCGGATCTGCTTTGATCGCTTTAAGAACGCGCCGTTCGACGGATGGACGTTCGACTGTCAAGCGGGCTCTCGCATGGGACGATGGAAATTTCTGACTTTACTCGTCACCGCTCTACCGAGACGCGTGCCCACATGGCACACCGTCAACTTAACCAGAAGGGTAGAACTTACGGAAAGGGGTTGAACGTTGTCAACGGTAAACGAGAATTCGCGGTCATGTATTTCGTACTTGACTTCTGCTTAACCTGCCTCGGCGATAGTTCGACTGGAAAATCAGCATTTGTCCTCGTCTTTTGTTACCATCGCAAAGTTGCAAGGATGGCGAAGATGAATCTTGCGGTGCTCGGCGCACAGTGGGGTGACGAAGGCAAGGGGAAGGTTGTCGACCTCCTAGCTCCGCACTTTGACGTGGTGGCGCGGTATCAAGGTGGCCATAATGCCGGTCACACGGTCTATGTTTCGGGTCAGAAGTTTGTACTGCACCTGGTTCCCTCGGGGATTCTGCACCCAGACACCACGTGTGTGATCGGCAACGGGGTTGTGATTGACCCGGACGCGTTGATGAGCGAGCTCGACATGCTGGCATCGCTCGACGTCGAAGTGGGTGATCGTCTCCGGATTAGTGACAAGGCCCATGTGATCCTGCCGTACCACCGCGACCTAGAAATCCTGGCCGAAGCACGCCGCGGCGAGCGGAAAATTGGCACGACTTCTCGGGGTATCGGGCCCGCCTATGAGGACAAAATCGGCCGTCGCGGCGTCCGGGTCGGAGACCTGGCGGACTGCTCCTCAACCGGCCCGTTAGCGGGCGTTGTCAAGGAGAATGTGGCCGCCAGAAACAAGTTGATTTCAGGGGCGGCAATGGACTGGCAGGCCGTTCTGGCACAACTCGGGGCGTCTTGGGAGCGTTTGAACGCGTGGGTGACCGATACGTCGCTTTTTCTGATGCGGGCACGCGAGGCAGGTAAGGGGATCCTCTTCGAGGGGGCGCAAGGCGCCCTGCTCGACATTGACCATGGGACCTTCCCGTACGTCACGTCCTCGAATGCCACCGTTGGCGGCGTGTGTACCGGGCTTGGCGTGCCGCCGCGCGCCATTGATGGCGTGCTCGGTGTTGTCAAGGCGTACACCACGCGCGTTGGCGAAGGTCCGTTGCCGACCGAGCTCACCGGTGCGGCAGGTGACCGGCTACGTGAGTCTGGCCAAGAATACGGTGCGTCCACGGGTCGACCTCGCCGGTGCGGATGGTTCGATGCGGTCGCGATGCGCTACGCGGTACGCCTGAACGGGATCGAAGCCCTTGCGGTAACTAAGCTGGATGTGCTTGACGGCCTTGAGGAAATCAAGGTTTGCACGGCCTACCGGCAGGACGGTGAGGTGCTGCACGATTTTCCGGCTGATGCTGGCGTGCTCGCGTCATGCGAACCGATCTACGAGACCCTGCATGGATGGTCGTCTCCGACTCAAGGTGCGCAGCGCGAAGTGGACCTGCCGGCGGCGGCACGCGTCTATGTCGCACGGCTTGAGGAGTTGGCTGGCGCACCGGCCGTTATCTTGTCAACAGGGTCGGACCGCACCGACACGATTGTGCGCGACAGTCCGAGGCTCAGCAGTTGGATCGGACAGGGCAACTGAGCCTGAGGCGTCGGGTTTGTTGGCGGACGGGGAAGACTCGTTCGATCTTTGCGAGGCCGGCGGCGTTGGACGCCAAGCCAGTCCGACGTCTTGTTTTCGTGCTTCGGGTTATAGCGAGTGGTTCTCGCTTGCTAACACCACTTGGTATTAATAATTCGGCTTCAGCGTGGTCAGTGGCTAATCGCAGCCGCGACTTCGTCTTCGGTGTATGCAGCGAAGATGAACGGCAACGCTTCGAGGTGAGTCGCGATGTCGCCAAGATTAAAGCCCAAGTCGTTCAAGTGCGAGCGATCAATGAAGATCTGGTTATCCGCCGGGTCGCCGTAATACAGGACGGTCCGACGCTCGTCCGGGTCGAAACGGTTATGTATCGTCTCGATGATGTCGGTGATGTAGTAGCGGCCCTGCTCAGGGGCTTCCGGTTCGCCCGGCGTACCGTGGTCGGACGTTACAATGACGACGAAGCCATCGGGCCCGGCGGCAGACTCGAGTGCGGCAACGACGCGCCCCAACTCCCGGTCGAGATCTCGAAGCGCCGCTGCGAGTTCGTCGGAATTTGGTCCCCAGCGATGCCCAACGTAGTCAAGTGTTTTGAAATTCGCTAAGACTAGGTCAGAAATTTCGTCTTGACCAACCCGTTCCCGCTCAATCATCGAGACGAGGGCGTCAACTTGGTATGTGGTGAACCACCCAGACCGAAGCAGGGTGCGGCCATCGCGCACGTCGTGGCCGAGCCAAGTATCGCGGCGCTGTAAGACGCGGGCCGCTGTGTCACTGGCGACGTAAAAGGGAAGTCGGTAGCACTCGTCATTTGTGACCCAGCCGCCACGGACGGCGTCGAACATGGCCATGATGGTCGGGTGAGCATTGAGAAGACATCCGCCGTGTCCGGCCATGGGAACCGTGGCGCGCGACGTCGTGCCTTGCGCGATGATCGCGGCGCGTCCACGACTGCGCAGGTTCCAGAGGTCGGTGATTGTGAGCGCGGAGAGATTCGCCGGCGATGTTTCTGGGAAAGGACCACTCGGTTGTCCGGTCCGCTGGTCGAACATCGTGTTGGCGACGATCCCGTGTATCCGAGGTTCGGCTCCCGTCGCGATCGAGGCGTGACCGACACTCGTGAGCGACGGTAGGTAATCGACGCGGGCCCCGGAGAACCAGGCACCCTCGGCTCTGAGCCGGCGAAAGGTTGGCAGGGTGTCCGCGTAGCGATCGAAGAAGTCAGTTCGGGCACCGTCGAGGACTGCGAGAAACACCGCGCGCGGGGGTTTGATCGCATCTGTCAAGAGGGTAGTGGGCGCCTTGCCGCTCATCGTGGCCGTCACGGGTAAATCGAGCAGCGCCGCGATGATTGGAGCGACGTCCCGATGCGTAACCGGTTCGTCGAAGACGCCGTGCCTGATGTGCCCTAGGCCATAGGCGAGGAGCGGGACATCGACATCGTAGGCCCATGGGGAACCGTGCATGAACCGGTAGAAAGAGTCGTCGGGTTCGAGCAGAATGTTTCCCCGTTCTGGTACCAGCATGATTTGGCCGCTCCGACCTGGATAGTACGCGCGTGCGAACATGTCCAGGAACTGCTGTTCGAGGACGGCGCGTGGCGAGTCGGCGACGTCTGGCGCCGGGGCATCCGGAGTGGGCTGGTTTGGTTGGGCTGGGCCGCAGGCGCTGGCAGTCGCAAACCAGCACAGGGTAGCGATGAGCACTGAGAGTGAACGCAGCGAAATGGTCATGATAGTCCGAGCGCAGGAGTCTATCACTGCCTGGGCTTTTGGCCCCTGAGCCGCGAGAAAATCGACTAGAATGCCGTGTTCGATACATCCCGAATGCTGACTCAGAGAGTTCCGACTGTAGATGCCGAGGCTCGCCGATTAACTGTGATCAGCTGTCGCTTCCTGCAGCGTTTCGGCTGAGATCTGAAGATGCGAGGCGGACCAGACAGCCTCGCCGCCACGAACGAGGATAACCTGCGGACTCCTGTGTGGCACGCCAAGTCGGGCGGCCGCCTCGTTCGAGACTTCACGTTCAGTCTGAACGGTGATAAGCCGGTAGCGTATAACGTCTGAGGCGTCTTCCAGATGGCGCTGAAGTTCGTCCAGGGCCATGAGGCTGGTGCCGCAGTCGTCCGAGTGCTTGAAGAGCAGCAGTAGGTTCTCGGCGGACTCGGCCAGTGCCTTGTCGAGATCGGCAATCGAACGTAGCGGGGTCAGTATCGCGGGCACGGTCAGATCATAACAGACCCAATCTTTCGTGATAATCACGGAGCACCTAAGCACTCGCACGATTCTCCGCTTTTGGGCGCCACTGGCTGGGACTTGGCTAATGATGGCGGTCGAGGGGCCGCTCATTGCCGCCATCATTGCCAGGTTGCCGGACGCCCGCGAGAACCTAGCGGCCTACGGCGTGGCGTTTGCATTCGGGCTCCTCCTGGAATCACCAGTTGTCATGCTGTTGAGTGCAGCCACAGTGCTCGCCGAGGATCGCGATAGTTACCTCACGCTGCGCCGCTTCGGATACGGCCTCAGCGGGCTACTGACGGTCGTCATGGTGATCGCCGTGTTTCCGCCCGTCTTTGATTGGCTGGCGGGCAGTCTGTTTGGGCTACCGGAGGAGGTTCGCGGTCTGACCCACGGCGCACTTGTGTTCCTGCTACCGTGGCCGGCGGCAATTGGGTATCGCCGTTTCAAGCAGGGCCTACTGATTAGGCACGGCCTGACTCGGCAGGTAGCCACTGGCGCAGTGGTTCGCCTTGCAGTGATGGCGGCCACAGCCGTCGTCTTGGCGCTGGCGACACCCCTACGAGGTGCCTATGTCGGAACGTTCGCGCTGTCAGCCGGCGTCATCGCTGAGGCGTTTGTGGCAGGCCGCATGGCGCGCCGTGCCGTTCGTGCACTCGAGCGCAATCCAATCGGAACGCGGGGTCGGTTAACGATGCGACAGACGGCGGTGTTCTACGTTCCCTTGGCTCTGACCTCTATGTTGGCGATGGGCACTCAGCCGATGGTCACGTTCTTCATGGGTGAGAGTCGGATGGCTGTTGAATCGCTTGCCGTGTTGCCCGTAGTCAGCGGCTTAACATTTATCTTTCGCAGTCTAGGGCTGTCATTCCAGGAGGTCGGCCTTGTGCTACTAGGTCCGCGAATGGAACATTTTCGCTCGTTGCGAAGCTTTGCTCTAATCCTGGCGTTTGCCGCGTCGGCTGGGCTTGCGGCCATCGCTTATAGCCCGGTGGCTTTCATCTGGTTTCAGGGGATCTCCGGATTGTCGACGATGCTAACCGAGTTCGCTATTCCGCCTCTCCGCCTCCTGGTTTTGCTGCCGGCGTTGTCCGTTGTCCTGTCGCTGCAGCGGTCGATGTTGTTGACAGCCCGGCGGACAACCTCGATCACTTTAGCTTCAGGCGCGGAGATAGTGACGATTGCGGGTTTGCTTTGGGTCGGCATCCATGTCTTTGACGTGGTAGGTGTGATAAGCGCGGCAGTGGCGCTCGTGATCGGCCGGTTCCTGACGAATCTCTGGCTAATCTGGCCGTGTTGGCAGGTGAAAGCACTACGGAGGTCACGTCGTCCAGCGACGCAAATCGAGACGGTGTGATGTGAGACGGCGATGACTTGGACTTTCTGGGATGGCCTGTCGTTCGCACTTTTCCTCGTGGCGGTCGTCGGCGTGTCACTATACGCGTCTAGGCGTGGAGATTCAGAAGAGGATTACTTTCTCGCCGGTCGCGGGCTCACTTGGCCACTGATCGGCTTCTCGCTGATTGCCTCGAACATTTCGACCGAGCACTTCGTTGGGATGGCCGGATCCAGTTTCGGTCAGGCTGGACTTGCTGTCGCGAGCTACGAGTGGCTCGGGGCCGTGGTGCTGGTCTTCGTCGCCCTAGTGCTGTTGCCGAGGTTTCTTCGTCTTGGCATCTACACGATGCCAGAGTTTCTTGAGCATCGCTATGGAGTAATTCCGCGCACGATCATGGCCGTCTACATGCTGGCGGCCTATGTTGGTGTTGCTATTGCGGCGGTCCTTTACTCGGGTGCGATTGGGCTCGAAGCAATTTTCGGGTTCGACCTGACATTTAGCATCTGGCTCATTGGTGGACTGGCGGGTGCTTACACGATCTACGGGGGATTGAAGGCGGTAGTCTGGTCCGATTTGCTCCAGGGCGCTGCACTGCTTATGGGAGGTGCCATTGTTGCCATCGTCGGGCTGGGACACGTCGGTGGTCTGCGAGCCTTCCTCGATGCTAACGAGGCGAAGCTGCACATGGTGCTGCCTGTGGATCACCCCGAATTACCCTGGACGGCGCTGGTGTTGGGTATCTGGATTCCGAACCTTTTCTATTGGGGTTTCAATCAATTCATTACGCAGCGGACGCTGGCTGCCCGGACGCTTGTTGAGGGGCAGCGCGGTCTCGTGCTGGCGGCCGGTATCAAGCTACTTATCCCGTTCATCATCGTGTTTCCTGGGATTATCGCGTTTCAGCTTTTCGGTTCGGAGATCGAGAACGGGGACCAAGCGTATCCGATTCTCATCAGCCGCTTGCTGCCGGCGGGACTGCGCGGCGTTATGTTCGCCGCGCTGTTTGGTGCCGTCATGAGCAGCCTGGATTCGATGCTCAATTCGGCATCGACTATTTACACGATGGACATTGTTAGGCGTTGGTTCCGTCCAGATGCGGCGCCGAGTGATTTAGTACGAACCGGGCGAATAACGACGGCCGTGCTCGTCGTGCTGGGCTGCCTACTGGCGCCGTTGCCAGGCCGCTTCGATGGGGTGTTCCAGTATATCCAGCTCGTCTGGGGTTTCATCTCGCCAGGAGTTGTGACCGTCTTTCTGGTTGGGCTCCTAATACCGCGAGCACCAGCCCGCGCGGCGACAACGGTGTTACTCCTTGGCGTTCCGATTTATGGTGGCCTGCTCTGGGGGTTGCCCGACGTGGCCTTTCTAAATCATATGGCGATCACTGGCAGCATCTTAACTGCTGTGATGATGGGGATGACGTGGGTTTCGCCCCGAGCAGCACCCTGGCGCCTTAGGTCCGCTACGTCGTCATTCGATTTAACACCGGACCCCGTGGCGAGAGGGCTTGGCGCGGGGGTGCTTGCGGCGACCGTTGTGCTCTACGTCATGTTCTGGTGACCAGTATGCTGACTAGTTGCCGAGGTAGGCTGGTGCCACGACGAGGCCAGCTAGGTATACGACATACAGGCCTAGGAGTAAGAACCCGCAGGGTCGTGTCATTATTCCGCGTCGACCCATCAGTAGGATAGAGGCCGCGAAGAAGACCGCCAACCACGGGTATGAGTACGACTGTGTGACCGACGCAAGAGTCAGCGGTCGAATAGCTCCAGACATGCCGATAATGAGACCCAGGTTCAGAATGTTCGCGCCAATGATGTTGCCGATCGACAGTTCAGGCTGGCCCTTTTGAGCGGCCGCGATGCCGGTGGTGAGTTCTGGAAGCGATGTACCGATAGCAATCACCGACAATCCAATGACGGCTGAGGACACTCCAAGTGCCTCAGCGAGCTTGATCCCTGACGTTACGAGAAGATGGCTACCTGCGAGAATCAGTAGCACACCGATCAAGAACCAGCCAATGGTTAGGCCGGCGCTCTCGATGGTTGCCCCGTCCTCGGCAGTGGCCACCGTCCGCCTGGCGCGGATATGTCGGTAATCGCCGTACAGATAGGCGGCAGCAAACATGAGAAGCATGATGCCGGACAGACGATCGATCGTGTGGTTCCACGAAAACAACATCACCAGGACACCGGCGATTACCATCCATCGGGTGCGACGACGGAAATCAGAGAGATTAACCGCGACCGGTGTGATGAGTGCCACCGTGCCAATGACCAGGCCAATGTTGGCGATACAGGAACCGATGGCGTTTCCGACGGCGATCCCAGAATCGCCGCGGACACTCGCGGTGACTGACACGACTAGTTCCGGAGTGGTGGTGGCCAAACTTACCAAGGTAGCGCCGATAACCATCGGCGGGATGCGCAGCAGCTTGGCGATCGCCAGGCTCGCACCCACGAAGAGATCACCGCCCTTGACAACGAGCACTAGGCCTAAGAGAAACGCAACGATCTCGTAGAGCATCCGTTGATCTATTAAAAGCTGAGCGCAGCAGAGGGTGTCTGGAATGTGTGTGACAGGGGTAATCTGTTACCGGGCTGCTGCCCGCCGACACGACGGGGCACTCGTTAAGGGCTGCTAGTGTACCGAACCAATCCGTCGGCAGCAAACAGGAGCTTGCGCGCTATAATGCCCCGACCCAGAACGTGCGTGGGACGTTTGGCATACGGGGCGAGAACTGGATGAACTCAATCGGCCGCATTTTGTTCGTTATGCTGCTTACCGTGATGTTGGCGTTCGGCGGAGCTGCGCCGGCTTCTGCGCAGCGGGTCGGTTTTCCAACGGAGGTCGGTACATCCTCGGTCCGTTCCATCGACATTCTTAGGCTGCGCCGGCTCGGCTTTGAGGCAGAACTTGGCGATGGCGTGCGCGGAATTGAAATGGCGGTGACCAGAGCTGCCAGACGGTGGCAAGCTCAAGATTCGCAAGAGGAGACGATGCCGGCGTCCTCGTCCAGTGGGAGGCGCAGGGTCGGCGCGGTCGGCGCCCTGGCTATCGGGACGGTATTATTCGGGTGGTTGCTCTCTCGGGGGCCCACGGCGAGTTCTGAATCGACGTCGCAGCCTTGGACGGAACGTGATGAATTCACCAGCTTCGGGTTTTTTGCCGGTGCGGTCACTTTGATGGGCGCCGGCGCGGTCGTGCTGCTAGCCGGCTCGTAGGCCGGAGCCTCAGGCGAGCCTACTACCGAGTACGCACGTTAGAATCTTCACAGCATTGAGATATTCGTCAAGTACGACGTGCTCGTTCGCTGTATGGTCCAAGCGTGAATCGCCAGGACCATAGGCTACGATTGGGCACCGCCACGCGGGGCCGACGACGTTCATGTCGGAAGTGCCAGTCTTTAGTTTAAACTTCGGTGTGAGCGAGGCGTTGCGGATTGAGCGGATCAGTGCCCCGACCAGACGATTCTTTCGGTCGCTCAGGAATGGCGGAGTGTAGTTGTCTAGGGAGACGTCACCCCATCCGGTTGCCAAGTCAGCGAGCCGACCTCGCAGTTCGTTGACCGGTGCTTCGGGAGGTAGGCGGAGACTACCGCGCAGGTCTGCCCGATCCGTGAACCCATCGGTTGAGGTGTGAAATTCGTCGAGATGTGCGTCGACTCGGTCGAACACCCGGCGGTTATGGTTCCGACGAACGCAGTACTCTTCGAACCTAGTCCACCATTCCGCGGCTCTCGCGGCAACGCTTTGCCCCTCGCCGGCTGAGTGCGTGTGCGGTTGCCTGGCGACGAGCGATAGGGCGCACCTGCCTTTGTAGCCGAGCGTAATACCGGACGTGCCACTTGGCTCGCCGATTACGGCCGCGGCTGGCTGATATCGATCGCAGATGTAATGCGCACCCTTTGAGGTTGGCGCTTCTTCCTCGACCGCGCCGATCACAATGACCCGCACTCCGATTGGGATGGTTGCCCGAGCGGTGGCCGCGACAAACATCGCGAGCGACCCTTTGGCGTCGACAGCGCCACGTGCGTGTAGCCGGCCGTCCCTGACCGCCGGTGGGATGAAGCCGTCCACGGTGTCTATGTGACCCAATAGGACTACGGATGTTGGACCATCGCCACGCTCGCCTATAAAATTCCCTGCCCCGTCGGTTGACGCCTTCAAGCCAGCGTTTGCAGCGCGGTGAGCCAGGAGGTTGACGGCATCGGCCTCCTCACCTGATGGCGAGTAGATTTCGCACAGGCTGCGGAGGAGCGCAACGGCGTCCTGGTCGTTCATTTCAGCACCTTGCCGAGGGCGGTGGCGATCTGGTCGATATCTCCAGCCTCGATGATGAGTGGGGGCAGGAGTCGTAGCACCTTCGGGCCAGCCAGCAACACGAGGATACCCTCATCCATCAAGTTACGTGCTGCCTCGCCGGCGGGTTGCTTGAGCTCGATACCGACCATAAGCCCGAGACCGCGCACCTCACGAATCTGGCTTGTTGGCAATGTACGGATCGCGTCAACCAGACGCTGACCCTGTTCGGCCGCTCGACTTGGTAGATCCGTATCCACGATATGAGCGATGACGCGCTGGGCCACGGCGCAGGCGAGTGGATTGCCTCCGAACGTTGTCGTATGACTCAGCTTGGCGAGTTGGCCGATCGTGTCCCCGAATCCCGTGACTCCCATCGGCAGACCGCCTGCCACGCTCTTCGCTAATGTGAGGATATCGGGCACGATGCCGTGGTGCTCAAATGCAAACAGGCGGCCGGTACGCCCGAATCCGGTCTGCACTTCGTCGATTACGAGAAGCGCCCCACGTTCGGTGCATGTCATGCGGAGCGCCTGTAGAAATTCTGTGGTGGCCGGCCGAACGCCACCTTCGCCCTGGACAACCTCGATGAGGACGGCCGCTGTGTTGTCCGAGATCGCGTCGGGAACCTTTTCCAGACGATTGAACGGGATAGTGCTGAAGCCAGGGACGAGCGGTTCGAACGGTGTCCGGTAATCGTCCCCCCATGTAGCGCTAAGTGCGCCAAACGTCTTGCCGTGGTAGCTCCGCATCGCTGAGACAATCTCTGTTCGCCCAGTGGCCGCGCGGGCGAATTTGATAGCCGCTTCGTTGGCCTCCGCGCCAGAGTTGCTGAGGAAGAAACGATTAATCGTCGGCGGGGTGACGGCGTTCAAGCGTTCGAACAAGGCTGCGCGCTGATCGTTATAGAACAGTTCATGGCAGGTGATGAGGCGGTTCGCCTGTTCGCGCAGTGCCTCGACCACAACTGGGTGCGCGTGGCCAAGCGCAGCGACACCTATGCCAGCCGTGCAGTCGAGATACTCCCGTCCGGCGGTATCCCAGACGCGGGTTCCTTCGCCGCGGACGAGGACGACCGGGCGCTTGTAATACATCCCGGACGAATGTCGGTCCTCACACTCAATGATCTGTTGCGGCACCAATGACCGTTCCTCTACCAGCGAGAGCCCTTTGGATTGGCTGGGCCACTCGCGCATCTCCCAGAATGACGCGCTTTACGCCACCGGCCAGGGCTTCTTTAACCGCCATCAGTTTTTTCTTCATCCGGCCTTTAGCGTAGTCAAAGTAGTCGTCTAGGTTCTCTGTCGCGATTTTATCGACGAGCGTCGATTCGTCTACAGGATTGCGCAGGAGCCCAGGAACGTTAGAGAGGATAATAAGTTCATCGACCCCCAAGGCCTCGGCAATCCGCGCGGCTGCTCGGTCGCCGTCGACGTTAACAGCGATATGGTCGTCGCTAATGGCCGGCGGACACACTGCGAGCATGTAACCGGCGTCATAAAGGATTCGGATGAGCTCCGTATTGACCGACGTAATCTTGCCGGTATGGTCGTCACGCAACACCTTCTTCTTGCCCTGTTCGACGATCGTCAGCGTTGCTTTGCGAGGTCCGGATAACAGCCGCCCATCGAGTCCTGCGAGGCCGACCGCTGGTACCCCGAGGCTTTGCAACCGCTCGACGATTCCCTTATTGACCTTACCGCAGTAAGCCATCTGGAAGATCTCGAGCGTAGCACGGTCGGTATATCGGCTCTCGTAACCCGACGCCGAAGTGACGAACCGCGGTGGATGACCGAGCGCGGTGGCCAGCATGTTCGTTTCATGCGAGCCGCCATGCACTAGGAGGCACGGGCGGCCCATTGCATGCAGCGCGGCGAGATCGACGCAGACCATGTCGTAGCCGATTCCGCGCCCACCGCCGACTTTGACGACTAGCATTGCGTGACTAAATGGGATGCAGCCCGGGAAATGAAAGACCGGCCCGCTCGTTCCAACCGAACATAATATTCATTGCCTGCACACCGTTTCCGGCGGCGCCTTTCATGAGATTGTCGAGCGCGGCGAGCACGACAAGCCGATCGCTGTGAGCATCACGCTCAAACCCGATATCGCAGTAGTTAGAGCCGACTAGAATCTTGGGTTCTGGATAACGGAAGACACCGCGAGTGTCCTTCACGATTCGGATGAACGGTTCATCACGATATGCAGTGCGGTATATGTTCCAGACTGCCTTCGTATCGAGGTCTCGCGTCAGGCGCACGTGGGCGGTGATTAGCATCCCGCGGACCATCTCAATCGCCGTGGCGGAGAGGTGTACGGTCGGTGTCCCGTTCATCGAGAGTTCTTGCACAATTTCACCGGTGTGCCGATGGCCGGTCGGTTGAAATGACCGCACGGCACCGCTTCGCTCGGGATGATGCGACGACGCGCTCTCCTTATTGCCTGCCGCAGAAGACCCGACTTTTGCTTCGATAAAAACTTCTCCGTCTGGCACGACGCCCTCCTTGAAGAGCGGCAGGAGACCAAGTATTGCAGCTGTTGCCAGGCAACCCGTGCCGGTAACGTAGCTCGCGTTCATGATGCTGGCCCGGTGTAGTTCTGGGAGTCCGTAGACGAACTTGTCCAGCGCGGTCGGGTTGGCGTGTTTATGGCCATACCAAGTCTCGTAGGCGCCGGAGGAGCGCAAGCGAAAGTCGGCACTCATGTCGATGATGCGGGGGGTTATCGACCGCACTGCATCGAATTGCTTGGCGAAGCTTCCATGTGGGAGCGCGGCAAACAGAAGGTCACACGGTGCGAGGTCCGCTAGCCGGCTGAAACGGAGGGTGGTGCGCCCTCGAAGGTTCGGATGGGTTGCCGTCACCATCTTTCCGGCAAGGCGCTCTGACGTCACTTGTTTAACGGTTACATGCGGATGGTCGCAGAGTAGCCGCACGAGCTCGCCACCGACGTAGCCCGACGCGCCAAGGACGCTGACTTTCATTGCGCGGTGGCAGCGACAGCTTCACCGACGGTGAGGGTGTAGTCGACGATTCGTTCATGAATCGCGACGCCGGTAACGTCAATGCTGTTGCGGAACTCCATTGTGTAGTTGACTTCATTCACCTGTAGCCCATGCTCGGTCTCAAAGACGTCGACCGCCAATACGCCGCCGCCGACGGCGCGGGCCGCTGCCACGCAGATCGCGTTAAGTTCGTCAGTGACCGGACAGTTCGCCGTCGTTGCACCGCGGGCAGTGTTGGTAATCCAGTGGTCGCTTATCCGATAGATAGCACAAATTGTTTCATCGCCGACGACGAACGCCCGGATATCGCGACCGGCCTTCTCGACATACTCTTGGATGTAGAAAATCGAGTGGTGATAGGAGCCGAGGATCTGCTTGTGCTCAAGGAGAGCCTCGGCAGCATGGCGGTCGGTCACCCGTGCTATGAGCCGGCCCCAGGAGCCGACCGCTGGCTTCAGGACGACGGGATACCCCATCACCTCAATGGCCGCTAACGCTGACTTTGGCGTGTAGGCGACGATCGTCTTGGGCGTTGGCACTTTGGCCCCGACCAAGGCATTCGAGGTGAGCACTTTGTCGCCACAGAGGTTGGCTACGTCCCACGTATTAATTGTCGGCACCCCACGATCGTTGAAGAGCTTGAGCGTGTGAAGCGCGCGGGCGTGGTTGACGGCTCGTTCGAGAACGACGTCCCAAGGAAAATCTTGCCTATGCAGGTCGAATGACAGTTCGCGGTCGTCGATTTTTTCGAAGCTCACGCCTCGTTTCCGAAGCGCCTGAAAAATAAGCTTCTCCTCGGTCCGAACGATAGAGCAGAGCACACCGAGCCGCATGCTCTATTCGCCCCAGTCTTCCTCTTCTTGCGGCGCGTGGTCGAGTTTCGGTGGGTCGACGGACCGCACCTCGAATTCGGTGCCGCAATCAGAACAATCCACGATTTCGCCAACTTCGACGTCGGCCTTTAGGTTGACGTCCGCGTCGCACTCGAGACACTTGGGCATAAAACCTCCAGTCGCCGCCCCGAGAAAGCCCGCTGACACATCAGTGGAGTCTGGGGGCTTCCGACAGTAGCGCGCAACGGTTGCTCAGCGCCTGGGTCAGCAGGGTCAGCTTATGTTTGACAACGTCCGCTTTCGGCAGAGTCCACGAGGGCTCCGCAGGTTGTCAGGCCGCCGCAAAGCATAAGCGGGCCAACCTTATCGGTCAAGCCGAGGTCCGTCGGCCGAAAGCCGAGATCGCCTCTAGCATTACGAAGACGGCGGAGATGACGATCACGGCGTCGAGAACCAGCAGCAGATACTGGGCTGACTGGAAAAAAGTCCAAAGTTGATATAGCGCTGCCAGCAGGGCGGCGATCGACACGAACGCCATCGGGATCATCGTGTAGCGGGCTGGCCGGCCAGCTCTTACTAGGACGATGCTGATAACGAGCAGTGTGAGGGCAGCTAGTAGCTGGTTGGTTGTTCCGAAGAGTGGCCAGAGCACCATCCCCCCCCTCAGGTCCGCGCCACCCGCCCCGAAAGCTAGCGTCAAGCAAGCAGCCACTGCCACGAATGTGGCGACGTAGCTGTTTCGGAGACCGGAAATACCGTAGATGGTTCCCCATTCCTGTACGATGTAACGCTGGAGGCGAACACCGGTGTCCATCGTCGTGCCGGCGAAGAGGACCGCCATCACGGTCAGCAGCGTG
>DBHR01000111.1:0-17938 GCA_002296225.1 Acidobacteria bacterium UBA823 | reverse complement strand
CTCGTGCGGGAGGCCTGAGCCGTCCGCAATGATCGTGGCGCCTCCCTGGACGAAGGCTCCCAGGCCGCCACCCTCGAAGTTCGTGTAGATCGCCCGCCATTCCTCGAGGGACGCGAACCCAGCGGTCGTTGCGATGATCGCCGCGAGGGCCAGGACCCCCTCGCCGGTGGACCCCAGGTAGCCAACGAATCGCGCGTCAGTTTCCCGGTCAAGTTGCTTTGATGTCGTGCCAGATCCCACAAGGCCGTGGAAGCCGGAGATGGCGCCACACGCGATGGTGACGAAAAGGAGTGGCAGCAGCGGTGGCACGTCGGCCGGAATGTCCAGGTTAATGGCTGGCGCAACGATCGTTGGGCCTGCAATGAAGATCGCGGCATATACGAGCGCGAGACCGACGAAGAGTTGCACGGCATTGATGTAGGCGCGCGGCTGCAGGAGGACCCAGATCGGCAGCAGTGATGCGATCGCCGCATAGATGAAGAGAATGAGGATCCACTGAGCGCCAGGTGCAAGTCCGAGCAGGCTGTCCGGCAGTTCGATTGGTGCGAACTCTCCGAGGGGGAGCACGGCATAGAGTATGACCGTCCCAATAACAGTGGGCCACAACAGCGGGACCTTCATCCGAAAGAGCAGCTGACCCAGTCCGAGTGCTAGTATCGTCGCCGTCCAGACCGGAATCACGCTGCTCGGCGTCGCCTGCAACGCGTCAGCGATCGCGACCGCGAACACGGCATTGACCATCAAAAGCAGCAGGAAGATAACGATCATGAAGAGGGTTCGCGCACGTGTTCCGACGATGTCACCAGTCAGAGCACCAATCGACTGGGCTCTGTTGCGGACGCTCACCCAAACTGCACCGAGGTCGTGCACGCCCGCGAAGAAGATCGTCCCGACCGTGACCCAGATGAACGCTGGCAGCCAACCCCAGATGACCGCAATCGCTGGACCGACGATGGGTGCCAAGCCCGCCACAGCGGTGAAGTGGTGTCCCCATAAGACGATGCGGGGCGTAGGCACATAATCAATATCGTCGCGCATTGCGTGGGCCGGCGTCTCGAACGCGGGGTCCAGTTGATATATCTTTTCGGCGATGAATCGCGAGTAGAACCAGTAACCAAGAAAAAGGAGGGTTAAGCCAAGAGAGGCGAGGAGGACGGCGCTCATTTATTCCCCGTAGACTGCCAACTACAACAACGATGAAGCTCTGACCATCATCCGAAAGCAACGAAATTGCTTTCAAAGACTGATTATAGTTTAGGTGCGCGTCCGACGGGTAAACTATCGGTTGAAACTGGTGGCGGTTCTAATTCTTTTGATGTGATGCAAGAAGGAGTTCTGGATGCGGAGACGTATGTTTGGGTTCACGGTGGTACTCGCACTCGGCATGTCCTCGATCGCACAGGGTGCGGAGCCGTTCAAGCTCAGCACGTTTGAGCACGACGGGGAGGAGAGCCTCGGTGTCGTCCTGCGCGATCGCTACGTCATCGATCTCCAAGCGGCGAATACCTCCCTTGAGCGACACCAGCGTCTGTGGGTGACGTTGCCGATGCCCAAGGACATGAAAGAACTCATTGGCCGCTACGAGTTGGGGATGCGGGATCGGATTCACGCAATTGTTGAACTGATCGCACCGACCATCGATACGGGACAGTTGCCGGCCTACGTCCACGACCTCGGTGACGTCGACGTCTTGGCGCCGGTGCGGCCAGCAGTCGTGCTGTCAGCAGCGCTCAACTACCGTGAGCACATGCGTGAGATGACGACCGGGCTTGCTGCTGAGATGTCGGACTCGAGTGCGGTCGATGCCGCGCCGAAATCGATGGATCATTTTTGGGAGCGAGCACCGGACGATGTCAGGCAAAATCCGTACTTGTTCAATAAGCCTGCCTCGGTCGTGATCGGCGACGGCGATCCGATTCTCATGAAGCCAGGACGGGAACAGATCGACTGGGAGTGCGAGTTCGCCATTGTGATCGGAAAGCCAGCCAGCCACGTACCGCTTAACCAGGCCAGGTCACACATCTTCGGCTACACCATGATGAACGACGTGGGCGACCGGGAGGGCCGTGGCGACAATCGGTATGGATCAGATTGGCTGGTGTGGAAGGGGAGCGACACGTTTGCGCCCCTTGGGCCGTTCATCGTGCCAGCTGAATTCGTACCCGATCCGCACGCGCTGGACATCAAATTCACGCTGTCTGAGGCGGTGATGCAGGATGCGAACACCGAACTGATGCAGCATAGTGTGGACGAATTGGTGCACTTCGTGTCGAATAACATCATTCTGCGCCCGGGTGACGTGATTGCGACGGGTACGCCGGGCGGGGTCGGCTATGCGCGCACGCCGCCGGTCTTCATGCAACCTGGTGACGTCGCCAGATGTTCGGTGGAGGGGATCGGGACGTTGACGAACCCGGTGGAGGCCTGGCTCGACGTTATGCCCCGCTGACGCTCTCCGCAGTTACTTCACGCCGGCGGAGGGTTGTGCTCACTATTTGGTTGGGTTAGGGTCGCCGCGGGTTCGCTGCGCGCAGTTCGTCGGCGTTTGTTTTGATGAACCGCTCGACCTGCTTAGCTACCTCGACCGCCGGTGTTCGCAGGGCGTCGATCTTCGTGCCGAGAAAATCGGTCGTGTACACATGGTTTGGGATCGTCAGCCGGGCGATCAACACGTCATGAACCGCCATGGTTGTGACGGTTGACCCAGCCGCCTGCCCGGTGCCGGAGTGGATTGCGGCCCCTTGGATCTCTCCTTTCACCCTCGTCGCGACGACCTCAAGAAAGAGCATCGCCTCGTCCGGAGTGCTGACCATCTCAATGAGCTCTCGGCGGGAGTTTGTGCGCTGAAGCTGACGGATCAGCTGGGTTCCTAGGTATTCGGCTTGTTGGAGGTCGAAGTAATAGGCATTGCCTTGCGGCCCAAAGGTTAACGGTTCGAGTTGCCATTGGTCGGTCGGGAGTTTTGGGTCGACGATGCTGTCTTCAGGGCGCTCTTGGGTATAGAAGACATACACGCGGATGCGGTCGGTCTCTCTGTCCTGAGCGGCGCTGGACATTGCGCCCAACAGGAGAAGACCGATGACGCCGAGAGTGAGGTTTAGCGACGATCTGAGACGCATAGCGATTTACCGTGGCCGCGGGTAGTCGTTTTCACTGTTCGAACAGTTCAGTGGCGCGGTGGGTTCAATGTACGAATACCTTCGGCATTGACTTCGAGGAATCGTTCGACCTCTCTGGCCACCTGGACCTCAGGCGTTCGCAGTGCGTCGAGCTTCTGGCCAGTGAAGTCGGTTGTAAACACTTGACCACGCATCGTCAGCCGGACAATTAACGCATCCCCCACCATCTTAGTCGTATTGGTTGACGGTGCCGCGTTTGTTCCGTCCCCGCCGAAGACGCCGGCCCCCTGGATGTTCCCTTCGACCTTCGTCGCGACGATTTCTAGATAGACCGCCGCCTCTTCTCTGGTCTCGACCAGTTCAATCAGCTCTTTGCGCGAGTTCGTGCGCTGAAGCTGCTTGCTCAACTGCTGTCCGAGGTATTGGGCTTGTTTGAGGTCGAAGAAATAGGTATTGCCTTCTGTACCGAAGCTCATGGGTTCGAGCTGCCATTGGCCGGGCGGTAGGTTTGCATCGACAACGGCATCTTCCGGCCGCTCTTCGGAAACCTGGACGAAGACGCGGACACGGTCGGTCTCCCTGTTCTGCGCAGCGCTCGACGTTACTCCCAACAGGAGGAGGCCGAGGACAGCGATCGTGCAGCCCGACAGTGATTTAAAGCGCATAGTCACCCCCATAAACGGCATGGTTCGCCAGTATTCGACCGGGAACGCGCGAGTATAGCATAGCTAAAACGTTGGACTGGCGCGGTGGCAAACATCGGGGTCAAGATTCTTGACCGGCACTTTATTACTGCCGTGCTCGACCTGACCCACCTAGCGTTGCCGGGCGGCGGGTGAGGGCCGAGCGACCGCCACACACGACGCCGATGCACGGGTTAGCGCCCATCCAGTAGCTGAGGTCCGCCGGTTCGCTGATCGCCCAGAAGGCCAAGTCGGCGCGCTGCCCAACCGCGAGGGTGCCCCGATCGCCGAATCCGAGGGCGCGCGCGGCATGCCGTGTGATGCCACTGAGCGCCTCTTCGGGTGTCAACCTGAACAGCGTGCAGGCCAAGTTGAGCATTAGTAGGAGCGAGGTCGCTGGCGATGAGCCCGGATTGCAGTCGGTGGCTAACGCCATCGGGACCCCAGACGCCCGGCACTGGTCGACTGGTGGCACCACCGTCGCATGTGTGAAGTACCAGGCTCCCGGCAGCAATACCGCAATTGTACCGGCCTTGGCCATGGCCTCGATGCCCGCAGCGTTGGTGTGCTCCAAGTGGTCGGCCGAGAGTGCACTGAACCGTGCGGCGAGCGCCGCACCGTCAGAATCGGAGAGTTGGTCGGCGTGTAGTTTTACCGGGAGGCCAGCGGTGCGTGCCGCCTCGAATACCCTGACAGTTTGTTGCGGGGTGAACGCGATCCGCTCACAGAAAGCATCGACTGCGTCAGCTAAGCCTGCCTCGACGATGCGGGGTAGCATCTGGTGGCAGATGAGGTCGACGTAGGCATCGGCGCGGCCGGCGTAATCACGCGGCACGGCGTGAGCCCCGAGAAACGTCGTACGCACCGTGCCAGGAAACGCATCGGCGACCCGGCGGGCCGCACGTAGTATCTTCAACTCGGTCTCGAGGTCCAGACCGTATCCGGACTTAATTTCGACGGTTGTGATGCCTTCGGTATGGAGCGCTGCCAGGCGTGACGTTGCGGCTGCTGTCAACTGGTCCTCGGTCGCGGCACGGGTTGCCTCGACCGTGCTCAGGATGCCCCCGCCCTTGCGCGCGATCGCTTCATAGCTCTCACCCTGGAGTCGGCGCTGGAATTCGGCGGCGCGATGGCCGCCGAAGACGAGATGGGTGTGGCAGTCGATCAGGCCCGGCGTAATCCACGCGGAGTCGAGCGAGGTCACGCGTCGGGCGAGTTGTTCGGGCGGGCCGGGTAGGTCAGCCCGCCGGCCCACCCAGGTGATACGGTCGCCGGTTGTGGCCAGCGCGCCATCGAGGATCGCGCCATACGGTTCGGCGGCCACCGTCAACGTGGCGAGATGAGCATTTACCCAAAGCTCGTCCCAGTGCGGCATGGTGTCGGTGATTCCGGTGGGCATGGTAGCTTGTAACTGCACGGCTGTATATGCCAGGCGTGCGGGGCTAGATTATCTGTGATTGCACGGCTGGCGGGCTGAACAGATCGGACCGCCGGCGCCCACTCTGGGCTAGGCGCGATTTGTGGACGAGACGTAGGCAAAGGCGAGGTGAGTGATGGTCATCGAACAGGCGACGGCCGGTCGGGCGCCGATTCGCGCTCCGCGGGGTACGCGCTTGAACGCGCGTTCGTGGCAGACCGAAGCGCCCTTGCGGATGCTTATGAACAATCTCGACCCCGACGTCGCCGAACGGCCAGACGACCTGGTCGTTTATGGCGGGATCGGCCGGGCGGCTAGGAACTGGGCGTGCTACGCTCGCCTCGTCGAGACGCTGCAGTCGCTGAATGCGGATGAGACGCTCCTTGTGCAATCGGGAAAGCCGGTTGGGGTCTTCAGAACGCACACCGATGCTCCGCGCGTGCTGATTGCGAACTCTAATCTGGTGCCTCACTGGGCGACGTGGGAAAAATTCCATGAACTCGATCGGCAGGGGCTGATGATGTTTGGTCAGATGACGGCTGGGTCCTGGATCTACATCGGCAGCCAGGGGATCGTGCAAGGCACCTACGAAACATTCAACGAACTCGGGCGGCAGCACTTCAGTGGCGATTTGCGTGGGCGGTGGATATTGACTGCCGGTCTTGGCGGCATGGGCGGCGCGCAGCCGCTTGCGGCGACGATGGCCGGCGCATCTCTGCTGGCGGTCGAGTGCCGTTCCGACCGGGTCGAACGCCGGCTAGCGACAGGGTACCTCGATCGACGAGCAGGAGATCTCGACGAGGCACTGTCGATTGTGCAAGGAGCTGTTGGACGGCGGGAACCGGTATCGGTCGGACTTGTCGGCAATGCTGCGGAGGTCCTGCCCGAGCTCGTGAAGCGCGGCGTGCACCCGGATGCTGTAACCGATCAAACGTCGGCTCACGACCCAGTCAACGGGTACTTGCCGACAGGGTGGACTCTTGAGCAATGGGCTGAGCGTCGGGAAGCTGAACCGGAGGTCGTGAAGCAGGCTGCGATTGCATCGATGGTCGAGCACGTCGGAGCAATGATCGCCTTCCACGACTTGGGGATCCCGACCTTCGATTACGGTAACAACATCAGGCAGATGGCACTTAATGGTGGTTGCACTCGCGCCTTTGCGTTTCCCGGTTTTGTGCCGGCTTACATTCGGCCACTGTTTTGCCGGGGTGTGGGGCCGTTTCGATGGGTCGCACTTTCAGGTGACCCGGAGGACATCTACAAGACTGACCAGCGGGTCAAAGAGGTTATCCCCGACGACCCGCACCTACACAACTGGCTAGACATGGCGCGTAGCCGGATCGAATTTCAGGGTTTACCAGCAAGGATTTGCTGGGTTGGGCTCGGGCAGCGACATCGGCTGGGCTTGGCATTCAATGAGATGGTGGCGTCGGGCGAACTGCAGGCGCCGATTGTGATCGGGCGCGACCATCTGGATAGCGGCTCGGTGGCCAGCCCGAACCGCGAGACGGAGGCGATGCGGGACGGGTCGGATGCGGTGTCGGATTGGCCATTACTGAATGCGCTACTGAATACTGCAAGCGGTGCCACTTGGGTCTCGTTCCATCACGGTGGCGGTGTGGGCATCGGCTATTCACAGCACGCCGGCTTAGTTATTGTCTGCGACGGCACGGCGGAAGCCGCGCGCCGGATTGAACGCGTGCTATGGAACGACCCGGCGAGCGGTGTAATGAGACATGCCGACGCGGGGTATCCTGAAGCGGTTGCGTGCGCGCGAGAGTACGGGCTAAGGCTGCCGATGATCGACGAAGACAAGCCTAGTGGGTCAGAAGCATGAGTGAGACGGGGCAAAGGTTGCACACGATCGAGCTGTCGGAACCCAACGCTCGGATCGGGCTGGCGGAGCTGCGGCGGGTTTACGCTGCACCCGTGCGGCTCGCGCTGGGTGCGGCAACGCGCGAGGCCATCGATGCCGCTGAGGCGGTGGTGGCGACAACGGTGCGTAACCAGCGGGTGGTTTACGGTATTAATACTGGCTTTGGACAGTTGGCGCAGACCGTAGTGGGGCCCGATGATCTGCGAGAGCTTCAGACGAATCTCGTTCGATCGCATTCCGCGGGCGTGGGTGCCCCGCTGGATGATGCGGTGATCCGGCTCGTGCTGCTGTTAAAGGCGACTGGGTTGGCACGGGGTCGCTCTGGTGTTAGGGGTGTCTTGGTGGATGCGCTGGCGCAGATGCTTGAATGCGAAGTGTATCCACTCATTCCGGCGAAGGGGTCGGTGGGAGCCTCCGGCGATCTTGCGCCGTTGGCGCATTTGGCCGGAGTGCTCATCGGTGAAGGACAGGTTCGTTATCGAGGCGAGGTTCTGTCCGCGATGGAAGGGCTAGATGCCGCTGGTCTCACGCCGATCGAGCTCGCACCGAAGGAAGGCATAGCCTTGGTCAATGGCACGCAGGTGTCAACGGCCTTGGCGCTGGTCGGACTATTCGCAATTGAAGACCTCTTTGCCGCCGCTGTGCTGTCTGGTGCGTTGAGCGTCGATGCGGTACGAGGCAGTGACGTGCCATTCGATGAGCGCATACAGGTCGCGCGCGGCCAGCACGGGCAGGTCGCCGTTGCGTCGGTGTATCGATCACTCTTGAAGGGTAGTGCGATTCGTGAATCCCATCGCGACTGCGGGCGCGTCCAGGACCCCTATTCAGTGAGGTGTCAGCCACAGGTGATGGGGGCCTGCCTAGACGTTATGCTCTCGGCGGCTGGAATTCTCGAAATCGAGGCGAACGCCGTGACGGATAACCCGCTTATCTTCGCGGAAACCGATGAGGTGCTGTCGGGTGGAAATTTTCATGCGGAGCCCGTTGCTATGGCGGCAGACATGCTGGCGATTGCGGTGGCTGAGGTTGGCGCGATTTCGGAACGACGGACGGCCCTTCTCGTCGACTCGCACCTCAGTGGGTTGCCACCGTTCTTGACGGAGCACGGTGGCGTCGAGTCGGGCTTCATGATTGCCCAGGTTACGGCGGCCGCGCTAGCCTCCGAGAACAAGACGCTGGCGCACCCGGCCAGCGTCGATTCACTGCCGACTTCGGCGAATCAGGAGGACCATGTGAGCATGGCGGCGTTCGCCGGGCGGCGGTTGTCCGAAATGGCTGACAACACCACGGGCATCATTGCGATCGAATTACTGGCGGCAGCGCAAGGTGTCGAATATCATCGGCCACTTCAGACGGCCGACCGACTCCAACAGACCATCGAGATGATTCGCGCCCTGGTGCCAACCTATGACCGGGATCGGACCATGGCCCCGGATATCGAGGCGATCAAGGGGCTGGTGCAAGGTGGGCGTTGTCGGGCGTTGGTGCCAGAGTTGCAGCTACCCAGCGGGGCCGTCGGTTAGCTGGTTGTTACATCATTCCCGGATGGGTCACGAGGACCGGGTAGAGGTTCGCTGTCAGGCACGAACCGGAGTGCCACGCCGTTGTTACAGTAGCGCTGGCCGGTGGGCTGAGGACCGTCAGGAAACACATGCCCTAGGTGCCCCCCGCACCGCACGCAATGGTATTCGGTTCGCGGCAGGACTGATTTGAAATCTTGCTTGGTTTCAACTCGGCCCTCAATTGGCCCAAAGAAACTTGGCCAGCCCGTGCCGCTATCGAACTTCGACGCCGACTCGAAGAGCGGTAGGAAGCACGCGGCGCACACGAACGTACCGTCACGCTTTTCGGTGTCTAGCGCGCTCGAAAACGCTGGCTCCGTGCCTTCGTCAACCATCACGCGGTAGCCCTCTGTCGAAAGCACGGAGCGCCAAGCACTGGGAGGTGTGTCGAGCGTGGTAATGGTGCTCAATGTTTTCTGGTCAGGCATTAGTTGGTCGCAAAGCAGTAGTAGAGCCCGTTTCCACCGGTTCCGATCAGATCGTCCTGGCTGCAGCCCCGGCTGCCGTGTGCCGAGTTCCAGGACGTGGGGTTGTCGCCTCCACCTTGGCGGTCATGATGTCCCGCCTGGGCACTTCCGGCTCCGTTACTGGTCCAATTACTGCAGGTGGAATCTTCACCATCCGAGAAAGCAGTCCCGTCGAGCTGCGAGCCGGTCAGCACGTCATGCATATTCGGGTCGTCGCCACGGCCGTTGATCATCTCGCCATTTTCGCTAAGGCTGTTTTCCTTGCTGAGGTGGTTGTTGTCGCTGTGTAGGTCGTCAACGCTCGACGCCACTTGAACGCTGTTGGCGTTATACCAAGGGCCACTGCCGATCCGGTCGCGAGCGTTAATCGTCTCTTGACCGTCGGAGGCGTTCTGACTGAGGTATGCCCGCCACGTGCGACCAGTGCTGCCGGATGCTTCGGCGAGCATTTGGCAATGCGCATCGGCGCCACCGAGACCACCAAGGTTTGCCCCGTCACCTGGGCCGGTGCTGGTGATAAAGAAAGACATCGCAGTGTCCGGTGCCGTGTCAGTACTTTGCGCCACATCGGTGTCAGGCGCCGGGTCAGCATCCTGCGTAGCGCAGCCAGCCGATGCTAGGACTGCAACGCCTACGACGGCGATCGCACTAAAAAATAGTCTGAACTTAGTCATAATCGTCATCCTCGTGAAGAAAATTAACCGGGCCCACGTGTTTCAGAATCCGCGGACAGTGACCTAGTCTACCTGTGAGAATGCCACCGAGGCGGCTGCTAATGTTTCAACGATGCCAGGATTAGCAAGATACGCAATTGTGGTTATTGACGGCACCAAGGCTTTCCAAGAGCGCCATTGTTTCCGGGAACGGTTCGACGCGCTGGATCGGCCCGTTGGCCATGTCAACGGTCGTCTGACCGCGACGGCTGATGAACGTGGCGTCAGCTCCTTCCGAGACCAGATACTCGATCATTGTGTTGTCCCCGCGAGCTGCGGCGTGATGCATCGCTGTGTAACCATCATGGTCTCGTGCGTTCACGTCGGCGCCGAGTTCTTCGACAAGATACTTGACAGCGCGTAACATCCCGCCAGGATGAAACTGGTGTGAATTCGCGGCAAAGCCGAACCCGTACCCGACGCCGGCGGCAGCTTGGAGCGGCGTGACCGCCGGTCCGCCGAGGGGCACCGGGGGAAGCCCAGAGGGATCTTCTTCCGGGTCAGAGCGACGGCGGCGGCGGGGGGTCTTCTTGGTTCGGAATGTGGGATCGGCACCCCAAGCACGCAGTAACCGCATCACCTCGACATCGCTGGCGTACGCCGCGCGCCAGAACGGCGTCGCCCCGGTCTCATTGACGTTGGAGAGGTCGAAGTTGAAGCCCGAATACCAAATCTTTTTCGTGAGGCGGGCGTTCACGTCGGCGCCAGCTGCCATGAGCGCTTCCATCAGCTCTAGGTGCGTTACGTGCTGCTGGCGGAAGGCTGTCGGCTGGGGGTAGAGCGTTCGTGGCGCGTATTGCATATTAATAGTGGCGTAGAGTGGTGTCGCGCCGGCATCGCTGGCAATCGTGGGGTCTGCGCCGTGGTCGAGTAAATACTTCGAGAGATCAAAATGACCGTTGATCGTTGCGATTAAGAGTGGTGGTGTCCCGTCGCCTGACTGCTCGTTGATGTCGGCGCCCCCGGCGAGCAATGTCTTCACCGAGTCGGTATGGCCTTGCCGGACTGCAAAGAGCAGAGGCGTCATGCCGCCCTGTTTTCCGACGAGCTGAGCGAAGGAGCGCCGCGAGGGCGGTGGTGGTTGCTGGGACTCTTCCTTGTTTTCCCCGCCGCCGGGAATGACCCATGCGAAGAAGCGTTTAAACAGATTCGGCCGGCCAGGTTCATCGTCTCCCGCTTCTTCGGTGGGAGATTCGGATGTCTGCTCCTGCGCAGCAGCTTCTGGATTCTGGGCCAGCGCCGCTTCGACCAGGGCCTCTCGCTCAGCCTGCACCCGTTCCTCGCGTTTTCGGCGCGCAGCCTGAAATTCTTTATCAATCTCGACGACATCCAAGACGTTAGATGCAATCGTGAGGTCGGCATCGTGGCGCAGGAGGACGTCGATGACCGCCGCGCGGTCATGGGCGGCGGCGAACATTAACGCGGTCTCGCCACGGCCAGACTCCTGGGCGTTCACGTCCGCGCCGTGCTCAATGAGCGCAGACACGGCCGCCGCTGAGCCGGACGAAGCAGCCAGCATGAGCGCTGTGGCCCCGCTCGTCGTGTCGGCGTGGACGTTGGCGCCAGCGTCGAGCAACGCCTTGACGACGTCGGCCTGACCATGCTGACTGGCTAGGTGGAGCGGCGTGTAGTGACCCAGTCGGGTTATCGCGCTGAGGTTGGCGCCGGCGTATAGAAGCATCCGGGAGGTGTCGAGGTCGCCGTTTACCGCGGTCCAGTGCAAGGCGGTCATGCCATCACCCTGTGCGGTATTGGCATCGACGCCATCTCTCAGGAGGACGCGAATTGTTTCGACATCGCCGTGCATCGCGGCGTCCGCCACTGGCGATTCGACCGCGGCCAGCACCGGAAGGCAGAGTGCTGCGAGGGCACTCACGGCAAAACCACTGAGAAGCTGTTTCCGTCGCATTGACCTCTCCACTGCGCAGTTATCTCGCGATACTTTTCAACTGGTCAGATCGCTAGCGTGCCCGTACTGTCACCGAAGCTCTCCAGGTCGTCGAGCCCGAGCTTATGAAGCAATGTCAACATCACGTTGGCCATCGGCGTGCGGTCCTTTGTGATGACGTGCAGGTTCCCCTTGAGTTGTCCGTTTGCGTGTCCCGCAAGAAACAGCGGGCAGCGCTTGTGGTTGTGGACGTTCGAGTTCCCCATCGGCGACCCGTAGAGGAGCATCGTTCTATCCAGGAGTGTGCCATCGCCGTCCGGTGTATTTTTCAACTTGTTCAGGAAGTAGGGGATCAGACTGACGTGGTAGGTGTTGATTGTCGCGAATTCCAGGACGCGGTCTTCGCGTTCCCCGTGGTGTGAGGCCGGGTGGAACCCACGTGACGTACCACTTTCCGGATAGATACGGCCCGAAGCGTCTCGGCCCATCTTAAACGAGAAGGCGCGTGTTAAATCCGACATAAAGGCGAGCGCCTGCAGGTCGAACATCACCTCGACGTGCTCCCGGAACGAGTCTGGCACGCCGACCGGCGCCTCCGGCAGTTCCCGTGGTTCGCCGCTTGTATTCTGTAACTCGATCTTCTGAATCCGGCGCTCGATTTCGCGCACGTCGTCGAGGTAGTCATTTAACCGGTTTCGGTCGGTCGGACCAAGGGTGAGTTTGAGCCGGGCCACCTCATCAGTTATCCAGTCGAGAATACTGCTGTCGGTGCGCCGCCGCGAGGCACGTTCCTCTGGTGTTCCGCCAGCGCCGAACAGTTGATCAAATGCCACGCGCGGGTCACGCACCATGGGTAGCGGCTCGGTGGGTGCCGCCCAGCTGATCGTATCCGTGTACACACACGCGTAGCCATAGGCGCAGCCACCCGATTGGTCAACATTCTCGATGCACAACTGCATCGAGGGGATCGGCGTTTCCTGCCCGAACCGCTGTGCGTAGAGCTGGTCCATCGACGTGCCGACGTGGATATCCGACCCTTCCGTCTGCTTGGGATGCTCCTGCGTCAGAAAGGTTGCGCTCGAGCGGAAGTGATCGCCGCCTGTTTCGGGCGCGGTGAAGGCCTCGGCGTTGCGCACATCGGTGTTACTGATGATCGTCAGGTGTTCACGGAGCGGGTCGAGCGGCAGCAGACTCGTCGGTGTGAGGTCGAAGGCGCTCCCGGCTTCGACCGGAGACCACAGGTTTTTGGCCAGGCCGACTTTGGTCGCGCCAGCCGAGCCGTGTACCATCTCGACCGCTGCGAACCGTGTTGGACTCGATTGGGCAGTCTTCGCCCAAAGAGTCCTCGCTGGCACCATGGCGTCCAGGAGTGGGAGGGCCATCGACACGCCCATACCGCGAAGAACCGTGCGTCGTGAAAGATGCTTCCTAGTGATATGCATCGCCTTTATCTCCCGGGTCGATTTCAGGGTCGGTCGCTGTTGATACCCAGACCCACTGCTCCGTCTTCGGTGCGCACTGGACCGTCCGTCTGGCTCATCTGGAACGGTGCGCTGTTGACAATGCCGAGAATGAACGCTGACATCCGGTGGTCCTGCTCCGCCGCGTCACGCATGATGGCCCGCACGGTCGGCTGGTCGTAGTACTCGACGCGCCGCCCGAGGGCGTAGGCCATAAGGTTTTCTGTGAAGCTCGTGAGAAATGTCTTCGAGCGATTCAGGAGCGCTTTCCGCAAATCCGCTGGTCCGTTGAGCGGGGTGCCGTCGTAGAGCTCGCCGGACGGGTCGATCGGAATGCCGCTATCTTTGATGCGCCATGCACCGGTGAGGTCGTAGTTCTCGAGCGCTAGGCCGAGTGGGTCAATGACCCGGTGACAAGAGCTGCACGCCGGATTCGATCGGTGCTCTTCCATGCGCTCACGCACTGACAGCCGGCGTTCACCCGCAACGGCCCCAGTTTCCTCGAATTCCGGCACGTTGGGCGGCGGCGGCGGCGGCGGGCTACCCAGTAGCACCTCCATGATCCACTTGCCGCGCAGCACCGGTGATGTCCGGTTACCCAGCGACGTTGACGCGAGAATACTACCGTGACCAAGTATACCGCGACGCTCGGCAGGCAGGGCGACCCGCCGGAAGCGTGTGCCGGTGACGTTTGGAATGCCATAATGCTTCGCCACCCGCTCGTCGACGAACGTGTAATCGGCGTCAAGTAGGTCGAGTACGCTGCGGTCGTCCCGCACGAGGCGCTCAAAAAAGATCTCCGTTTCCCGGCGCAATGACTGAGCGAGCGTGTAATCGTAGTAGGGATAGCTCACCGCATCGGGGTGCACCTTTTCGAGGTCCTGTAAACGGAGATACTGTGCAGCGAATCGCGTACCGAACGCCTCTGCGCGTTGGTCGGCCAGCATTCGGTGCACCTGGCTTTCGAACCGGGTCCGGTCTGTGAGGGCACCCTCAACCGCCTCACTCAATAACTCAACGTCAGGGACCGAGTTCCAGAGGAAGAAGGACAATCGTGACGCCAACTCGATGTCGCTAATCCGATAGATACGCTTCTCCGGTCTGCCCGCTGGGGCTTGCTCCAGCCGGAATACGAATTGCGGGTTCGCGAGCAACGCCTGTACAGCGGTCCGGATGCCGCTTTCGAAGTCCCCGTCGGCGCGTCCCTGCTGGTAGAAGCGCATGAGCCCATTCAGGTCCACGTTGTCCACGGGACGTCGGTAGGCACGTTCCATTAGCCGGGATGTGATCTCGCGCGCACACGGCACCTCCTCGTCAGCCGAGATCGGCCGACAGGTGAAGATGGCACGGCGGCTCGGCGTGTCGGAGACGCCGGTCACGTCGTACGGTCCACTGATATTAAGGTGTCGCAGATGGGGCGCTGTGGTGATGCCTCGAGCCGTGCCGATATCCGTATCGGCCAGTGATTGCTCGTTCGGGCCGAGCAGATCATCGACCGGACCTTCAAACCGTTTAAGAAACGCCGCCGCGACCCGTCGCGGACCGGCCTTGATAGCGATCCGTTCGGTTTCCATGGCGACGCCGTTCGGGTCGGCTTCGTGCATGAATGGGTCGATGTTGAGAAGTGCTACGCGCTCGCCGTCAACCGAGATCTCAATTTGCTCTTCACGATGTCCCGTCGTCTCGAGGAGATGAAGAGATTCCCTGGCGAAGAGCACCCCAACTGCATCGACGTGCAGTTTCACCTCGAACGTGTAGTCGCCATCAGCGGGAAAGTTGTGGACGACGGCGACGCCGCCGCGCGTGCCGAATGGTGCCCCCTCGACGCGCCGGAGTTGAGAGCCGGTGCGCGGGAGCTTGAAGGTCGCCTCGGTCGCGGAGACCCGGGGGTCGCCGACGGCCAGGCGGCTGATGTGATCGGCCGCCCGCAGGTAGCCTTCGAGTAGCGTTGCAGAAAGATTCTGCACGTCAGCGATGTTGTCGAAGCCCTGGCTCATCGTGTCGGGTGGCAAAAAGGCGTTCACGTCAACGTCGATCTTCAGCAGATCTCGCACGGAGCGCGCGTACTCAGCCCGGTTGAGCCGCTGGAAGGTGCGTCGGCCGGGATTTGGATGGAGCGCGGCCGCGTCGTCGATCCGCTGCGCCAGCGTTTCGATGAGCACCTGGATTTCTGATTCGTCAGGCCGACGCGCACCCGGCGGTGGCATCATGCCAGCCGTCAGCTTGCGAATCATCTTCTCGGCGACCTCAGCGTCAGCTTCGGGATGCGCGACGTCAAACGTCACCAGCGACAAGTTCCCGCGCATCGCCCGGTCGTTATGGCAACGGAGACAGTTCTGGTTGATGAGGGCGGCCTGCCCCTGGAGATCACCGACCAGCGCGTCGTGGTCGGTCGCCTTGCCGTCCTGTGCCTCAGCCTCTGGCACCCGCTCCTGGCCGATTGCAATTGGTCCGGGTGCCAGCACCACACTGGCCAAGATGAGGGCCGCCACAATCCCGAGGGTTGACGTTCGCATTCTCGGACCCGCTTAACCGGTTGAGTCTCTTGGCTGCAAGTTTCCCTAGATCAAGGCATTATAAGGATCCTGAGCGATTCTGAACAGAGGTGGTGGGGATTCCTGAGCTTTTTGCTCTGAGTAAAATGCGGCCCATTTGAAAGGGGTGTGGGCGGTAGCGGCAGGGGACCCGGCGTCCCTTCTAATTTGTGCGACCAGCTGCACGCCGGCCGACCGCCAATGCCTGGGAGTCCGTCAGGATGATGACGCGGAACCCCTGTGTGATGCGTTCGGCGATGTCGTCGACGCCGGCTGTGATGCCGCAGGGCACGCCGAACTCCTTGCACGCAGCCAGTACCGTCTGGATTGCGGTTTCGACCTTCTCGGCATCTCCACTGTAGACCTGCCGTAAGTCTCCCGGCCCGGGCGAGACCATGCTCACGCCCGCTGTGCTGACGATCTCACGGACGTTGTCGATGCCGACCTGATCCTCGATTAGTAGCATGCTGAGGAGTTCTGCGCCCGCATCGGGCCATGACGGACCTTTGGTGCGCACGGCAGCCACAGCGAATTCGGCGTCTTCGCGCGACTCGACATGGGGGAAGACCAGGCCCACGGCACCGGCGTCGATGCCCAGCCCGGCTCGAACGTGCGCGCCCTGACGGTCGTCCCGAATTGGTGGAATGCGTAACACGACGGGGTGAGTCCTACCTGCGTTCCCCATGCCGTCCATGTACAGCTGCATTTGTGGTAGGTCGAACGGTCCACGCTCGAGTGAGTAGAACACGAAGTCGAGGTCGGCATAACCGGCCACGCGCGCGCCTTGTTCGGCGGTTTTCTCGCCCGAGAAAATACCGAAAATCGCCTGGCCGTCAGTCAGACGGCTGGCAAGTACCTGGCCCCCAGAGACTGACTGGCCGTTGACCGTCAAAACGGAGATGCTCAAGAGCATGTTGGCTGCCAGTAGCGGGGTCATCGAACGCATCGAAGGTCCTCTTCCGGTCGATGGGTGTGAAGCGGCCCGGTGGTATGCGGAGAGTGCGAAGCGAACAAAGCCGGAGCTGGACTGTGTCCAGCTCCGGTCAATGCATGTGGTGGTAACGACGTCCTAACGGCTTGCCGGCGGCACGATATCGTTCAGCCGCAGATACACTGTCATGACGCCGTACTCTTGCCGTGTGTGGATCATCGCCTGATAGGCGATCCGCGCGCGTGACGACTCGCCAAGGTATCCGCCGTCGACCATTTCCCGCAGCGACGCGTCGGTCTGACCGCTCAAAATCTCGGTTCCGAAGTCAAACGAATCGCTTAACGCTTGGAGGACGTCAGCTTTCTCGACGGGTTCTCCGAGGTCCGGCCGAGCGGCGTCAGTGTCAAGATTGCCCATATAGAAAAGGTGGGCACTTGCGACATGCATCAGCTGCTCGCCGAAACTCCGAAGCTCGTCTGTGGGTTTGAAGTCGAAGTTCTCGGCGGGCATTGCATCGCCGAATTCCATCATCGCGGTCTTCAAGTCTTCCCAGTCCTTGAGTACTACAGCCGCGAGAGCGCCTTCGTCCATCGCCGCAGACTCCTCGACTGTCGTAACGCTATTGTCTTCAATACTGCAGGCCGCAAGACCGAATGAAACGGCCGCGAGAAACGACGCAACGAACAGTGTGCGAAATGCGAGATACATTGAGTCTCCTTACTTGATTCTGGCGCGAGGCGCCTCGTGAAGCCGGGACCGGAATGTTTCCCGACCTCGGCATAGCCGTGTCCTCCGAGTGCTAGGGTAGGGCCAGGGCTACGAGTGACCCCGAGTAGCCGCGCCCACCGACGGGTAAAACGATGTATTGCTTCTCGTTGTGCATGTAAGTCATAAGTGCGGTGTTGGTCGGCGCCGGTATCTCAACCGTGCCGAGCCGTTCACCGGTTGCCTTGTCGTTGGCGTAGAGCAATTGTCGGCCGCCTCGTCCCTCCGCGTAGATCAATAACGTCTTCGTAAGTAAGGCGGTGGCGTGCGTTGTGTTCCCTGTATTGGGTATATCGATTCCCTGCAAAGCTCGGTGATTCGCGACATTGTCCGGCGTATCGCCGTTCGGGATGAACCAGAGGTGATCGCCGGTATTCATGTCGATCGCTGTGATCCGGCCGTAGGGCGGCTTCAAGAGTGGGAGGCCCTGGACGCGGCGTGGGCCAGCACCAGTGCCGCTCGCCCATTCCATGAGCGTCGTCCCGGTTGGGTTTTCGTATTGAAGGTCGGCTTCTGCCCCAGG
>DBHR01000005.1 GCA_002296225.1 Acidobacteria bacterium UBA823 | reverse complement strand
GGAGAACGACGCCTGGCGGTGGTCTGGAGATATGTCGTCGTGGGCCCCCGCTTCTGCCGACCCAGAACTAGGGCTCGTGTACATCGTGACAAACGCTTCGACCGTCCAGTCGTACACAGGCCATCGCCCAGGCCACAATCTTTTTGGCGGTAGCGTTCTCGCGTTGGATGTCCAGACGGGCGAGCGGAGGTGGCACTTCCAGATCCACCACAGTGACCAGTGGAACTACGACATTCCGGCTGTGCCCATCTTGATGGACCTGACGGTGGGTGGAGAGCGAATCCCGGCGTTGATTCAGAACACGAAACAAGGTCTCGTCTTTGCGTTCAACCGGGAGACCGGTGAGTCCATTTGGCCAATTGAGGAACGCTCGGTTATGCAGACCGAGGTCCCCGGCAACTATACGGCGCCCACGCAGCCCTACCCGACCCGTCCGGAACCGCTGGACCCGATCGTATTGAACGGGATCACTGAGGAGTTTGTGATCGACTATACGCCCGAGTTGAAGCAGCAGGCCCTGAAAATCTTGAGTGAGTTTCGAGTTGGAGGCCTCTACGTACCATCGCTTCCTTATCCACACAACCACGAATACCGCAATACGATCGGCTGCTTGGGTGGGTTAAACATCTACTATCCGCCCGTTGCGGACCCCACCACGGGAATCATGTACGCGCCGCACAGCCGGGCATGCAGTGCTCCCTCGTTTCTGGTGCCCACGAACGGGGTGGACGAAGAGCGGGGTTTGCCTGGGCAATCTGCGGAGCCGTGGAGGGGTCGCGAGCGGCATACGTCTACTACGGGGACCACGGTGTCAGCGTGGGCGCCCGGCGGTTCTCGTGAGTTCCTGCCGCTAATCGAGGGTCTGCCGGTCTATAAGCCACTCTACCAGGCACTCACTGCCTACGATATGAACACGGGTGAAAAGCTCTGGGACATTCCGGTCGGCCAAACTCCCGAGCGGATCAGGACACACCGTCTTCTGGCGGAAGTGGATGTTCCTAATACAGGAGGAACTGGCAACTCCATCCAGATGGTCATGGGTGACCTCCTAGTGCAAACCACGGAGGGGCTTAGGGGTGAATCCGAGGTGAATGCGAACGGCATGCCGATGCTGCATGCCCGCGACAAGCGGACAGGGCAGATTCTCGCGAGCGTCGAGATCCCGATTCCCGGTCAGTACGGGATGATGACCTACATGCACAAAGGCAAGCAGTATATCGTGGTGCAGGCGGGGAGCTGGCGACGCGAACAGCCGGGTTCTCTGGTTGCGCTGACGCTGCCGTAACACCTCGCGTTGAAATTCTGCCCCCGGCCGATCGGTCTTATTCCTTCTTCGTCGGGTCGAGAAATACTTGCAGATGGCTGGCCTGTCAGAAGAGCTCAAGGGGTAGAATGAACTACCTATGCTCACAGTGAAAGTAGAGAAACTCGGAGTGTGCGTTTGCACCGTAATGGCACTGTTAGCTGCCTCGGGTTCGAACAGGGCCTCAGCGACAGAACAGAACTGGGTGCAGCTTGCGGTCCATAACTTTGGCGAACCCATTAATACCATGTGGGACGAGGGTGAACTCTCGTTTGCCGACGATGGCACCATGGTGTATTGCAGTGCGAGAAAAGATTTGGCTGTCGCGCCAGGTGATCCGAAGGACCTTTACATCGCTACGTTCGACCAAGACACCGGGAGTTGGAGCACGCCGGTGAACATGGGCATGCCTGTAAATGCGGCGCCGGCGACCGATGTCGACCCGTTGCGTCTCGGCGATGACCGAGAGCCTTGGATTACAGGCGATGGAAGCACCATCTATTTCAAGTCCGACAGGCTCGCGACCACCAGTCCTCGCAACGCCAACGACCTTTTCGTTACTCATCTAGTGGACGGGACATGGACCACGCCCGAACTGATTCCATCCCCCATAAGCACCGATGCCGGCAATGAACATTGCCCCGCCATACTTCAGGATGGGCAAACCTTATGTTTCGCTTCCAGACGGGAAGGTGGCTATGGGGGTTCGGACATCTGGTGTTCACGGCAGGACTCCAGTGGCCGCTGGCAAGAACCTGTGAATCAGGGTTCGAACATCAACACTGCTGCTGAGGAATTCCATTTCTCGCAAGATGCGGACGGCGTGGTGTACTTCACATCGAATCGACCAGGAGGATTTGGGGGTCAGGATATTTGGGGCGCTACGCAGCTGGGAGAGAACACCTGGAGCCCAGCGGTGAACCTGGGCCCGCGGGTGAATACCGATTCGGCCGACATGTGCCCGGCACTTCTCCCGGATGCGGAGACGTTCTCTTGGTTCTCTAATCGGTCGGACAATAATTTTGGTTCTTTCGATATCTTCTGGACCAACAAGACGACATTGTCGACCTCTCCCTAGGGAGCAAGAGCGGCGCACGAGGTAAATCCACTTGGGAAATCTATTTGTGTCCAAAGAAGGAGTTTTAGATGATTCGTAAGTACGCAATGACGATCTGCGCCGCGCTTTTTGCATTTCTGGGAGGTCTGGCGGTGAATCATGATGCTGTAACGGAGGCGCAAGGCATGAATCGGGTGTTCGAGCTGCGCACTTACACTACCAACGAGGGCGCGCTACAGGGACTCCTCGACCGATTCGGAGGGGGTGAAACTGACTTGTTTGAGAAGCACGGCATGCATGGGATTGGCTACTGGGTTCCCGCTGAATCACCGCTCTCCGAAAACACTCTTGTGTATATGCTGGCGCATGAGAGCCGTGATGCAGCGCGGGCGTCTTGGCGGGCGTTCGGCGCTGACCCCGACTGGGCCAGTATGCGGGATGCGTCGCAAGTCAACGGCCGCTTGGTGAGCAACGTTGAGTCCATGTTCCTGAGTCCTACTGACTTCTCTCCGGTTCAGTAGGGGTGTGTCTGTGACAGGTGGCCTCTGACCAGGCTGACACGGTTGCTCTTCCGCTCCCTGTTTAGTTTCAAGTGATCCAGTAGAAAGAACGTTCAGTGGCGGCCAAACTGATCGGGCGCTGCCGTATCGGTTGGCGGCGATGCCGGCGCTGTGTCGATCATGGGGTAAAGCCACGAGTATTCCAACCCAGGGTGCCGGCTGCCGTAACGGGATGGGATGTCTTGTGTCCAGTTGCTTGGAATTGTTAAGCAAAATGTCAACAGACCCGCAAAGGTAACGCGCTGGACGACCCGTGGTGCAGCATCCTGTGTCGGGGGAGGGGGTTGAGTGATGGTCCGGCTGCCCGCAAGACGTCCCAGCCTCCGTAGACGCGAGCGGTACAGCAGCGCTGCACCGAGTAAGGTCATAGCAATATTGAGCGTCTGCCCGGTTCCGAGGGCGAGCCTGTGGGTGGGGTAATCCCTGAAGAGGTCAATGAAGAAGCGAGGGAACGCGTACCAGAACACAAAGCGCGCCGCGATCGCGCCAGGCGTCACGTTTTCACGCCTCGCACGCAGGAGGTAAAGCATTAGAATCAGGTTCTTCAACCCATCGTAGAGGACTACTGGATGGCGAAATCCGTCCGTATCCGGAAACTTAACGGCCCACCAAACATCCGTGACGGAACCTACGATTTGGCCGTCTATGAAGTTCCCGAGTCGTCCCAATCCCATTAGGAACGCCACCGGGATTACGAGGATATCGGCAAGGTCTAAGAATGATTTTCGATAAAAGAATGCGAACAGTCCCACACTGACTGTGCCACCGACCAAAAGTCCATGACTCGCCATCCCCCCGAGCCAGTAGGCGGGAATTAGTCCAAGGTGTTCACGGTAAAAGGGCCATTCGTCAAAGACGACCTCGACGAGGCGCCCGCCGATGAGAACACCTACGACAATGAACAGGGTTAGGCGCCAGGCCTCTTGGAGAGACAGATGCAGCCGGTCATGGTCGCGTTTCAGGAAGAGAAGGATCTCCAAGAACCCAAGGGCAAAACCCAACCCATACCACCAGAGGTGCACGCCGCCGATGTCGAATAGAATCGGATCGATCTGGTGGACGTAACGTCCGTTCATGGAGTCCTCAGCTTCGCATCAAGGCTTGGGAACCGAAGGTCCAGACTAGTCTACGGTGGATTGGGGCACAGACGATGCGTAATTTCCGGAAGTCCCGGTAGCTTTTGTAACCCGTCATGTTATTTTTTCAGCCAACATAACAGAAACCTTTTAGTTGCGAGCATTCCTCAGTCGTGTCTGGCCAGTTTTCCCATCGAGTAAAGGCTACAATTAGCACTAGCAATGAAGCGAGGACGGATGATGTGGAGACGAAGGTTCGTCGGCGCCTTGGGGTGCGTCTGCGTTCTACCCGCCGTAATAGTTGCTGCGTTGAGCGGGCAGGCAGAGGCTCCGTTGCCCTTGTTCATCGCTGCACCTATGACTGAAGTTGGGGTGTTCACGAGCGGAATTGAAGGTCCAGCCTGTGATGTGGAGGGTAATGTCTACGCGGTAAATTATCAACGACAAGGGACAATCGGCAGGATTCGGCCAGATGGTTCAGGTGAGGTCTATTTGGAATTGCCGTCGGGTAGCGTAGGGAATGGCATTCGGTTTGGCTCGCAGCGAGAAATGTACGTGGCGGACTATCTTAGACATAACGTGTTTACGGTACATCCGATAAGTCGCGCGATCACGGTCTACTCGCACGACGATAATATGAATCAGCCGAACGACCTCGCCATGGCGCCTGATGGGGTGCTCTATGCGAGCGATCCAAACTGGAGCGAAGGCAACGGTCAGGTTTGGCGTATAGGGCCTAATGGACACGCGGACCGCCTATTCGGTGATATGGGCACGACGAACGGCATTGAAGTGAGCCCGGATGGGCGAACACTTTATGTGGGTGAGAGTGACCAGCGCGTGATCTGGGCGTTTGATATTGGTCTCGACGGAACGGTCTTTGGTAAGCGGGTCTTTATACGGTTTGCCGACTATGGTCTCGATGGTATGCGGAGCGACGTCGATGGAAATCTCTATGTCACGCGTTACGGTGCTGGCTCAGTCTTAAAGGTGTCACCAATTGGTCGGATTCTCCAAGAGATCAATGTTCTTGGTGCGCGACCCAGTAATATTTGCCTTGGTGGCATGGATGGTCGGACTGCCTACGTAACCGAGGTCGACCATCGCCGTCTGGTGCGATTTCGCGTGGACCGTCCTGGACTTGCGTGGCACCGGCTCCGGTCTAAGTGAACCGGCGTTAATTCCCACCTTATGCTGGATACATTCTAGAGAGCATATGATCAGCTTACTACTGGGAACTCATTATTCATGAGGATGGCTCTGTTGCTAGTGCGACGAACCTGGCTTGCGGCGTTGGTGCCACCAGTGATTTGTGTAGTAGTGGCCTCTCCGGTTCGTCTGAGCGGGCAAACTCGCGACAATTCAGTCGCAGTATCTGGGAAGGTACTACTCCCGCGCAAGGCGATGCGCGAGACACCCGAACAGGCAGCACCCAAGAAGACGAATAATGTCATAACCGACAATGACCGCCTTCGCCTAGGTGTGCGGTTCATGGCGGGTTATGGTCACGACTCGGCACAGGCTTCTCTTGGACTCGAGAAGCAGGGCCGGGTTGGCTATGCGATCGTTAATCTATTAGGCAACATCAACAACGAACTGTCGTACGGTATCGAAATTAATCCAGTAACCGAGACGAGAGCCCTGCCTGCGTGCGGGGAAGATACCTTCTTTTTCCCAAATAGCCCTGACGCCATTGGGCCGATTGTCGGCTGCGACCCCGACGGGCGTACCCGTGTTGATGACTATCGCTTCATGGCTCTTGACCTCGTCGACCAGCAAGGGGCGATTCGACAGGCGTACCTGGCCTATCAGCGGGAACGCTTCGGCGTAAAATTTGGCCGCTTTCTCTTGCCCATCGGTTTTCACTGGGAGGCTGTCGGTTCGTTCACGTCCAAGGATGCGACCCACATCCAGCGGATCAACGCCGAGGCGAATTTTGGAGTAAATTTCTCGTTGACCAGCGGTCGAAACGGCAAGGGTGACGACCCAGTAGCTTCAGTAAACCTGGCGGCGTTCTTGGGGGATGGAAACCGACAATCCGACTATAACTATTTTTATTTTCTCAATCCCGATCTAGATACCAACTCTGCATTAACGTGGCTTCTTTCGGGCACTTTTGTGCCCCATCAGAAGATTGAGTTCCGGAGCGCGATAAAACGCGGTTATTCGGGATCGAAAGTTGAGCGACTTCCTAATTACTTTGCTAGCAAGCGGCACGACTCTGCGGACGTTCTATCGGTGCGCTATCGCCCGCTTGAGCATTTGACTGCCTTCGGTGAAGTGGCACGCTACACTTGGGGGCCGACTCTAAGCTCTGCGGAGATGCTCGGGGTGAACGGCAACCCGATTAAAAAGGTGGGGTATTACGCAGGCATCGACGTGTCGGTGCCTGTGACGGACACGGTCACGATGGGGATAGTGGGCACGCGTGAAGAGTTATCGCGCGACGATTCGTTAATCAAATACCTCACTGGGAAAAACCTACTGAATGTTTCTATGGGCAAGAAAGAGCGCTCGACTGTGTTCCGCTGGTATGCGGACATTGGGGATAATGTGACCCTAGCCTTCTATCGAAATCTCCTCTCGAACCCGTTCCCCTGGGTGTCCGGCATTGAACCGATCTCGGGTCCGCGGGCCTTCACCGGACGAGGCACCGACAAGTGGGGCCTAGTCGTTCGGTTTCAGGTTCCTTGATTTCAATGCTCGTTCGGCGGCGGCTATTACAGTTGATGGTGGCAGCGTTGTGAGGCACCGGAAATCTCCCGGTTCGCAGTGTCGCTGATCGCACGGGCGACAGGATAATTCGCCAACGTCGACGGCTTCCGTTGGGTAAACCGGACTCCGCCAAGGAGTTGAGCGGGCGGAAAGGGTAGGTCCATAGATTCCAACAATAGGCACGCTGGTCGTGGCGGCCAGGTGGAGTGGACCGCTGTCGCCGCCGACGAACAACGCTGCACGCCCGATTAGCGACCGCAGTTCAGGTAGATTGAATCCATCACCTGGTATCATTGTTGGCGCACGCTGTCCGAGTTGGGCGCGAACCGTAAACAGAATCTTATCTACCGCACGTCGGTCTGAGGGCCCTGCCGTAATCACAAAACGGCGTTGAGCATCCGAGAGGGCCAGAGTCTTGATCGTTTCGATGAAACAGTCTAACGCCCACCGGCGAAATGGGTTGCCCGCGCTAACGTGAATTACGACGAGTGGGTCAGTCGGTCCAACGGCGGCTGCAGCCAGGCGCCTGCTGACCGCCATGGCTGCAGCGGGGTCCTCGGCCATTTCAACACTATCGCGAGTTGGGTCCGGTTTCCGGTTTAATCGGTCGTCGAGTGCGGCGAGCAGGTCCCATTGATTCACGACCGAATGGCGGGAAGGTGGCCGGTCTGCGACTGGAATGCGGTGTGTGTACGCCCAATATCGGTGAGGAAGGGCATATCCGATTCTGATTGCCGCGGCGCTTCTCCAGGTCAACCAGCTACTCCGGGGTCCGCCATGGAAGTCGACAACGGCGTCGAACCGTGCCGCGCGGACCCGCCGAGCCAACTTGAAATCGTATTGCAGACGACGAATACCTCGAGGTCGCTCGACGACGATTAGGTCGTCTATGTACGGGTTTCGCGCAAGAATTGCGGCGCTTTCAACTTCGATAAGGTAGGAGACGTGAGCGTTTGGCAGTGTCTGTTTGACAGCCCGAATAGCCGGCGTTGTAAAGATGAGGTCCCCGATTAGACGTAGGCGGATGAAGAGGATTTTCACGTCAGCCCCTATTGGCAGTAGTCCAGGACGCGTGGCGTGTCTGGTTATCACTTACCCGGATCGTATTGTATGGTGGTAGTTTAGCGGTCATTTAGGTGGCTGGGGGCGCACGGCCTGGATTTGCAGATGGCCGGTTCAGTTGCTATAATCATGGCGCCTGAGAGTTTCTGTTTGTTCTGCTGTGCCTCGCCGCAGAAGCGGCGAGCCTTCCAGTCCCAGTCTCTCACAGCACCCTTGGTTTGAGGATAGTGAGCGCACGCGAATCGGCGCCGTCCGCGTGTGCGATTATTTGATTTGGCGCCGCGTTAATTCGATTGGAGTATGCAGTATGAGTATGACCGGAACAGTGAAGTGGTTTAACGACAGTAAGGGTTTTGGTTTTTTGACGCGCGACGACGGGGAGAAGGATGTCTTCGTCCATCACTCAGCGATTCAGGGCGAGGGCTTCAAAAGCCTAACTGAGGGCGAGAAGGTGGAATTTGACGTCGTTCAGGGCACCAAGGGTCCTGCGGCGGAGAACGTTGTTAAGGTCGGGGGCTAGCATCCAGCGTCCATACTGGAAGAGATTTAGCTATCTACTCTCTGGACCTTAAGTGAAGGTGGAAGCTCCCGCAGGCGATGCCTGCGGGAGCTTTTTTTGTTTTTACGAGCTTATGGGCTTGAGGCGACGTCGACTTCTATTCTGGTAGAGTTACTTTGTTCCCAGTTAGAGGTTCTATGGGGGCATAACATGGAGCCAAAGAATGTGGAATTGGGGTGCTAGGTGGTGTGGGCTAACATGCCAAGTGGTCTGAAGTACAACGGAGGAGGTGCGCATTGGCCAGTTTCACGGAGCGAATTGTAGGTGCAGCCAAGTTGGACGTGCGGGTCTACGAAGAAGTTGAGGCCGACAGAGGTGCGACGGGTCAAGCTATGGCAGTCGTACTGCTGGCCAGTCTCTCCGGCGGAATCGGAGCGGCGGGGTTGGGCTCGGTAGGGCTCAGTGGGTTCGCATTCGCCGGGATTGCGGCATTGATTGGCTGGGGGTCCTGGGCGTTCCTAACATACGTCATCGGTACTCGGTTACTGCCAGAGCCAGGAACGCGTGCGGATGTAGGTGAGCTATTGCGGACCACGGGCTTCGCCCAGGCACCCGGTATCTTGCGTATCGTCGGGGCCCTTGCCGGCGTGGGCCCTTTCATCTTAGCCATCGTGTCGATCTGGATGATAGTGGCTATGGTCATTGCCGTTCGTCAAGCCTTGGACTTCACCAGCACTTTTCGGGCGGTGGGTGTGGTCCTGGTAGGGTGGGTGATTTCGGTTTTGGTTACTTTGGTCTTATTGGGTGTTGGGGCTGGCGTCGGTTAGTGTCCTCTTGAATCTGTGGGGGCGGCCAGGTGGCCTGGCCTCAACCCGTAAATACCGCGAAACCTTGGGGGGTGCAGCGATGAAACTGGATGTTAAGACGATGGCCGTGGCCCTAGCCGTATTGTGGGGAGGTGCGATGGGCATAACCGGCCTGGCGAATTTGCTTTGGCCTGGCTATGGTCAGGCGTTTCTAGATGTGATGGCTTCGATCTATCCAGGCTACCATGCCACAGCTGGTCTCGGGCAGGTGATTGCGGGCGCCTTGTACGGAGCGTTGGACGGAGCGGTTGGCGGGGCGGTCTTGGCCTGGCTCTACAATTATTGTGGCGCACGCCGCTAGCTAATCGGGTTTTGTTAAGAAGGCGTGACGGGCAGTGGGCGATGTTCGCATTAAGCCAGTCTAGCGAGGACGCGGAGCAGATGGTTGATGTCGTCCTGGTTGTTGAACATCCCAACGCTTGCGCGGAGCTGTGTGCCATTCTCGCGTAGCGTTACGCTGATCTTCTCTTCGTTAAGAACGCGGCGAATATGGGAGGTGTCGCGGCCGTGCATAAAGCTCATGATGCAAGAGGGATTGTCGGCGGGGGTGAACATTTTATAGCCCAATGCGGCCACGCCATCCCGGAGGTTCTGCGCGAGGGCGATCGTGTGTGTTTCGATTCGGTTTAGCCCTACCTGACTGATGTAACCAAGCGCCGCGTTTAGTTGCGTGACCGTTCCGTAGACCAGTCCAGCGTATTCGTATTGTTCAGCAGTCTGTTTCAATTCGAAATGAAAATCTGGCAGTGTCTTAGAGACATGGTTGTGGCCGAAGCGGTCGGGTCTAATCCGTGTCAGATGCTCCTCGCGGACGTAGAAGGGCGCTGCGCCCCAACCTGATAGTAGATATTTGTAGGAGTTGGCACAAACGAAGTCTGCTCCCGTGTCGTGTAGGTTTGTTGGAAACGTGCCAAGCGACTGAATCCCATCAGCGAAGAGTAAGCCCCCGTGCCTGTGGGCCAAGTCAGCTAACTCGGGAAGGCGGTGCCGGTAACCGTTTCGATTCGAGACCCAAGCGACCGAGATGAGTCGGGTCCTGGCATCCGTTCGCGCTTCAAAATCCTCAAGGCGTGAACGGCCGTTTGTATGCGGCACGATGCGCAGTTCAATGCCCTTGGTTTTCTCAAGCCTTCGATATAAAACAAAAGTAGTGATGAAATGCAGCTCGTCGATAACGACATTGTCGCCTGGCTGCAAGTCTAGAGCGTTAGTCACGATGTTTTCGGCATCGCTTGTTGAGAAAAGTAGTGCCACTTCATCTCTTGTGGCGCCGAAAAGATTTGCGAATTTGAGCCGAGCCTGTTCCTTGATGTCCATGGACTGGCTATAGCGGTGCGCGGGTGCCACTTGTTGGTCGTTGGCGTAGGCGACCGCGGCGTTGTGCACGACCGTAGGCATTGGCCCCACAGACGACATGTTGAGGTAGGTTTGGGTTCTCGTGACGTGAAAATCGTCCCGAATACCTAACGGATCCTGAAACATTGAGGCCGCCGAGGCGTTCCGGGAAGGAGGCAAGGAGCTCAACCCAAGAGCACCTGTTGTTCTTAGAAAATCTCGTCGGTCGATCCCACTCATGTGATGTCTCTCCGCGATTGTTTGAGGCAACCTGGGAAAGCTTCGGGCGTACAGGGCGCCAATCGAAACACGTTACTCAATCTGGCGTTACGCGCTATTGGGATCGTTACGCCGGGCGGGGTGGGGGCCAACGCGTGAATCGGTATCCGTGCGCGAAGTATCAATGGGTCCACGGAAGTGCGCGCCGTCGTGCATGGCGACGCGCGTTGATACAAGGCGGCCCTCGACGTGGGAGGTGCTGCGAAGTTCGATGCGTTCTTCGGCCGTCACGACGCCAGTGACACTACCGAGGATAGTTACGGCCTTCGCGACGATCCCGCCATCCACTTTTCCGTTCGCGCCGACTGCAACACCGTGATTAGGCAGATCGACGGTGCCCTCAATTCGGCCGTTGACGATCACATTCTCCCCGGCATGTAGGTCGCCTTTAATCGTTATCGTCTGTCCGAGTGAAGTAACGTTTTCGGTTTGTGGTAGATCGGTGTCGGAGGCTACCCCGGCCGCGAACTGGGCAGGAACGACCGTGTTATCGGATGCTTGTCTCAGCATTTAATCGACTTAGTAGACTCGGACACCTAACGGGTGATCGAGCTTGTGATTGTGACCGATCGGGCGCCGCGTCGCAACCAGGGGCGCCTGAATGGCCTCGGACGTTGCTAGGTCAATAGGGTTGTCACGACGTGCCCGGCCACGTCGGTAAGCCTGAAATCCCTTCCTTGGAAGCGATACGTGAGTCGGGTATGGTCGATTCCCATGAGATGCAGCGCCGTGGCCCGTGGCAATGGAGGCACGACGCCTCGAAAATTGGGAGCACATCAAAGGCGAAATCCGGCGGTTGGGCTTGGACGGGAGAGACGCCGAGGCCGATCAACGGCGCGAGAATGAGCCAGCCAAATCTTGCAGACACGTTAGTGGAGCGGGAGACGGGGATCGAACCCGCGACCAACGGCTTGGGAAGCCGTGACTCTACCACTGAGCTACTCCCGCGAGGAATCGAACACAGCATTGTAACAGAGACGGAGAAAGCTCCCGGCGTTACCTGGCGCGTTAGGGCTCCCGAATTACGGTCAGGACTTCATCTCGCTTCGCGGTCATAAGTTCCGGCGTGGCGCCCTCCAGATTCAACCGTAACAGAGCCTCGGTATTCGACGGGCGGACATTAAAATGCCAGTCGGGATATTCGACAGAGAGTCCGTCCATTCGATGCTGTACGCCGTCGGTGTAGCGGGCGGCGAGCTGTTCGATCTTGGCAGCCACGACGGCCATATTGTGCACGTTGGTGTTGATTTCACCAGAAAGAAAATATCGCTCACGGAGTGGAGCCAGTAGTTCGCTGAGTGTGGCATGTTTTCTCGACATTAGTTCGAGAATGAGTAAGGCCGGAATGAATCCATTGTCCGCAAAGCCATTGTCTCGAAAATAGTAGTGACCAGTGACCTCGCCGCCAAAAATTGCGTCAGTGTCACGCATTCGATTTTTGAAGAACGCGTGCCCAACTCTATTCATTAACGAAGTTCCCTTATGACGAGCCACGATGTCAGGAACTGCGTGGCTCGCACGCACGTCGTACAGTATCGTGGCTCCTGGGTTTTCGAGAAGAAAGCTTTCAGCTAGCAAGGTGGTAATGAAATCGCCAGGTACGAACCGTCCTTCGCCGTCAACAAAGAAACATCGATCGGCGTCGCCGTCCCAGGCGATTCCAGCGTCGGCGTGAGTTTCTATGACGGCCGCAACGAGGTCTCGCCGATTATTTTCGATGAGTGGATTGGCCTCATGATTCGGAAACGACCCGTCTATTTCGAAGCATAGTCTAGTGGTGTGACAGGGTAGGGCGTCGAAGAGTTTAGGCGCGACAAGTCCTGCCATCCCGCTGCCCGCGTCGAGAACTAGCTTAAAGGGTTTAATTACGTTGACATCAATGAACGAAAGGACGTGGGAGAGATACCGGTCCAGTAGCTGTGCGGGAGCGACGGTTCCAGTTGCCTTCCCGGGTGGTGGGATACTGCCAGAGGCGATCATGTCCCGGATGTCTGAGATACCGGCATCGCCACTTAGCGCGGTCGCGTGGGGGCCTACAAGCTTGATGCCGTTGAAATCCTTCGGATTGTGAGAGGCAGTGATTTCGGCGCCGCCGTCGAATTCATCTTGGATGACGGCGTAGTAAAGCATATCTGTTCCGATTAAGCCGTAGTCGACCACGTCAGCGCCTTGGGTCGTGGCCCCTTCGATAAATGCGGCGGCAAGCCTACCCGAAGACAGTCTCATGTCGCGGCCGACGGCAATTCGGTGCGCATTCAGATGCGCTACGAAAGCCTGCCCGATCCACCTGGCAGCAGCTTCGTCGAATTCATGAGGATAGACTCCTCTGATGTCGTACGCCTTAAAGATGCCAGGGAATAGGCTCACGCGTTAACTCCAGAAGTCGAATCAGGCCGGTCAGTTGGCGCGACGTGGTTTCAGGCACCCGAAGAATCGTTCTCGGTGACGACTGATTTGTCGCCGAGAATCGTTCCAGGTCGTAGCACCAGATCTTTGCCGATCTGGCAGTCGTGACCGAGAATTACATCGACCAAGTTGGCCCCCGGGTCGATTTGGCAGTGGGGCCATACAATCGATCCGTCGAGTTGCACGTTGTCCTTTACCGTGCACT
>DBHR01000113.1 GCA_002296225.1 Acidobacteria bacterium UBA823 | reverse complement strand
TAAGTGCACAGACGGTGATGCCTGACACTGAATGGCGCACCTACGGCGGCAACCTCGCAAGTACCCGCTATTCGTCACTTGATCAGATCACTGCTCAAAACTTTGGTGACTTGGAACTGGCGTGGACCTTCCAGACCGACAGCTTCGGCCCGCGGCCGGAGTCGAATTACCAGGTCACCCCGCTCATGGTGGGTGGCGTGATTTACACAACCGCGGGTTCACGCCGAGCGCTTGCTGCGCTGGATGCGAAGACCGGGGAACTGCTGTGGATGCACCGCCTTGACGAGGGCGAACGAGGTCAGCAGGCTCCTCGACGGCTTTCGGGACGCGGGCTCGCTTACTGGGACGATGGTGCAGCGGGTCGGATCCTCTATGTCACGCCTGGTTACCATCTCGTTGCGCTCAATGCGTCAACTGGTGACCAGGTTCCGAACTTTGGATTGGACGGAATCGTTGATTTGAAGCGAGACCTTGACCAGGATATTGATCCTGTCACGGGCGAGGTTGGCTTACACGCGGCTCCGGTTGTTGCTGGCAATACGATCATCATTGGCGCTGCGCACGCGGTAGGCGGCGCGCCGGTCAGCCGGGAGAACGTCAAGGGATACGTACGCGGCTACGACGTCCGCACTGGGGAGCGGAAGTGGATCTTTCATACGATCCCGCAGCCAGGCGAGTACGGTCACGAGACTTGGTTAAATGATTCCTGGCGCTACACTGGTAATACGGGCTTGTGGGGGCAAGTAACCGTGGACCTTGACCTAGGCTTAGCCTATCTGCCGCTTGAGATGCCGACAGGTGATTACTACGGTGGGCACCGGCTGGGTGACAATCTCTTCGGTGATAGTTTGGTGGCGGTCGATCTTGAGACCGGAGAACGCGTGTGGCACTACCAGACTGTACATCACGATGTCTGGGATTTAGACTTACCATGTGCGCCTATCCTTGCTGACATCACAGTTGACGGCCGTGCTATAAAGGCGATCGTTCAGCCGACGAAGCAAGGTTTTCTGTTCGTCTTCGATCGTGTAACAGGGGAACCGGTCTGGCCAATTGAAGAGCGTCCGGTTCCTCCCTCGGACGTGCCCGGTGAAGTGCTGGCGCCGACTCAGCCCTATCCGACGAAGCCACCCCCATTCGACCGTCAGGGGATTGGCCTAAACGATTTAATCGACTTCACACCTGCGCTCCGAGCCGAGGCGCTCGAAGTTGCCTCACGATTCCGTCTCGGACCTCTTTACACCCCTCCTTCGGTTGCGACAGCCGACGGCACCTACGGAACCCTGATGATTCCATCGTCTACCGGTGGGCCCAATTGGCCAGGCGGTGCCCTAGACCCGGAAACCGGGATTTTCTACATCTATTCAAAGACGCAGGTCGCGTCGCTCGGTCTTGTCAACAATCCCGAGCGATCGGACATGGATTTCATTCGCGGCCGTCCAACGGGCGTCAATGCTGCGCGGGCGGCGCTGAGTGTCTCCGGTCTGCCGTTGGTAAAACCGCCGTGGGGACGGATTACGGCGATTGATCTCAATGTTGGAGAGATCCTCTGGCAAGTCGCACACGGCGAGACGGCAGACCGTGTACGTGACCATCCGGCGCTCGAGGATTTTGACATCCCGCGTACTGGTCGCGTCGGGCGGGTTGGGACGCTCGTGACCAAGACGCTTGTCATTGCGGGTGACGGCGGGGTGTTTACTTCAGCCGACGAGCGCCAGGGCGCGCGGCTCCGCGCCTACGACAAATTGACCGGTCAGGAGATTGATGCGGTTTTTATGCCATCCTCACAGACCGGGTCTCCGATGACCTACAGCATTGACGGTGTCCAGTACATCGTTGTCGCTGTGGGCGGCGGCACCTACGCTGGGGAGTTACTCGCGTATCGACTGCCTGAGTTAGAGGACGACGGAGGAGACTAGGTAGTGCGATTGTGTGGTTCCATTAAGTTGGGCTATTGGATGAAACCAGAGATTAAGATTACAAGTACAGCGACCGGCGCGATGTAACGCATTAGCACCTGCCAGACCGTAAAGAAAACGTCGTGTTTCATTGCCAACTCCCGCCGAAACGCGTTTCCCGCGACAACCCATCCCGAGAATAGTGCAATCAGTAGCGCGTTAATTGGTAGTAAGACCGACGCTGTTACAAAGTCGAATACTCCGAAGAACGACATTTCCGACATCGTGCCGATGAAGCTGAGCGGTCTAATATCTGCCAACACGTTGTCGGACAACGCGGGAAGGAAGCCGACTATCCAGATTGAACCGCCGGCCACCACAGCCAGCGTACGCCGTGAAGTCTGCCACCGCTCCTCCAGGTACGACACGATCGGCTCGAGCATGCCGAGCGTCGTTGTGTAGGCCGCCAGCGACAGCAGCAGGAAGAACAGCACGCCGATTACATGTCCCAAACCCATTCCGCCGAAGGCAATCGGCATCGTGATGAAGACGAGCCCCGGACCCTCGGCCGGGCTCAGATTTGAGGCGAAGACGATCGGAAAGATCACAAGGCCAGCCAGTAATGCGATGACTGTATCGACTGCGCCGATCACGAACGCCGCGTGGGGAACCGAGACTTCTCTGGGCAGATAGGCACCATAGGTCATCATGAAGCCAACACCCACGCCAACCGAAAAGAACGCCTGCCCCAGCGCGAGCAGCAGCGATGTGCGCGTGAGTTGCGAGAAGTCGGGTGTGAACAGGAAAGCTAAAGCAGCGGTGACATCGGCCGCGAAGACGTTGTAGACGACCATGATCAGCATGATGAATACGAGGCTGGGCATCATGATTTTCGTGGCACGCTCGATGCCGCGATGGAGACCACTCCCGACGACCACAGCGGTGAGTCCAATCACGACGCCTTGCAGGAACACGGTGAGCCACGGTGAGGCCGCTAGGTCTTGAAACAGGCGCTGCGAATCGGCAGCACCCATACTGTCGAAAGCATTCCGTGCAGCCTCGACAGTGTAGTACAGGGACCAGCCGGCGACGATGCTGTAATAGGTAAAGCCGAGAAAAGGAACCAGTAAACTGATGACACCGATTGCCTGCCACCCCGCGTGGGCGCCCTGTTCTCGGATGATCGTCTTGACCGAACCGATGGGACTCCGGTGCCCCATACGGCCGAGTGCCAACTCGGCCGTGATCACCGGTACTCCGATGAGAAAGACGAAGGCGAGGTAAACCAAGACGAACGCCGCGCCGCCGTTTTCACCAGCGAGAAACGGGAACCGCCAGACGTTCCCTAAGCCGACCGCCGCTCCCGTGGTAGCGAGCAAGAACGACCCACGTGAAGACCAACGTTTACGACCAGGTTCCGCCATAATACTGCTCGGGTTATGAGGAAGCTGCTGTCTGGGCTCGCGGCTTCTTCTTTAGCACGATCCAGTGCACACACTTCTTCTGGTCGTGGTAGATACGTTCGCAGTCGTCGCAGCGGACACACTCAGCAACCGAGATCCTTGGTCCGTCGATTGCGCCCCACTCACAGGCTTTCTCACAGATCTTACAGGTCTGACATTCGCCCCAACGCTTAATCCGAAACACGGTGAAGTTCGAAATGAGACCAAGCGCTGCGCCAACAGAGCACAAATACCGACAATAGAGATTACGGACGAAAACCGTGGCTATCAGGAGAATAGTGACAAGCGTCCACATGGCCGTATTGCCATTTAGTGTGAACATCCAAAATGGCTCGACATACCGGTAGATGAGGAAATCACCTGTGCTGAGGAAGTAGACCAACACGCCGCCGAGGATGCCGTACTTGAGATAAGCCAGCCGTCGGTCGAGCCAAGCTGGTGGATCGATGCGAAGCCGCGACGGCAGAATACGATCCAGCGCTTGGGTAAGTGCTCCGAATGCGCAGATCCGCCCGCAGTAGAGCCGCCCCCAGAGCACGGTCGATACCACCGTGAAGCCGATAAGCAGGTACCACGGGATGCTATGCCTAAACCCAGGAAGATTGCCTTGAAGAATCGCGAAAATGTTAACGATTGAGACGAGGTTTGATTTGTAAAAGCCAAGGTATGCAATCGACAAAGCAAACGAGATGTATTTGAGGGCGACACTCTTCCTCGCAAAGCTGAAGAACGCAAAGCCGAGCACGACCACGATCCCGATGATGTCCGTGATCTCGCTTGAGTTAAGTGAGGCCACCGACTCTTCGACCTCATCTTCCTCCAATAACGCATCGAGGTCTTCGAGGGAG
>DBHR01000018.1 GCA_002296225.1 Acidobacteria bacterium UBA823 | reverse complement strand
ACCATCTCGCTATAGTCAACATCAAAAAGCGCACCGTTAAGCACAGTCTTCACGTCGGACTCATAGCCAGACGTCAAGAACTTCAGTGCCCGCTCAACCCTTTCCGGCGTGCGCGTCAGCCCGTCACGCATCGGATCCTCACCTAGCTCGGCCAGTAGCGCTCGTACGAGATTACGCATTCACTTATTTTAGTTGATTCAAGGTTAGGTTTGGCCCCGCTCAAACGCCATGGCCATGCCCATGCCACCGCTCACGCATAATGTAGCGAGACCGCGGGTTGCGTTGCGCCGTTGAAGTTCGTGAAGGAGCGTCACAACGATCCGCGCGCCTGTACAGCCGATCGGATGGCCGAGTGCAATCGCGCCACCGTTAACGTTGAGCCGATCGCGGGCAATCGGCATGTCACGTAATACCGCGAGCACCTGTGCCGCGAATGCTTCATTCAGCTCCACAAGGTCATAGTCATCGACGGATTGCTGCAATCGCCCAAATAGCTTCTGCATCGCCGGCACCGGTCCAATACCCATGATTTTCGGGTCGACACCCGCGCTTGCCCACCCGGCGATCCGGGCAAGTGGCCGGCAGCCGAGCAACTTCGCGTGCGACGCACTGACCAATACCAGCGCTGCACCGCCGTCGGTGATTCCAGACGCCGAGCCAGCTGTAATGATGCCCTGGTGACCCTCAACTTCGAAGACTGGCTCAAGTTTTCGTAGCGACTCGAGTGTCACTCCAGCCCGTGGATGTTCATCACAAGTCACCAACGTTACATCGCCCTTTCGATCGGCTACCTCCACCGGCACAATCTCAGCGTCGAAATACCCTGCGGCTATCGCAGCCTCAGCCCGCTGCTGGCTCTCAAGCGCGTAAAGGTCAGAATCCTTACGCGAAATAGCATACTGGCGGGCCAGTAACTCAGCCGTCTCTCCCATCATCAAATCGGACAGTGGACAGCAGAAGCCGTCACGGTACATGGCATCGACGAGTTCAACATTACCCATCCGGTGTCCCCACCGGGCGTTCTCGGCGTCGATCAGATAGGGCATCCGGCTCATTGATTCGATGCCACCGACCAGAACCACATCGGCCTCGCCCAGAGCGATCGCTTGGGCACCGCTGGCAATTGCCTGCAGGCCAGACGCACACGCCTTATTAACGGTTTGTGCGGGTACGGTGTGGGGCAAACCAGCACGGTGACCGACCTGCCGGGCCGGGTTCGGCCCTGACCCAGCCTGCCGCGCGTGGCCAAACCAGACCTCGTCCACACTGGCAGCGTCAATCCCGGCCCGAGTCAACGCTGCCTTAGCCGCCGTCGCACCCAGTGCGACCGGGTGAACCCCTCGTAGCCCTCCACCATACTTGCCGATTGGCGTCCTGGCGGCACCTACGATAACAACATCGTCCACTTCCATAACTTTTGCATTTTAGCAGAACCCCGAGAAACAGCTTGGTTACTAGGTCAATACCGCCTACAGCCATTGCCAAAACTCAGCGTGGGTGCCAGAATGGAATTTGCGTTAGGCGATGCGGATTATTCTCATAGGCGGTGGCGAAATCGGTTACGCGCTCGCCAGGGCACTTGCCCCGAACCACGACCTGCACGTTATTGATCACAACCCAGCCATTGCTGATCGGTTCCATTCTCTTGATGTGAGTTTTGTTCTCGGGAGCGGCACGAGTGCTGAGGTGCTGGGTCTGGGAGACGTCGAATCGAGCGACCTTGTTATCGCGTGCACGGGTCTTGATGAAGTCAACATTATCGCCTGTGCGCTCGCCAAGAAGCTCGGCGCCGCTAAGACAGTATGCTTTGTGTCGGGCGACGATTTTCTTGAATCTGTCAGCGGTGGTTACAGCCTCCGCGAACACTTCGGGGTCGATCAGACTATCTGGCCTGAAGCCCAACTGGCGGATGCCATCCAGCGGATCATCGCCGCACCTGGAGCGATCGACGCCGAGAGTTTTGCCGGCGGCCAGGTGCGCCTGCTCGAGTATCGCCTCGAGAGCGGCTCCCCCCTGACCGTTGCACCGATCGCTTCCCTACAGCTACCCCGTGGCGCCGTAGTGGTTGCTGCTAAACGCGGGGACACCATCACAATTCCGCACGGCGGGACGCATCTTAAACCAGGCGATAAGGTGATCGTGATGGGACGCGGGGACGCGATGTCCGCGATGGAGGCAAGAGTGGCGCCTGACGGTCGCAACCTCCGTGACGCACGTCAGGTCACAATCATCGGGGGCGGCGACGTCGGGTTCAGGCTCGCGCAACTCCTCGATTCCCGTGATGACGTGAGTGTTCGAATGATTGAACGTGACCGAGCACGGGGCGAAATGCTGGCAGCGACCCTTGCCAACGCTCTAATTTTGAGCGGGGACGGCACGGACCTCGAATTGTTGGAAATGGAGGAAATCGGGCGTAGTGATGTACTCGTGTCGGTCATCGACAATGATGAGCGGAACCTTCTGGCGTCGCTCCTCGGACGACAACTCGGCGTAACCAAAATCATCACACGGGTGAGCAAGGTAGCTAACCTTAGGCTCTTCGAACGGGTGGGCATCGATGTCGCCCTCTCGGCCAAAGGTGCGGCGGTAGAGTCGATCGTCCGTGAGGTTGAAGGCGGCAAAGCAAAGGTCCTCGCGGTTCTTGAAGAAGGCGAGGCCAAGATTTTCGAACTCGTCGTCCCGGACGACTTTCCAGCAACCGCATTGCGCGACCTCGCCACACCCCCAGAATCGATTGTAGGCACGATTCTCAGGCACGGCGACGCAATAGTCCCTCACGGAAACGACCGGATCGAACCTGGCGATCGACTGCTAGTGTTCTGCACCGACGCATCGGCCGATCTGATGAGAACATTTTTCACGTCGCCTTAACCGACGCGAGAATACCGAACGATGCGACTCGCCATCGTTTTTCACCTAACGGGCACCATCCTCCGGTTCTTAGGAGCGGCCTTCGTAGCGCCCCTCCTGATCGCGCTCTATTCAAGAGAATCGGCGGATGCCATCACCTTCTTAGCCACGGGCGTGGCAGCCGTCGTGTTAGGCGAGGTGATGCGACGCCAGATCCGTCACCGGGAGTGGACACTCAAACGCGTCGAGGCCCTCGCAGTCGTGGTTGGGACTTACCTGCTCGTCGCCATGATCGGCGCAGTGCCCTACACAATGAACGGAATGACTGCAGCGGATGCGATGTTCGAGTCGATGTCCGGCATAACCGCAACCGGTGCAACCACTCTCACGGATTTCGACTCCTTCGGTCGTGGTCTGATGTTTTGGCGTTCAATGTCTCAATGGCTCGGTGGTTTGGGCATCATCACACTGTTCATCGCGGTCCTACCACGCCTCGCAATCGGCGGACGCCAGCTATTCTTCACCGAAACAACCACCACTCCTGGTAGCGGCGGCCTCAAACCGCATGTCCGTGAGACGGCTGCCATGCTCTGGCGCCTCTACGTCGGCCTGACGTTAGCCGAGTTCGTGGCACTGATGCTTGCAGGCCTGTCTGCCTATGATGCGATCTGCCACGCCATGACGACAATTGCGGCGGGAGGCTTTTCGCCGAACCCCGAGTCAATCATGGGCTACAACAGTGCGGCGGTCGAATGGATTATCTGCGGGTTTATGTTTCTAGCGGGCACGAACTTCGTACTGCAGTACCAGGCATTGTTGCGGGGACA
>DBHR01000048.1:27893-35073 GCA_002296225.1 Acidobacteria bacterium UBA823 | reverse complement strand
CCGTTCGGCAATAGGTGGATAAATTCGAGCAAGGGCTTGTGTCGTGCTGCCCGCAGGCCAGAAGTCAGGTCTGGGATCGGCCGGCCTGAGAGGTAGCCGGCGAGCCAGTTCAAGATACGGTTGCCGATCCGCCGGCCCAGCGTCGCCTGGCTGGCGCTGGAACGGGCACCCACAACGAGGTCGTACTCACCGAGGAGTTCCACTAGTCGCAACCCGTCTCCTGCGGCATGCTGACCGTCGCCGTCGGTGATGAGGATATGGTCGCCAGCCGCCTGACGAAGGCCGGTCTTCACTGCGGCGCCGTTTCCCTTGTTGTACGGATGCGTGACAACTGTGGCTCCTGCCTCATGAGCGCGCTCACCCGTTTGATCCGTTGACCCATCATCTACGACGATGATCTCGCGCCACGGAGCAACGGTTTTTAGCGCCTTCACGACCTGGCCAATGGTTCCTGCTTCGTTGAACGCCGGGATGACGACGGAGGTGTTCGTTGGCTCGGCCATCTACGATGTCCCCGCGTCGACGTTTGACGACCCCGTAGGTGGCGCACCGTGCTGTTCGAGTTCCATTGTGCGGATCCGATAGAGTAGATCTTCGATTAATTTCCGGTTTCCTGAGATGACGTCAGCAACGAGACCAATGAGGAGCACTTGGAATCCGACAATCATCAGGACAGCCGACAGAATTAGCGACTGAATGTTTCCACCGCCGAGGCCACTGAGGTAGAAGTAGAGAAACCGAAGCGAAATTAAGAAGCCGGCGCTGAAAACAATGACGCCGATGTAGGTGAATATCTTGAGCGGCTCGTACATTGCGTAGACGCGAATGATTGTGGTCGCGGACTTCTTAATGTACGAGGCCACACTGCCGTACAGTCGCGACTCGCGTGTCGGTGGATTTGTCGCGATCGGGACATGTGCGATTGCCATCCGCTTCTTGCCAGACTGGATGATCGATTCCAGTGTGTAGGAAAATTCAGAAGTGATTGTTATCCGAAGGGCCGCTTCGCGGGTGTAAGCGCGAAATCCGCTCGTTGTGTCGGGCACCGTCGTGTCCGACACCTGGCGCACAATCCAGCTGCCCAGCCACTGCAATGCCCGCCGAATCTTCGGCAGATGACGAAGAGAGCTAAGGTTGCGATCGCCAATTGCAATCTCTGCCTTGCCAGACAGTAATGGCGCGAGCAGCTTTGCGACGTCAGTGCCGGCGTACTGATTATCGGCGTCAGTGTTGACGATGAAATCTGCACCGTGCTTCAAGCACGCGTCGATACCAGCGGTGAAGGCAGTTGCCAATCCGCGAGTCCTCGGGAAACCAACAACATGATCGACGCCTTCGTCACGCGCCACGCGAGCTGTATCGTCCTCTGAGCCGTCATCAATCACGAGAGTTTCGATCGCGTCAATCCCGGGGATGCTCCGCGGCAGATCGCGGAGCGTTGCGGGAAGTGTGCTGGCTTCGTTCAGACAGGGAATCTGGATGATGAGTTTCGTCACGATGTCTTCGATCCGTCAGCGGTCTCGATGGGAGCTCTAGTGCCGACGAGTCGCTCCACCACGCCATCCCACGATACTTGCTTTGCTCGCGCGTAACCTGCCTCGCCCAGGCACGCTGCGTTGCCCCGATCCGCCGCGAGTTGACTGATCTCGGCGGCGATCGCGTTCGGCTCCGGTGGGCAGACGGCACCGTTAACGCCATCTTCGACAAACTCGAGGGGGCCGCCCGCATCTTCGGTCGTGATGATCGGCCGGCGCGCCAGAAAGCTTTCCAATGTCACGTATCCGTAGTCCTCATCGTAGGGAACATACAGGACGCCGAGCGCCCCTGCGTAAAGCTCGATTAACGTGTCGTCATCCACCCATCCGGTTAGTTCGACCCGATCGGCAATACCGAGGGTTTGCACGCGCTGCTCGATCTTCGTGCGGTTCGTCCCCTCGCCCACAACGACCAACCGTACTGACGAATCGGCCTTGGCGATTGCCTCCACGGCAAGGTCGATACGCTTGACCGATTCCAGCCGACCGACCGAGAGCATGTAATCGCCGTACGGTCCTCCGTGAAGTCTGTCGGCCAGTCGTGGAGGATGGTACAGGGGTTCGGCGGTCAAACCGTTGTACCGTTGCAGACGGGACGCGGTGTTTCGAGCGTTCGTGAACAGGCGCTGGCATTCACCCAGCATCTGCCGATCGAGACGTATCAGGGTGTCGCGTAGTCCCACATCTGCCTCGGTGTGCTGGAAGTCGGAATAGGGTGTGCCGCACAGCTCGTATGCTGCCCGATATTGGTGGATGAGCCAGGCCACCTTGTTCGGGTGACGTATGAAGTAGGTAGGGAACTTGAGGCCGATAGCAAGATCGATTGTTTGCCCATTGCTTTCACTGAGGTCCAGGAGGCGCCAGGCGGTGGCGTGGGCCAGAATCTCGCTTTTCGGATACCACTTGAACGGCACGCTGACGAGCTCAGTGCGGTAGCCATGCTGACGCAAATGGTCGACGAGGGCGCGCACGTGAAACTCGGCACCACCTTCGACGAAGGGAACTTGGGCTTCACAGACGACGACCGTGCGGACGGCCATGAGGATGGGTTCGGTTCAACGGCCGGCCGCCGCGAGTACCTCTGTCCGGTCCGACCGTGCTGAATGGTACCATGGCCGACACTCTGGCGACCAGACGTCCGGTAGCCTTTTGCCTTTAAATTGACTTCTTTGGAGCGGGTTCGATAGGATGTGCGTTGGAGATTGGGAAATTTTTCACAAGCTACGACCGGTAGGGAAAACGAGAAGCGACGAAGTCATTATGCCGTGGCGATGGGTGTAAAAGGACGCGATGGCTGATCACAGCGGTCGTGACGACCGGCGGAAGGTGGTTCATGGGATTCTGTCAGAGGCGAGTGCGCTTCTTGAAACTGTCAGAGGTTCCGATGCGACACCGGTATTGTCGGCTGCGGACATGATTGTCCGCGCGCTCAACTCGACAGGCAAGGTGCTGGTTTTTGGGAACGGCGGTAGTGCTGCAGATGCCGAGCATCTGGCGGCCGAGTTGGTCGGGCGTTTTGCACGCGATCGGCGGGGATGGGCGGCGGTTGCATTGACGGCCGATTCCAGTGTCGTGACCGCACTAGGTAACGACTACGGCTTCAGACAGGTGTTCGCCCGGCAGATCGAGGCACTAGGGAGACCAGGGGACATCGCTTTCGCAATCTCCACGAGCGGGACGTCTGCGAACGTGATTGCTGGGTTCGAGGCTGCGGAGCGTGGCGGCTTGAAATGCATTGCGTTGACTGGCCGTGACGGCGGTCCCCTTGGACGCGCCGCCCACCTTCATCTCAACGTGCCCCACGAGTCCACGGCGAGGGTCCAAGAGGTGCATCGGATTTTACTTCACGTCATTTGCGAACTCGTCGAGCGAGAGTTGACTGCCTGAAGGTCCTGACTTTGATGGCTGTCCACACGACGCGTAAAGGCCTCAGGCTACCAATTACAGGTGAGCCTAGACAGGACATCGAAACGGCTGGCGCTCCACGGCGCGTGGGCGTCGTTGCGGCGGATTACATCGGTCTCCGACCTACGATGCATGTCAGTGTTGGTGATGAGGTGCGCCGAGGGCAGCTTTTGATGGAGGACAAGCTGGCTCTGGGCGTTCGTCATACTGCGCCCGCTGAAGGGCGCATCCTTGCTGTCAACCGGGGTCATCGACGGGCCCTGAAGTCGGTCATCATCGAGCTCTCCCGCGGAGAGCTCGAAGGCCGCCCGGACGCTCCGCGTTTCAGCGCGTTTTCAGGTCGGCATCCGAGCGGTCTGGCGGGCGAGCACGTCAGAGAGCTACTCCTGGAATCGGGAATGTGGACGGCGCTCCGGGGCCGTCCGTTCAGTCGCGTTGCCAACCCTGCCGACCGCCCGCACTCGCTCTTCGTGACTGCCGTCGATACGAACCCTTTGGCGGCGTCGGTCGAGACGGTGATGATGGGAGCACAGGGTGCGTTCGAGAGCGGGCTCTTTGCGTTGTCGAAGTTGACCGACGGACCATTGTTCGTCTGCACCGCCAAAGGAATGCCCCTGACGCTCCCGAAGATCGACCGACTGCAGCGCGAGGAATTCTCGGGACCACATCCGTCGGGCACTGTCGGTCTACACATCCATCAGCTCGATCCCGTCAATCGCCAGAAGATGGTCTGGCACGTCGGTTATCAGGACGTGATCGCCATTGGGCATCTGTTCGAGCGGGGTGAACTCTCGCCGGAGCGTGTGATCGCGCTCGGCGGAACGTCCGTCCGCAACCCCAGATTGCTCAGGACGAGGCTCGGCGCGTCACTCGACGCCCTGGTGCGCAGCGAGCTCCTCGAGGGGGAGCATCGTGTCATCTCTGGGTCAGTTTTTTCTGGACGTGCCGCGGCTGGCGACGTGTTGGGCTACTTGGGTCGGTATCACGGGCAGGTGTCGGTGATCGCGGAGGGGCGTGAGCGTAGCTTTTTGGGGTGGCTGGGTCCTGGTTTCCACAAGTACTCGACGATCAACATCTTCGCATCTAAGTTATTGCCGAGACGAAGATTCGCATTTACGACTTCAACCCAGGGCTCTCCCCGCGCAATCATGCCCATTGGCGTGTATGAGCGAGTGATGCCGATGGACCTGATGCCGACGTTCCTTGCTCGAGCACTCGTCATGAGGGACGTGGAGAAGGCTGAGGAACTCGGTTGCCTCGAACTCGACGAGGAAGACCTCGCACTCTGCAGCTTCGTGTGCCCAGGAAAGACCGATTTTGGCCCGCCGCTGCGTGCCGTGTTAACGGAGATCGAAAAGGAGGGCTGAGCGTCCGCTCCAGACCTAGCCACGACCGATGCGGTTTTTACGAGCGCTGTTGGACAGGCAGGCGCGGTCCTTCAAAAAGGGCGGGAAGTTCGAAAAGCTCTACCCCCTGTACGAAGCCAGCGACACCTTTCTGTTCACCCCTGATCACGTGACAGCCGGTCCGTCGCACGTTCGCGATGGCCTAGACGTCAAACGGTTGATGATGACGGTCGTCATCGCGCTGACCGGGTGCGTCTATATGGCGATCTACAACACTGGCTACCAGGCTAACCTCGCTATCGCCGCTGGCGCGCCAGCGCTCGACACATGGCAGTCCGCTTTAGTTGCGGCGCTCGGCTGGAGTTTCGACCCGGGCTCATGGAGTGCGTGCGTCATCCACGGGGCGCTCTACTATCTGCCAGTTCTTATGGTGACCTTTGCTGTCGGCGGTGCGTGGGAGGCACTATTCGCGATCGTGCGCAGGCACGAGATCAACGAAGGCTTCCTCGTGACCGGAATGTTATTTCCGCTAATCCTGCCGCCGACGATCCCGCTGTGGCAGGCTGCGCTCGGGATCAGCTTTGGCGTTGTGATCGGCAAGGAGATTTTCGGCGGCACTGGCATGAACATTCTCAACCCGGCGCTAACGGCACGAGCTTTTATTTTTTTCGCCTACCCGGCCGACATGTCGGGCGACGCTGTCTGGGTCGCCGCCACGACGAGCAACGACGGTGTGAGCGGCGCCACGTGGCTCGCGCAAACGGCGCTGGGTGGCGCTGAGGTTCTTACCGGACTCGACTGGGAGGATGCTTTCATCGGATTCGTACCGGGCTCGATGGGCGAAACGTCCACCCTGGCCTGTCTCTTGGGAGCGGCCGTGCTGGTCATAACGCGCGTCGGTTCTTGGCGGATCATGGTGAGCGTAGCAGTCGGCACGTTTATGACCGCCTCATTACTCAACGTTGTCGGCTCTGAGACCAACCAGGCTTTCGCCGTTGCCCCGGCCTGGCATTTCGTGCTTGGTGGGTGGGCTTTTGGTGCAGTTTTCATGGCGACCGACCCGGTGTCGGCGCCGGCATCCGATCCCGCGCGCTACGTCTATGGGTTCCTGGTCGGCGTGCTCGTGGTGCTGATCCGCGTCGTCAATCCGGCCTATCCTGAGGGCATGATGCTTGCGATTCTTTTCATGAATCTTTTCGCACCCGTGCTCGACTATTTCGTAGTCCGTTCGAACGTCAAGCGACGGAAGGCACGGTATGCAGGGTAGCGTCGTTTACAACCTGGGTTTTGCGGCCGCCGTTTGTGTGGTCTGTGCTGTGTTTGTGTCGTCTTCGGCTGTCTCGCTGAGGCAGCGCCAGGACTATAACGCCGCAATCGACAAGCAGCGGAACGTTCTGGTGGTGTCCGGGTTAGCTGGTGATGACGAAGAGCTGACCTCTGAAGAGGTCGAACGTCGGTTCGCCAACATCCAACAGGTCATCATTAACCTAGAGACTGGCGATGAGGTGCCAGATGGGGACCCCCTCACGTTTGACCAACGGCGAGCCGCAAAGGACCCTGCGACCAGCCGCGCCGCGCCGCCGAATGCAGCGCAAGTGATACGGCTTCCTAATCGAGCGCTCGTCTATGAGGTGCGCGACGCGCAGGGTCGCCTGCAACTGCATGTACTGCCGGTCGAGGGTCTGGGTCTCTGGGGAATGTTATACGGATTCATTGCGCTCGATCCGACGATCGAGACTGTGCAAGCTCTGACCTTCTACGAACACAAGGAGACGCCGGGCCTAGGCGGCGAGGTCGACAACCCTCGGTGGAAGGCGCTCTGGCGAGGACGGCGTCCGTTTAACGACGCATTCGAGCCTGACCTTACCGTCATCAGGGGACGCGCGGGTCCACCCGACGAGGACCCACACCGCGTAGACGGGTTATCGGGTGCGACGGTGACCAGTCGCGGCGTGACTAACTTGCTGGAGTTCTGGCTCGGTAACGACGGATTTGGACCGTATTTGAATCGGCTTCGGCAGGAAAGGGTGACCGGCTAATGGCTGCGAACGCTAGGCAGGCACTTATGGACCCGCTGTTCAATAACAACCCGATCGCCTTGCAGGTGCTCGGGATTTGCTCGGCCCTTGCGGTGACGACCCAAATGGATACTGCGTTTGTTATGAGTATTGCGGTTATCTCGGTGACGGCGCTGTCGAGCTTGTTCGTTAGTATGTTGCGAAATCAGATTCCGACGAATATTCGGATTATCGTGCAACTGACTATCATCGCCTCGCTGGTCATTGTGACCGATCAGATCTTAAAAGCATACGTCTTCGAAATTTCCAAACAGCTGACGGTCTTTGTCGGCCTGATCATCACCAACTGCATCATCATGGGACGTGCAGAAGCCTA
>DBHR01000048.1:27289-27511 GCA_002296225.1 Acidobacteria bacterium UBA823 | reverse complement strand
CTCATCCTCATGGTCACCGCATTTGTTCGCGAACTTCTCGGTTTCGGGTCGTTATTCAACAAGCAAGTGCTTCCGCTCGCCGTCGAGGGGGGTTGGTATACCCCGAACGGCCTCATGGTGCTCTCACCGAGCGCTTTCTTTATCATCGGCGGGCTTATCTGGGCTCTGCGTGCATGGAAGCCTGAACAAAACGAGGCGGAGTGAGATGCTGGAAACCTATTT
>DBHR01000048.1:14003-26995 GCA_002296225.1 Acidobacteria bacterium UBA823 | reverse complement strand
GAGTGAGATGCTGGAAACCTATTTAAATTTGGTGGTTAAAGCGATCTTCGTCGAGAACATGGCTTTGGCGTTCTTCCTAGGCATGTGCTCGTTCATTGCCGTGTCACGGAAGGTCGATACCGCGATCGGTCTCGGTGCAGCGGTCATCTTTGTGTTAAGCGTCACGGTGCCGATGAATAATCTAATCTACCGGTACCTGTTGAGCGACGGTGCTCTGGCCTGGATCACGCCAGCGTTCGGAGATTACGATCTGTCGTTCCTCGGTTTCCTGACCTACATCGGGACCATTGCCGCGATGGTCCAGATTGTCGAGATGACACTCGACCGTTTCATGCCGCAACTCCACGCCGCGCTTGGGGTATTTCTTCCCTTGATCGCAGTCAATTGCGCCATCCTCGGTGCGTCATTGTTCATGGTGGAACGGAACTACGGGCTAGCAGAGAGTGCGGTATATGGTTTTGGCTCCGGCGTAGGCTGGGCGCTCGCTATCGTGGCCTTGGCCGGTATTCGTGAGCGCTTACGTTACAGCAATGTGCCGGCCGGCCTACGTGGTCTGGGTATCACGTTCATCCTGACGGGTCTGATGGCAATTGGATTCATGGCGTTTGGCGGCGTGCAGCTGTAGGTGAGGAAAGGGTTCAAGGACGATGGTCGAAATTGGCCTAGGCGTGCTGATGTTTACGGTCGTCATCGTCTCCCTAGTCGTCGTGTTGATGGTCGCGCGGCAGGAGCTCGTGTCGACTGGCGAGGTGACGATTGTCATCAACGACGATACGGCCAAGGCACTGCGAACTGCAGCCGGTGGGACGTTGCTGAGCACTCTGTCGGCCAATAAGCTCTTTGTGCCCTCGGCGTGCGGTGGGAAGGGTAGCTGTGGCGTTTGCACGGTGAAGGTCACTGAAGGCGGCGGTGCGATGTTGCCGACCGAGCGCAGTCATATTTCTCGTGGCGAGGCACGCACCGGCGTGCGCCTCTCGTGCCAGGTCAAGGTCAAGCAGGACATGAAGATCGAAGTGCCCGCCGAAGTCTTCAAGGTTCGGCGTTGGCACTGCAGGGTGCGCTCAAACGATAACGTGGCGACATTCATCAAAGAACTGGTGTTGGAGCTCCCCGCCGGAGAGGAGGTGCCGTTTCGGGCTGGCGGCTATATTCAGGTCGACTGTCCATTAGGCACCGTTCACTACAAGGATTTTGACGTCGGCGAGGAGTATCAACCCGACTGGGATCGCTTCAACCTTTGGCGCTACACGTCGACCGTCAGCGAGCCCGTTGAGCGGGCGTACTCGATGGCGAACTATCCGGAGGAAAAGGGCATCATTATGCTCAACGTCCGGATTGCCACGCCACCGCCGCGGGGACCGGCGGGTATTCCGCCTGGGCAGATGACCTCCTACCTTTTCAGCCTCAAGCCCGGTGACGAGGTCGTCATCTCCGGACCGTTCGGTGAGTTTTTCGCCCAAGACACGTCGGCGGAGATGATTTTCGTTGGCGGTGGAGCCGGGATGGCGCCAATGCGAGCCCACATCTTCGATCAGTTCTACAGGCTGCACACAACGCGCAAGGTGTCTTTTTGGTACGGTGCGCGCAGCTTGCGCGAAGCGTTCTATCTCGACGACTTTGACACGATAGCACGTGATTTTTCGAACTTCGCTTGGCGCTTGGCGCTATCGGAACCGCTACCGGAGGACCAATGGACCGGCAAGACGGGGTTCATTCATCAGGTACTGCACGATAACTACCTCAAGGACCATCCGGTACCCGAAGACGTCGAGTACTATTTGTGCGGCCCCCCGATGATGCTGAAGGCCTGCATGGAGATGCTCGACGGGCTTGGCGTCGAACCCGAGAACATCCGGTTCGACGACTTTGGCTAGGACGTTGTCGTGGCGCGACGGTACTGCTTGCCCATGTCTTTTCCTGATTACTTTCGAGTGCTCGCAGTACCGATCGTTGTTACCGTCGCGGCATCGTGCGCGTCGCCAAAGAATGATTCGGCGATGTATGAACTCCGCGGGTCCACGATGGGAACGCGGTTCGTGGTTAAAATCGTCGCCGACGACGACAATGGTATGTCGGAGAGTGCGCTCCGAGAGCTCGTCGAGTCCGAGTTAATGCTTGTCGACGGCCTGATGTCGCAGTATCGTCCCGGGTCCGAGCTGTCCCAGTTCAACCGCTACAACGAAACCACCCCGTTTGCCGTGTCAGACGAGACGTTCGAGGTCCTGGCTGAGGCCCACCGGATCAGCGCGTGGACCGATGGTGCGTTTGACATCACGGTAGGTCCACTGGTTGAGGCTTGGGGTTTTGGCGTGGCTTCGGAGATGGAGCCACCCTCCGATGCCGAGGTTGAGGAGCTGAGGAGCCGGCTCGGATTCGCGAGGCTGCGACTGAACGTTGAGGCTCACACCGTGCAGAAGGATGAGCCGTTGTTAGAGGGCGACCTCTCCGCCATTGCTAAGGGCTACGCAGTGGACCGAGTAGCCGAAGCACTGGAGTTGGCCGGGTTTCCTCGATACATGGTCGAGGTCGGCGGCGAGGTGCGGACCGGGGGCTCGAATGACGCCGGGACGCCCTGGCGGATCGCTGTCCAGCGACCTGATTCACACGAGCCGTCGTTTCAGATGACAGTTCCGCTCACCAACGCGGCCATGGCCACGTCTGGCGACTACCGAAACTTCTATGAGTGGGAAGGTCGGCGGGTTTCCCATACTATCGACCCGCGCACGGGCCGTCCGCTTGAACATACGCTGGCCTCGGTGACGGTGGTGACTCGCTGGTGCATGACGGCCGACGCGGTCGCGACGGCGCTTTTGGTCTTGGGACCGGAAGAAGGTTATCGATTTGCGGTCGCGAACGACGTGGCGGCGCTCATGCTGGTGAGACGGGCCGACGGCGGTTTCGACGAGCTGTTGACACCGGACTTCGAGCGCGTATTAAGCGGAGAAGGCGTAAGATAGTTTCGATGACTCTCTTTCTCCTAACGGCCATCGTGATCGGTGCGGCCATGTTCGTAATGGCCGTCGGTGTTGTGTTTAGTGACCGCTGCCTGCGTGGTTCGTGTGGCGGACCAGACCTCTTGGGCCCAAATGGGGAGCCACTGTCCTGCGACACTTGTCCAAAACGCCACGACCTTGCGGAGACCCCGCCGTCCAATCCCCGACCCGGTGGACGAGTCAACCCGTTAGCCCGCCGAGTGCGCTCGCTAGTGCCTCATCCTGCTCGGGTAGAACCGTCCGGAGATCGAGTACAACCCGACCTTGCTCGATTCGCCCGATGACTGGCGGCGCGAGCCGCCTTAGCGCGGCTGCAAAACCCTCAGCCGAGATCGTTGACGATGTAAGTACGAGCAAACGAGTTGCGAGCTCACTGCCAGGAGCACTCCCGCCGCCGACCGTGGAGACTCCGTCGATGATCTCCATCTTAATGGTCGATGATGTAATGGTGGCTACGGCGGCTCGTGCCCGTCGTTCGATCTCATCCGGTCGCGCCTTAATCATACGAATTACAGGAATGGCGTCAGCGGCCCGCCCCAAGGCGTACTCACGCAGCGTTGCATTGAGCGCCGCATAGGTTAGCTTGTCAGCGCGGAGCGCCCGCAAAAGCGCATGGTTGCGAACTTTCTCGAGCATCGGCTCACGGCCGACGATGACACCGGCTTGGGGACCACCCAGCAGTTTGTCGCCGCTGAAGCAGACGACATCGACTCCCGTCTCGATACTCGACCGGACCGTGGGTTCCGTTGACAGCTCGTCATGACTCATCAAGTGGCCGCTGCCGAGATCTTCAACCACTGGCACGCCGAATTGTTGACCAACCGCGACGAGCGACTCGAGTGAGGGACGTTCCGCGAAGCCTTCGATCCGAAAGTTCGAAGGATGCACCCGCAGCAAGAGCCCCGTGCGGTTGTTAATCGCCGATGCATAGTCGGTCGCGCGCGTGCGATTCGTCGTCCCGACTTCTCGTAAGCAGGCGCCAGATTGCGCCAGCACGTCGGGGATGCGAAAGCCGCCACCGATCTCCACCAATTCACCGCGCGAGACGATGACCTCATGGCCGGACGCGAGGGCCGTCAGCACGAGGAGTGTCGCTGCCGCATTGTTGTTGACTACGATGGCCGCTTCGGCGCCTGTGAGTTCGCGCAGCCAGTGATCCACGTGCGTGTCCCTGCGGCCGCGGCCGCCGCTATTGAGGTCGTACTCCAGGTTCGTAAAGCCAGGCGCGATGGCGGCGATGGCCGTAATTGCCGAAACTGCAAGCGGTGCTCGGCCGAGGTTCGTGTGTACAATCACGCCAGTTGCGTTAATGATTGGTCGCAGCGACGGGGCGAATGCGCATTCGAGAAGCGTGCCTGTGTCGCACTCTAGACGCCGTCCGACTTCCGACACCTTAATGCTGACTCTGTCGGCTGAGTTCGGGCCTGCGAGTTCAGTGCGAAGTTTGTCGGTGGCCTCTCTTAGCGCCTTGACCGTTGCAGGTCGACCGTAGGTCGTTACCAGTGCTCGCACGGCGTCGCGTTGCAGTAGTTGCTCAATCGACGGAATCACACGTGGTTTCGACATTGGCTGGTTCTAATAGAGCGTAATGTGGTTGTCGGTCTTAGCGATTCAGGATACCATCGTGGGCACAGTTTCGCCGGTCGCCCACCGACATGAGCAAGACCGCCAAGTTGAATGACATTCCGGATGGCGCTCCGGAGGCAACCCCGCAGCGCCAGTCGGCGGAGCGTTTTTGGCCTTACATTGAACCGTCGTCGCAGCCCTCACCCGAGGAACTGGCGGAGCTCGATCCCGATCTGCGCGCGGTAATGTTCGGAAGTACTGGTCATTCCTTTTCAATCACTGTCGTGTTTGGAAAGCTGAAGGACAAAAACGCCTACAAGACTGCTGTTACGCTCGCGCGGCAGGCGTCTGAGTATCGCGAGATGGGCGACGGACCGACGCTACGGCACCGGGCGCGGTACTTTCCTCCCGAAGCCCTGGCACTGCGCGACTTATTCGATATTGTTGGTGGCGACGACGCCTGCGAAGTGCTGATCGATGATCGACCGCTCCCGTACGCGCGCGAGCTGTGGTTGCCGCTGGTTTGGTTTCTCATTCAGCGCTGAGCAACGGGTTCTCAAGGATCTCCGGAAGGGCCGCCAATGCGGCCTCGTCAGAGGGCGTGATGCGACCCGACCCCACGCGCGTAATAGGTACGGCCCCATGTTCTGTCAAACCAACCAAGAGAGGGTTCTTCGATGCGAGCGCTCCTGAGCGTGTCGGACAAAACCAAGGTCGTTGATTTGGGTCGTGGCCTGATCGCTCTGGGCTTCGAATTGGTGTCGACGGGTGGCACCGCACGGGCTCTTCGCGACGCTGGCCTACCCGTCACCGCCATCGAGACTGTGACCGGCGTGCCCGAGATGATGGACGGGCGGGTAAAGACTCTGCATCCATTCGTGCACGGCGGGATCCTCGCCCGTCGTGACCGGGAAGATGACTGGGAGGCGTTGCGGCGGCACGCCATCGAGACGATTGACGTTGTGGCTGTGAATCTGTATCCGTTCGCCGCTGCCGCGGCGAACGAAGAGACCCTGTTCGTTGACCTCATCGAGGAAATCGACATCGGTGGGCCGACGCTGGTGCGCGCTGCCGCGAAGAACTTTCGTGACGTGCTTGTACTGGTCGACTCGAACGATTATGCTGCGGCGATTCGGGAGCTCGGCCGGCCAGAGGGACCGAGTTTGGCGTTTCGATTCGGCCTTGCACGGAAGGCGTTTCAGCACACGGCGTCGTACGACCGAACGATTGCAGACACGCTGGCGTGCGTTCGAGCCTCCGCATCGGGTTTTGAGCGTGACGCCTCGCCATCGGAGGCAATGGCACCGTCATTTCTGGCGTTGTCGCTTTCTAAGCTCAAGAAGCTGCGGTATGGCGAGAATCCGCATCAGGAGGCCGCTTGGTATACCGACGATGCCGACGCCGGCCTGAGTGGGGCGCAGGTGCTGCAGGGGAAAGAGCTGTCTTTCACTAATCTACTAGACCTCGATGCTGCGGCACGCCTCTTGCTCGAGTTCGAAGAACCGGCGGCGGTTGTTCTGAAGCATACGAACCCGTGTGGTGTTGCCACCGGCGACTCGATCGTTGAAGCCTATACAGTTGCACGCGAGACAGACTCGCTTTCAGCGTTCGGCGGAATCGTCGGGCTGAACCGGCCGATAGATGCCGTGACCGCGACTGCTATCACGTCGACGTTCATCGAAGCGATAGTGACGCCGGGTGTAGAAGAAGAGGCGGTTGCCATCCTGGCCAAGAAACAGGCGATGCGCGTCCTAGTGGCCGATTTCTCGTCAGTCCGCGAGGGCCGCGTGGGGCAACGGGATGTCCGGTCAATTCTGGGCGGGTGGCTGGTCCAGCGCCGAGATGTCGTCGACGAGGCAGCGCGGCCATGGACCGACGACCCTGCCGACCTGCGACTTCGCGTCGTGACCAAACGCGCGCCAACCGGCGACGAGTGGCATGCGCTGCGATTTGCTTGGCGGGTCTGTGCGCACGTGAAGTCGAATGGCGTGGTGTTTACGCGCGGTGACCGGACCGTTGCGATTGGGGCGGGTCAGATGAGCCGAGTTGATGCTGTGAATGTGGCGGTCTTCAAGGCCAGCGCGGAACTCGGCGGTACGGTCGTCGCGTCGGATGCCTTCTTCCCGTTCAGGGACGGGCTCGACGCAATCGCTGAAGCGGGTGCGACCGCCGTGGTGCAGCCGGGTGGGTCGAAGCGCGATGCCGAGGTCATTGCCGCTGCAGACGAGCACAGCATCGCGATGGTTATGACCGGCCAGCGTCACTTCTGGCACTGACCGCGGAGGCCCGAGGCTTGGCTGGGCTCTGATAATCTGCGGGCTGGTCTGAGGTAGAGACCAAAGACCCAAGACTAGTGATCTACGAAGGCTTCCACGAGTTCTTGTGCCGACACGGTCACTGGGCCGAACCGAGCTACGGCGAGACCAGCCGCCTGGTTAGCGAGCTGTGCGGCCTCGGTCAGCGTCGCGCCAGCTGCCAGTCCGAGCGCCATCGTGGCAATAATCGTGTCTCCCGCACCGGTGACGTCCGACACTTCGCGGGCCACAGCCGGCAGCGCTGTTTCACACGGCTCCGCTGCGTTGCTACTGCCGTCTAGCAACCACAGCCCCTGCTCTCCGCGAGTGATAAGCACGCTCTCACACCCGAGCTTCAATCGAAGATCGCGGCCGGCTTGTCGGGCTTCCGCGTCGGTTCGGATTAAGCGATTCGTTGCGATCGCGGCCTCGTGATGATTCGGCGTCAGTAATGTGCACCCGGCGTAATATTCAAGGTGGGGTATCTTCGGATCGGCCAAGAGAGGCACTCCCCGTGCGTGGCTCACGGCAAGCACCTGGGACATGAGGTTCGACGTCACAATTCCCTTTAGGTAGTCTGACACCACGATGATGTCAGCCTGTTCGGCTGCTCCGCTTAGACGAGCGAGTAAAGCCCGAGCCTCCGCTGTTTTAAGTTCTTGGTCAGTTTCAAAATCGACCCGTGCGACCTGTTGATTCCGGTTGGCCACGATGCGTAGTTTCCGCGTTGTCGGGCGGTCGGAAGCTATGACGATGCCCGTGGTGTCGATGGCTGCGGAACGGAGGTCGGATAACAGCCGTTGGCCAGGTTCGTCCGCGCCGACGGCGCCGACAAGCGACGTCTGCCCGCCAAGTGCCCGGACGTTGTTTGCGACGTTGGCCGCCCCGCCGACCCGGTACTCCTCCCGGTCGAACGCGACCACCGGAATCGGCGCCTCGGGAGAGATGCGGTCGACTCGGCCGATTAGGAAATGGTCGACCATCACGTCGCCCACGACGAGCACGGTCAGCGGCTCGAACCGCTCGACGATGGTGCGCGCACGGGCAGGCGTTAGATCGGTCACGCAGGTTCTGCGGTCGGCACGTGGCTAGTCACGGTATCCGCATCTGCGGCGAACGGCAGCGTGACCAGCACGAGCCACAGCATCAAGAATTCCGAGTCGCCGAAGTTGTATTCGAACATACCGGCAGCGAGCATACTGGCGACGGCTGCTAGGCCGCCAGCCGGTAGCGAACGGTAAGTACCCGTCCGTAGCAACTGCACGAGGCCCCGTGTTAGCGCCACGACCAGCGCCATCCACACCAAGAGCGCAGGGATCCCTCGCTCGGCCGCGATCTGGATTGGCACATTGTGCAGGTGAGGATTCGACTCCTGCACCGCGGCCGGATCCCGGTAGTCGGCATACACCTCCTTCACCATGTCCGGTCCGACACCCATCACCGGATAGTCACGCACCAGCCGCACGCCAGTTCGGATCATTGCGACTCGATCCCGTGCGGTCTTGTCCTGCAGGTCGAAGGTTGAGTACAGCCGGGCGGTAACCTGTTCGGGCGCCACGGCGATGAATAGCACAGCAACGATCGGTGCCAGCGCGAGTAAGCGGAAATCTTTGAGTACGAGCAACATCCCGATCCCGACGCAGGTACCCACCATGGCGCTTCGCGTGAATGTCAGGGCCAGCGCAACGAGCAGAGCTGGTAGGACTAGGGCGGGCCAGGTGCGGTCCCGTCCGTGGAAGAGCAGGCGCGCTGCAGCCATGCCAGCCACCAGCATGAGCAAGCCCGAGTACGTCATGTAGTGAGTTAACAGACCTTGGGGTCGGCTTCCGAGGTTGTCGTACTCGAGAATGCCATATTGGACAATTCCGACAATCGCGCTGGCGGCACCCACCGATATGATCACGGTCGCGATCGTAAGAGCCTTCCGTCCTCTTGCCAGGCGATAAACACCAGGAACAATGAGAAACAGTAGGAGTTGCTTGGAGTCGGTAATGCTCGTGATCGGTGCTAGGGACATCATCGCGGACATCAATGTCAGGCCGGCGTAGGCCCCGAGGAACCAGGACCACCGTGGAACGGTAATGCGCTCTTGGCGTGTGATCAACAAAGCGACCCAGAGGGCGCCAGCTACGGTCAGCAGAATCTGGGCAATGGCGATCGAGATCTGCAACGCCGCGGCAAACGCGGCGAGCGCAATGAAGGCTGCGCGTTCGAGGTGGCTGGCCGTGGTTACGCCGTTGTCAGACATGACGTCAACTCAGCAGATTGTCCGTGGTCGATGCTGGCACGAACCGATGGGCCGCAACTTTGCTCCAATGTCACGCCATTAGTTTTCAATGGTCGCCTCGTCGATGAGCATGACCGGAATGTCGTCTTTGACCGGGTACACGCGGTGGCATTTTCGGCATTTCAGTCCCGCACCGTCGTTGACCGGGTCGACTGGTGTTTTGCAATTCGGGCACACGAGAATTTTGAGCAATTCAGGATCGACTGCCATGGCGCCTCTCCTCGAGAAAGCTGTCTTTCACGACCGAACTATACCAGAAGACTTCGCATCTCCCCGTGGGTCAATGGCGCGCTTGCTGGCTTGTCGGCCGTATGGAACAATCGCAACTAGCTATGAATATCCGCCGGGCAGCTGGGATGGCGATCGTCACGGTGAGCGTGACCGCAACCGGCGTGGTAGGGCAAGTGCAGGATGAAACGTCGCATCCGGCGCGGGCGTACCAGCGCCAAGCAGAGGCCTACGATCTATTTCTTCAGTCACTTCGCCTGGAGAACTCAGGCGATATCACCCGTGCGATCGAGGTGTTGAATCGTGCCGCCGAGTTGGATGTGGAGGCCGCTGCGATTCCGGCAGCTCAAGCGTCGCTGTACGCTCGGCTGAATCGGGCGACGGCTGCCATTAAGGCCGCAGAGCACGCCCTCGTGCTGGACGCCGATTATGGCGACGCGCACCGCGTGTTAGGGCTGACTTTCGCCGCGCTGTCCGAGCAAGCGGCTCAACAGCCGGCGAGCCAACGTTCGCCTGACGCTGAGACGTATCGCCGTCGCGCGCTGACACACCTGGAACAGGCGGTTGCGGCTGATGTGTTCGACGCGCGTATTACGTTCAGCCTGGCACGGTTGTATGTGGAGACTGGCGAGTTCGACGAAGCGGTGGCGACGCTCGAGCCGTTCGTTCGTGAGCGCCAGGAGTTTGTTGATGGCTTACTGCTGTTGTCTCGTGCGTACGCCGGTAGTGGTCGCCTCGCCGAGGCGACCGAGGTGCTGGAAGAAGCCGTCCGCCGTCAGCCCCGATCGGTGCGGATGCTGAGCGCATTGGCTGAGCTCTATCAGGCGGAAGGGCGGTGGCCTGAGGCCGCCGATGCCTACGAGCGGGCAGCAGCGCGACGTCCAAGTGACCTCAACCTAAAACGTCGCTGGGTTGCGTTACTGCTCAATGCTGGAGACCAGGAGCGGGCGCGAGGCGTGATCAGAGAAGTCGTCGAGGCTCGGCCGGAAGATGGGAGGGCGCTCTATCTACTATCTGAAGTTGAGCGCCGATTGAACAACTTTGGGGCCGCTGAAGCCGCGGTGCGCCGTGTGATGGCGCTCGAGCCCAACAGCGCGCGCGGCTTCTTCCAGTTGGGGGCGATCTTCGAACAGCAAGCGCGATACGCCGATGCGGAACAGGCGTTTCGTGCCGCGCTTGAACGGGATCCGTTAGATCACCAGACGCTGAACTACCTCGGCTACATGCTGGCCGATCGCGGCGAACGGCTTAACGAGTCCGTCGCGTTGATCCAACGAGCGCTTGCGTCCGATCCCCATAACGGCTCCTATCTTGACAGTCTCGGATGGGCGTATTTTAAGCTTGAGGAGTGGGAGCTGGCGGAAACCTATCTGCGTCAAGCTAGTGAGCAGTTGAGCCAGAATTCAGTCATCCAGGACCATTTCGGTGATCTACTGTTCCGGCGTGGTCGTTACGTGGAAGCCGTGGAGGCGTGGGAGCGCGCGCTAAGAGGGGATGCTGACTCGATCGACCCGGCAGTCATCAAGCGCAAGATCGAAGACGGCAAGGAGCGCGCGAGGCGCTGACGCCCGCGAGCGCTTGGGTGCGCGTCATGGGCGTTCGAGAGGGTAGGGTCGTGGCACGCCACCTGTGCTTACTGGGAACTATCTTCTTTGCGTGCTGGACTGCGGCCTGTGCGTCGCACCGGCCGACACTACCGTCGGGACTTGGCGCACCGTTTCCTAATTTTCGCGAAACGTTCACTGAGGTGATGGCGCGGCGCTGCTCTGTGCGTACGTTGGTCGCGGAACTCCGGCTGTCTGGGCGGGTAGGTAGCAGTCGGCTGCGCGGCCGTGTGCTGGTAGGGCTGGCCGAGCCCGGCGCGGGCCGTTTTGAAGGGTTGGCGCCTTTTGGTCCTCCCGCTTTCATTCTCGTCACGCAACCCGGAAATGCGGTGCTGTTGCTGCCCCGGGAATCCCGCGCGTTGGTTGGCAGATCTGCCGTGGAAATTATTCACGCGTTGGTCGGCATCGCCTTGACGCCGGACGAGCTTCGTCATGTGCTCAGTGGCTGCGTGCCAGCAACGGTGCAGCCACGCGCTGGACGGTCCTACGGGTCGGATTGGTGGACGATCGAGACCTCTGATGGCGGTCTCGTCTACCTCCGCCGAGTTGGAGGTTCACCCCGGGTGGTGGCTGTGCGCCGCGCTGGCTGGTTGGGCGAGTATGGTGACCTGTCGGGCCGTGTGCCGGCCCGAGTACGTCTAACCTCCCTGACTCCAACGGCAGATGCGGTCGACGTGACGATGTTGCTGTCGCAGGTCCGCGTCAATACAACTCTGGATGCTTCAGCGTTCGCGCTCAATATTCCTCCGGACGCCGTTCCGATGACCCTTGAAGAACTTCGGGCTCGAGGGCCGCTGTGGGTGTCGGCCGCAGTGTCCGGCGGATAATGTCTGTTGAGGCAAATCTCCAATGGGACGCAGACGGATCGTCACCCGAGCCTACGCTAAACTCAACCTCAACCTCAGGGTACTGGGACGACGCGCCGACGGGCTCCACGAATTGCGGACCATTTACCAGTCGATCGAGCTCGCCGACTGTCTCACCGTCACGGTTCGGCCGGGCCCATTCGAGCTCCGGTGCAGCGACCCGGCCGTGCCGGTCGACCGCCGTAACTTGGCTTGGGCGGCGGTGGTGCGCGCATCCAGGGCCGTGGGCCGTGGTACACCGCGTGACCTCTCGGTCTTTATTGACAAGCGAATTCCGGTTGAAGCGGGGCTAGGCGGGGGAAGTGCGGATGCCGCTGCGATGCTTCATGCGCTGACACGTTTATGGCCAGGGGAGCTGAGTGCATCTGTTTGTCGCCGCATTGCGTCGAGAATTGGCTCCGATGTGCCTTTCTTTTTGGTCGGTGGCACCGTGCTCGGCCTTGGGGCCGGCGATGAGCTATTTCCACTCGTTGACCTCCCTACGCATTGGGCGGTAGTGCTCATTCCGACGTTTGGAGTCCCGACGGCATCGGCCTACGGCTGGTTCGACCTGGCGCCGCGTCGGGTCCGACCTGTGCTATCGCGAGAGCCGCTTGCTGTGAGGGCGGGTGCGCTGTCGCTGGTGGGTAAACTGGTCAACGACCTGGAGCCTGCCGTCACTGCCAAGTATCCCGAGGTGAGGCGGATGAAGGCGGCGCTCCGGCGGGCTGGAGCCGACCACCCATCGATGTCAGGCAGTGGTTCTTGCGTCTTCGGGTTGTTCTCACGTAGGCGGGATGCAACCGCAGCGGCGGCGGTGCTGCGGCGCCAAGCGTGGCGTGTCGTTGTAGCGCGGACGTTATCCCGAGAGGACATCATATCCAGAGAGAGTGGGTGTCCGAGAGGTGCGGGCTGAAAGAGACTGGCTCAAGGTTTAAGATGAGAGGCTGGGATGCTTCGAGGACGATCCATCGGTTGCTTGCAGGGGCTAGATCCATCGTATACACTCAGAATTCGCGCCAGCGGCCGCGAGCCAGTCCTAGATCGTTAGCTTTTGCCAGTCTCGTCGGGGCTTGTTGTTGTGCCGGTCGGTGGCCATGTCCCCGTGGCCACCTAGGGCGAAGCCGCGTGGTGTGTCGGCGACTGGCGACGAGGATTGGGGCGTGGCCAAGTGG
>DBHR01000048.1:13446-13644 GCA_002296225.1 Acidobacteria bacterium UBA823 | reverse complement strand
TCCTTCCGCCCCAGCCAACTGGTGCCGTGCTGAGTGACTACTTATGGCTAGTGGGCAACTTAAGTTGTTTTTGGGTTCAGCGCATCCGGCACTGGGGAAGGAGATCACCGAGTTCCTGGGGGTTCCGATTGGACAGGCCAAGCTTCGCAGGTTTCCAGACAGTGAGGTTTCCTTCCAGATTGAAGAGAACATCCGAGG
>DBHR01000048.1:12790-13103 GCA_002296225.1 Acidobacteria bacterium UBA823 | reverse complement strand
CGACGTGCAGCCCGGTCGACCAAAATCTGATCGAATTGTGCGTGATGATCGACGCATTTCGGCGTTCGTCGGCCTTGCGAATCACGGCGGTCATCCCATATTACGGCTATGCGCGGCAAGACCGGAAGGATAAGCCTCGTGTGCCGATTTCGGCGAAGCTCGTCGCGAATTTGCTCAGCGCCGCGGGTGCCAATCGCGTCCTCACAATGGATCTACACAAGCCGCAAATTCAGGGCTTCTTCGATATTCCAGTCGACCACCTGTTTGCGGCGCCTGTGGTCATTGATTATCTGTCAAGGCTCAACGAGTCTGA
>DBHR01000048.1:12196-12465 GCA_002296225.1 Acidobacteria bacterium UBA823 | reverse complement strand
TTGACGCTGGTGTCGCCTGATGCCGGCGGTGCCGAGCGGGCTAGGGCTTACGCAAAGCGGCTTGGGGCCGACTTGGCCATCGTTGACAAACGGCGATCGGATGATGGAACGACCGAGGTGATGAACGTCGTCGGCGAGGTTGAAGGCCGAGTTTGCATCATCCAGGACGACATCGTCGATACGGCTGGTACGCTCTGCAGTGCGGCTCAGGCACTGGCCGATACGGGGGCTAGACGGGTCTTGGCGTGCGCGGTGCACGGCGTTCTATC
>DBHR01000048.1:10431-11849 GCA_002296225.1 Acidobacteria bacterium UBA823 | reverse complement strand
TTGAGAAGTCGCCGCTGGAGGAGTTGATCGTAACCAATACGATTCCGCTGGAGAGCGCTAGGGAACGGTCTGACAAACTGCACGTATTATCGGTGGCAACACTCTTGGGTAACGCGATAAAAAATATTCACGAGGAGACGTCGGTATCATCCTTGTTCGTCTGAACGGCGCGTGAGTGGACAGCCTCACCGCTGCGAAAGGGCATGTACCCATGGAAGCAGCGCTGGAAGCGGTGACACGGCAAACATTCGGGAAGAACGAAACCCGCAGGCTTCGTCGGGGTGGTCGAATTCCTGCGATTGTCTACGGTGGCGGTGGAAAGGACGGAGGCGGAACGGCAGTCTCAATCGACCCCAAACTGCTGATGCAGATCATGCATTCCGAGTCCGGCGCCAACGCCATTATTAGTCTGGCGATCGATGGTGGAAAGGTAACCCAGGTGCTGGTGAAAGAATACCAGCTCGATCCGATCATGAATCACCTGCTGCATGTCGATTTCTACCGCGTCGCCATGGACCGGGCCATCACGGTCTCGGTGCCCGTGACTCTTGAGGGCGAGGCCGTTGGTGTGAAACAACAAGGCGGAATCCTCGATTTCGTGAATCGTGAAGTTGAGGTCGAATGCCTGCCGGCCGACATTCCAGAACATCTGGAAGTCGATGTGAGCGAGTTGATGATCGGCCAGGGCGTGCGGCTCCGTGAGGTGAGCGAAGGCGTCAAATGGACGCCGATCAGCCCCCCCGATATGCTGCTCGTGCACGTCGTGGCACCGAAGGCCGAAGCCGAAGAAGAGCCCGAGGCGGACGAGGCTGGGGTCGAGGCCACAGCGGAAGGCGAGGCAACTGAGCCAGAGGTCATCAAGAAGGGCAAGGTCGAACAGGAAGAGGGCGGCGAGAAACCCTCGTCGGAGTCTCGTCGCTCCGAACGTAAGTGAGTGTGCGATTGATAGTCGGCCTGGGCAATCCTGGGCGCAGGTATCGAAGTACTCGGCACAACGTTGGCTTTGACGTGGTGGGCGAGGTAGCAACGAGGCATTCCCTTGAGTTCGGGCCGGCGCCGACTGAGGCCGTGATCGCGCGAACTCGTGGCGTTGAGCCCGGGATGCTGTTGGCCAAGCCGCTCACGTACATGAACCGGAGCGGACTGGCGGTCGCCGCGCTGATCCAGTACTATCGGATCGCTCTTGGCGACATGCTGGTCGTTGCCGAAGATGTGAATTTGCCCCTTGGGCGGTTGCGCGCTCGAGCTTGCGGGGGCGACGGCGGACATAACGGGCTCGGGTCCATTATTGAGGTGCTCGGTACGCAGGGGTATTCTCGCCTTCGAGTCGGTGTGGGGCGTGGGGACGCGCGACGCGATCTTGCGGCCCATGTGCTGGCGCGGTTCGAAACTTCCGAGGAGCTGGCGGTGGCCGAGGT
>DBHR01000048.1:9377-10088 GCA_002296225.1 Acidobacteria bacterium UBA823 | reverse complement strand
AGAGCTGCCGATGCAGTTGATGCCTATGTGACCCACGGTGTCGAATACGTCATGGACCGCTTCAACGGTGCGGAACCTGAGTCATTGGGAGCTGACGAGGAGAACGACGAACACCCATCGTAGACGGACGGACTCGAAGCTAGGATTACTCACCGCGATTCTATCGACTCCTTGCCACGCATGGCGTGGCCGCCAAGTCCAGAAGGGGCCTTATGCCAACACCCAGACAATACGAACTCGTCTACATCGTGTCGCCAACAGTGACCGATGAAGCCGTTGCGGAGTTGCACGCGCAGGTCGAAGCAATCGTTGGGAAATTCAAGGGTAGCATCGAGAAAACAGAGAATTGGGGTCGGCGGAAGCTGGCCTACGAGATCAATCACTGCAAAGAGGGCATTTATGTACTTGAGCTTCTGTCCGGCTCGGGCGAGATGGTGGCCGAGTTAGAGCGCCGCATGGGGGTCGCCGAAGAGGTGCTGCGTCATCTAGTTGTGCGAGTCGACGAGGAGCTTCACGTTGCCGAGCGTACGGCGGCGCGGCGAGCTAAAGAGCGTGAGCGGCGCGGCGGTTCGCGGGGATTGCCTTCGGGGACCGTCGACGTGCCACCGTCCGTTGACCCGGCGGTGACCCCCGGGGGAAACCAGGAGTCGAGGAAGGCATAGAGGGCGTTCATGGTTGAGAAACGTGGCGGACGGAGCGGACGGAGCGGAC
>DBHR01000048.1:0-9092 GCA_002296225.1 Acidobacteria bacterium UBA823 | reverse complement strand
ACGGAGCGGACGGAGCGGACGGAGTGACGAGCGGAGCGACGAGCGTGGGGGGCGTCGTGGTCTGTTCCGTCGCCGGAAAGTGTGCCGGTTCTGTGTTGATAAGATTAATTACATCAACTACAAAGATGCGCGGATGCTCATGCCATTCCTTCCCGAGCGGGGAAAGATCCAGCCGCGCCGTCTTTCAGGGACCTGCGCGATGCACCAGCGGAAGCTGCAGACTGCGATCAAACGGGCCCGGCAACTGGCGCTCGTGCCCTACGTATCTGACTAGCGTTCGTGCCTGGGCCGGCTACTAAGGGTGCCTGGCCATCGGAGTGCGTGTATGGAAATTATTCTTCTGGAGCATATCGATAATCTGGGTCGTCGTGGCGAAGTCGTGAAGGTCGCCGCGGGGTATGCTCGAAACTATCTCCTCCCGCGCAAGTTGGCCTTACCTGTGACTGACGGTAATCGTCGGCAGGTCGAGCGGGAGCGCAAGTTAGCTGAGGTACGCGAAGCAACCGAGAAGCAGGCGGCGGAGGCCTTTGGGGCGAAGCTCGCGTCGGTCGAGTGTGTCGTCGCGCGGCGTGTGGGCGAGCAGGATACCTTATACGGATCGGTCACTGCGACTGACATTGCTGAGTGTCTAGCCGGCCAACAGGTCGATGTTGATAAGCGCAAAATCCAGCTAGCCGAGCCGATCAGACAGCTCGGGGAGTTCTCCGTGCCGGTTAAGGTGCACCGCGACGTGATGGCGCAGGTGGTGGTCAAAGTCATCCAGGAAGTCGCCGAAGAGTGAGGCGCAGGAAACACCTTCTCTTAGCCACAGTCTCTGGTAAACTGCGTGGCTCACGGCGCGAGGCGCCTGCGCGGCTCAGCGTCGCGTGCTCTGGTGTCATCCTTGCGCAGGCGGCGCGACGGGGTAATCGCGCCAGACGTTGACGGACACGTCGGTGATGGCCGAGACCGCTGTATCCGAGCGACCGCTCCCGCATAATCTGGAAGCCGAGAAGTGCGTGCTCGGTGCGGTCCTGATTCATAACGACGCGTTCAACCACGCGGCTGAGTTGCTCGACTCCCGCGACTTCTATAGGGACGCCCACCGCCGCATTTTTGACAAGATGATTGTCCTCAGCGACCGTAACGAGGTCATAGACCTCGTCACGCTCAAAGAGGAACTGGGGCGTGCAAGCGATCTGGATAAGGTCGGTGGGCCCGCCTACATTGCAGCACTCGTCGACGGCGTCCCGAAGTCAACAAACGTTGAATACTACGCAAGAATCGTCAAGGAGAAGGCGACCCTTCGCAGTCTGATCCATGCTAGCAACAAGATTCTGGCCACGGCCTACCGGGCCGAAACTGACGCCGACATCCAGCTTGATGAGGCCGAGCGCGCGATCTTCGAAATTGCCGACGATCGAATCGAGACAGGATTTGTGCCGCTCAGCGATCTGGTTCCGGCCAGCTTCGAAAGGATCGAGAGACTCCAAGAAACTAAGGGAGACCTCACAGGTGTCCCGACCGGCTTCACAGATCTTGACGCGCTGACGTCGGGGTTGCAGCCAGCTGAGTTGGTGATCGTGGCGGCACGGCCAGCGATGGGCAAGACCAGCCTGGCGTTGAACATCGCGCAGCACGTTGGCACCAAAACCAACATGACGATTGGTCTCTTTAGTCTCGAGATGTCGAAGGAACAACTGTTCCTACGGATGCTCACGTCGGAGGCCCGGATCAACGCCCACCAGTTCCGCACCGGATTCCTTAGCGAACAGGACTACAGCAGGTTGTCGCACAGCCTTGAAGCACTCTCGGGTGCAGGCGTGTATATCGACGACCCATCAACGATCGGTGTCCTTGAGATGCGTGCGAAAGCGCGGCGACTGAAAGCCGAGCACAATTTGCATTTACTGATCGTCGATTACATTCAGCTGGTGCAAGGGCGGGGAAGATTCGAGAACCGAACGCAGGAGTTGGCGTCGATATCTCGATCGCTGAAGGGGCTTGCGAAGGAGTTAAATGTGCCGATCATCGCCTTGTCGCAACTCAGTCGGGCGCCGGAATCACGGTCTGAACACCGTCCTCAACTTTCGGACCTTCGTGAATCGGGCGCGCTTGAGCAGGATGCCGATGTCGTTCTGTTTATCTACCGTGAAGATCAGTACGACCCCAAGCCCGATAACGAAAACACGGCCGAGTTAATCATTGGTAAGCAGCGGAATGGTCCGACCGGCGTCGTACGGCTAGCGTTTCTCAAGGAGTTCACACGCTTCGAAAACCAAACGGCAGTCCACCAATGAGTCAGCGGTCATTGCTTGTGTTTGATGGTGTGCGAGCCGTGTCCGAACAATGAAGTTTCGCACCCATTTTGTGTGCCAGTCCTGCGGCGCCCAGGCGTCAAAGGAGCTCGGACGCTGTCATCGTTGCAGCGCGTGGAACACTTTCGTCGAAGAACGGGTACCACCGACGTCGCAACAAGACGAAACTCGGCTCGGCCTCAGATCTTCAGCCGGCGCGCAGCTCTACGCCGACGTCGAAATGGCCCAGATGGACCGCTTGTCGTTGGGCATTGACGAACTCGATCGAGTACTTGGCGGTGGTGCGGTGCCCGGCTCGTTGATCCTGCTCGGGGGTGAGCCAGGCATCGGAAAGTCCACACTACTTCTGCAGGCAGCGGCTCAAGTTGCGGCATCGGCCGGGCCCGTCCTCTACTGCTCTGGTGAGGAGTCGGAGCACCAGATCAAAGTCCGTGGCGAACGCTTGGGAATAGGGTCTGCGCCGCTTTACCTGCTCGCAGAAACGTGTCTGGAGCGAATCCTCGACGAGATCACGCGACGGCAACCGGCACTCATTATCGTCGACTCCGTGCAGACTGTGTTTTCCACCAAGCTGCAGTCGGTGCCTGGCAGCATCGGCCAGGTCCGAGAAGCGGCGACCCAGCTACTGTTTGGTGCCAAGAGTCATAACATTCCAACGTTTCTCGTTGGGCACGTGACCAAGGACGGCGCACTCGCCGGGCCGAAAGCCCTGGAGCACATCGTCGATACCGTGCTGTATTTTGAAGGCGAACGGTATCAGTCCCACCGGGTGGTTCGCGCCGTTAAGAATCGTTTCGGGGCGGTGAGTGAAGTCGGCGTGTTCGAAATGACTGACGGTGGGCTTCAGCCGGTAGCCAATCCCTCGCAACTGTTTCTTGCGGAGCGGTCGGCTGGTGTCCCAGGCTCCGCAGTCCTCTGTTGCGTAGAGGGTTCGCGGCCGATCCTTATTGAGGTTCAGGCGCTGGTTAGTACCGGCGCCTACGGCAATGCACGCCGGACCGCGAGTGGCATCGACCAACACCGTCTCGCGTTGTTGCTTGCCGTACTGGAGAAACGGGTTGGCCTGAACGTCATGGGCGATGACGTGTTTGTCAACATCGCTGGAGGTATGACTGTGAGCGAGCCCGCGGCCGATCTTGGAATTGTCGCGGCGGTTGCATCGAGCGTTCGAAATCGCGCGATTCATGCGAACACTGCAGTGTTTGGCGAGGTCGGGCTTGCGGGCGAGGTGCGCGGCATTAGTCAGGCCGCACTCCGATTGCGCGAGGCGGCACAGTTCGGCTTCGGGCGATGTGTTGTGCCCGAGGGTAATCGCGAAGCGGCCGATCCGGGGGGGGTCGACATTGTTACCGTGCGGACGCTCAATGAGGCGCTTGAGGCGCTGATCGTCTGAGCACATGCACTTGCCCGTCGCCCTGGTCCCATCTTCCTGGATTCGTTAGTGTCGATCTTCCCATTTCATTGGTGGCGCACGGTGTTCTTTTTGATTCCGGCCATTGGTGTGTACACGGTCGTGTTGGGTGCTCTATCGATCGGTTCGAGCGTTTTCGGTGGACGTGGCGACTTCGGACATTTCTGTGCGCGTACCTGGTCTTGGTTGATTCTGGCCACTACGGGCGTAGACGTCGATGTCCACGGTCGAGAACTCTTGGTGTCTCGGAAGACCTATGTCTTCGTTGCGAATCATCAAAGCATTTACGACATACCGATTATTTTTTGGTCACTCCCATTTCAGCTTCGGATCATTGCGAAGGAAGCACTGGGTCGATTCCCAGTTTTGGGGTGGCATCTGAGGCGCACCGGGCACGTGCTGGTTGACCGATCGAAGCCAGGTACCGAAGTCTTCAGACGGCTCGCCAACGTCATGCACCGCGGCCTTTCTTTGGTTGTGTTTCCCGAGGGCACGCGATCGATCGACGGTCGGCTCTATGGCTTCAAGAAGGCGATCTTCGTTCTGGCCATTGAGGCCGGCATGCCGATTGTGCCGGTGTCGGTCGCCGGAAGCCGTCATGTGATGCGCCGCGGCCGGTTGATGACCTGTCCGGGCCATGTCACCCTGACCGTGCACCACCCAATCATGACCGAAAAGTTGTCGCGTAATGACGCTACGGAACTGGCTGCAAGGGTGCAGCGCATCATCGCGACGGCCGTAGACTGTGACGGTGCCAAGGGAGCACCGTGTGGTATGGAGAGAGAGTCGTGATGGCCAGTGCCGGGCACGGTTCTGAGGTCGATATTTCGGTCACTCTTGAACTGAATGACATCGTCCAATTGGCTGGGCTTTGGCTCACCGATTTCAGCGTCGTGAACCGAGAACCATCGCTGGACGTGCCTTTGGCTACTGCGGCCGCTAGAGTACGGGACATGACCGGCCAGGATAATGTACTCACGGCCGTTCGCGGACTTTATCGGCGGTTCGGAATCGACCCAACGAAGCGGCGTCCGTCGTCGGAAGCGTTACTTAGACGCATTCGTCGAGGCGACTCGCTACCACGGGTGAACGCGCTGGTCGACGTCTGTAACTGGTGCTCGATGGAATCTCGATTACCCTTTGGGCTCTATGATGCGGATTGTATCGATGGTGCGATCGAGTGTCGACGCGGCTGTTCAGGTGAGTCGTACCCAGGGATCCGAAAGGATGTCGTGCACGTGAATGGGCGGTTGGTGCTTGCTGACCGTATTGGTGCGTTCGGTAACCCGTCCTCGGACTCGGCCCGTACCATGATTACCCCGTTGACCACAAGCGCACTGGTCGTCGTGTTTGCGCCGGTGGCTGTTAATCTGACCCTCCTGAGTTCAACGGTTGAAACGGTTACCGCGCGTATGATGCAGTTCGTGGGGCCTCGTAAGATCACACAGTGGTCTGCACGCGAGCAGGCGGTGGCTGAGTAGAGGTCGGGACCAGCGTATGCACATTGTGGCCATTATTGTGGCTGGGGGCAGCGGTTCTCGGATAAGGTCCGAGATTCCGAAACAGTTTCTAGCGCTCGGCGACACAATGGTGCTTGGACACAGTCTCAACGCGTTCGATAGACATCCCCGCATCAACGAGATCGTCGTCGTGCTGCCAAGCGAATTGACGGCACGCTATGGTCCAGATCTTATCGGTCGGCGGACGCCGACGCGCGTCGTCGCGGGGGGCGCGCGCCGCCAGGACTCGGTTGCGCGGGGTTTCGCGCTCGTCCCTCAATATGCCGATCTTGTGGTTGTGCACGACGCGGCGCGGCCGTTCGTGTCCGTGCCCGTTATCGATCGAACCCTGGACGCTGCACTTGAGGGTGGTGCCGCAGTTGCGGCGATCGTTTCCCAGGATACAGTGAAGCTAGCCGATCGGGTCGACGGCCTTCCCATCGTCGACACGACGCTACCCCGGGACACTATTTATCTGGCGCAGACGCCGCAAGTGTTTCGCCGAGACGTACTGGAAGATGGTCTCGCGCTCGGCGTGACCGGCATGGACGTGACGGACGAGGCGATGCTGGTCGAGCGCGCCGGCCACACTGTACGGCTCGTTGATGGTGACCCGGGCAACGTTAAACTGACAACGGCACGGGACCTGGCGGTCGCCCGCGCCCGCGTCCAATGGCCAGGGGGGGGCTCCGGCATGCGCGTTGGGATTGGATACGATTTACACCGTCTGGTCGAGGGGCGGCCGCTTGTCCTCGGCGGTGTGACTATTCCGTATGAGTTTGGGTTGCTTGGCCATTCGGATGCCGATGCTCTGTGCCACGCGGTTGTGGACTCGATGTTGGGCGCCGCCGCCGCCGGAGATATCGGCCAGCATTTTCCCAACTCGGATCCGAGGTGGAAAGACGCATCAAGTCTAGATCTCCTCGTCCGAGCGAGTGCGATAGTGCGCGAGCGGGGACTTGCGGTGCGCAATCTCGATGTCGTTGTAATCGCTGAGCGACCGGCGCTTGGCCCATATCTCGATGCCATGCGGACGAACGTCGCGGAGGCCACCGGTGTCACTCCAGCCGACGTCGGTATCAAAGGGAAGACCAACGAGGGCGTTGGGCCGCTTGGGCACGGTGAGGCCATTGCCGTGCATGCAGTAGCTCAACTGGGTCTGGCCGCCGACCCGGCGATAGAGTCCCTGCTGTTATGAGATTTCGCTTCGCGCCCAGCCCAACAGGCCTTCTCCACGTCGGAAATGCCCGCACGGCACTCTTCAACTGGCTAGCCGCCCGAGGCTCTGGTGGCTCGATGGTCCTGCGAATTGAGGACACCAACGCCGAGCACTCGACAGGTGAATCAGAAGCGCGCATCTTGGAAGATCTTCGATGGATGGGTATGTCTTGGGACGAGGGACCGGATCTCGGCGGTCCATTCGGGCCGTATCGGCAGTCCGAGCGCCTCCAAACCTATCAGGCCTATAGTGATGAGTTGCTCGGACGAGGAACCGCCTACCATTGCTTTTGTTCACCCGAGCAACTGGAGGCGGATCGTCGAGCCGCTGTGGCCACCGGTCGGCCGGTGCGCTATGCGGGTACATGCCGAACGTTGTCGGGCAATGTCGTGCGCCGCCGTCTCGATGCCGGTGAGTCCGCCGCAATCCGTTTTTCGGTGCCAGAGGTCGACAAGGTCGAGTTCCACGACCTTGTACACGGGACCGTCAGCTTCAGCGGCGAGGTTATCGGCGATCCGATCATCGTGCGGTCGGATGGGCGGCCAGCCTACAATTTTGCCGTCGTCGTTGACGACGCACTGATGGAGATTTCGCATGTGGTTCGAGGCGAAGATCACATTTCTAACACGCCGCGACAGCTTCTGCTCTACGAGGCGCTTGGTTTTTCGCCGCCGGTGTTTGCCCATCTTTCGCTGGTTATGGGGCCCGACCGCACACCGCTGGCTAAACGGCATGGCGCGACCTCGGTAGCTGAGTTCCGAACGCGCGGTTATCTTCCTGAGGCGCTTACGAACTATCTTGCACTCGTTGGTTGGTCTCCCGGTGCCGATGATGAGATTCTGCCGATCGAAGAGCTAGTTCGGCGGTTCAGGATTGACGACGTCGGTCAGCGCGCTGGCGTCTTCGATCCCGAAAAGCTGGCTTGGGTGAACCGGAACTATCTGAAGGCGCTGTCACCGAGTCGCCTGGCAACGTTGGCCGTGCCGTTCTTTCAGCAGGCGGGCTTCGCGGGTGCCGAGCCAGACGGTGGTGGCACGGTTTTTCTCGGATACATTGCAGCACTGGCCGTCGGCGCAGTCGACCGTCTCGAGCAGATTCCCGAACGGCTTAAGTTTTTATTCGAGTTTGACGTTGCCGAGGCGCTTTCGGATCCTGAGATTCGGCGTGAAGTTGAAGGCTCCGAGGCGCGGCGGGTGATTGCGGTGCTAGCGGTTGAGCTCTCGGCTCGACCGAGATTGGATGCGGAAGGCTTTCTGGACCTCAAGGCTGCAGTGCAAAACGAGACGGGTTGCAAAGGCCGCGCGTTGTTTCACCCAATCAGGATCGCGCTAACTGGATGTGGCGATGGCATGGAGTTGGATCGCGCCGTGCCAGCGATCGATCGAGGTGCGGAGATGCTTTCGGCATCCGGTGTGCGCACGGTCGTCGGGTGCCGTGAGCGAGCAGTGGCGTTCGCGGCTGCGCTGGGGCTCAGCTGAAGCGGACGCCGTCGTTGCTACTGTTGAGATGGTTATTTACGGCATAAATCCGGTAATTGAGGCCTTGCGTGCGGGCCGAGCCACTTCGGTCGACGTAGACGATCCGACGCGCCCACGTCTGCGGGCGCTGATACAGCTGGCCGAGGCATCGGGTGTTGCCGTGCAGCGTCGCACCGGCGTCCAACTTACAAGATCGTCTCGAGGTCGCCTGCATCAGGGAGTTGTGGCGAACGTTGCCCCCTTCCGGACGCATACTTTGGACGAGCTTCTGAAGGGAGCCGCTCTGCCGTTATTCGTCGTCGTTGATGGGATTGAAGACCCTCAGAATTTGGGGGCGGTCTTGCGAACAGCCGATGCCGCTGGCGTGGATGGGGTCATTCGGCAGTCACGGAGGGTGGCGCGATTGGACGGGGCCACCGCTAAGGCTTCGGCCGGGGCGGTCATGTACGTCCCGGTTGTTCAGGTGGTCAATATTGCGAGAACACTTGACACTCTCAAGGCGTCTGGTGTCTGGACGGTCGGTCTTGATGAGAGGGCCAGTTACCAGTACGACCAGGTTGACCTCACGCTGCCGACGGCTGTGGTTCTGGGTGCCGAAGGCAAAGGGTTACGACGGTTGGTTCGAGAGCGCTGCGACTGGCTCATTTCAATTCCCATGGTGGGTCACGTGACGAGCCTGAACGTCTCGGTGGCGGCGGGAATTGTTCTTTTTGAAGCCGTTCGTCAGCGATTAGTTAACCAATCACGCTCTCGAAGTGGGGCGTGATGTTCTGGTTGGGTGTGGCATTGATTGCGGGATGGTATCAAACGTGCTAAAGTGGCCCGTTTGGACTGGCTGGCGTAGCTCAGTCCGGTAGAGCAGCTGATTTGTAATCAGCCGGTCAGGGGTTCAAATCCCTTCGCCAGCTCCAAGGGATCAAGGGTGCACGGTACGCTTTCCAGATCTGGATCGGACTTCGGGTCCCGTCTTTGAATCGGAGCACGACGCGTGGTGGGACGATCACGTGTATCAGGATTCAATCGCATCGCACTACGAGTCATGAGGTTTAGTGATCAGCAGTTGGCCCCACGCAGACGCTGGTGGTCGTGTTGCGGGCCGGGTCGCTGAGCGACGACAAAAAGGTGGCGAGGTTGCGGAGCGGGCAAAAGCAACAGACTGTAAATCTGTCGCCCTAGCGGCTTCGGAGG
>DBHR01000042.1:7451-7900 GCA_002296225.1 Acidobacteria bacterium UBA823 | reverse complement strand
TCGGTATGGAAGTGAGAGGTGATGAAATAGTTGAGACGGTCGATACCCGCGTCGGTCATCGCCTCCTGGATACGTTGGGCATCCCGTTCGTCAGAACGGGGCCACCCGGAATCCATCAGAATGGACTCGTTGGTCGGAGTCACGATGAGCGTGGCCGCGCCACCCTCGACGTCGATCCAGTAGATGTCGAGCGTGTCACCTGACGGCATCTGAGCAGAGATCACTTGTGAGGTGAGCAACGCCGTGGCTCCAACACGCAACAGGACATGCATCGAATCCTCCTAGGCGGGCCGTGAATACTGCCGCCGTCAACGATGTTGCTGAAGGCCTAGAGTCTACCGCTGGCTGGGGGGGCGGGTTCAACGCTGATGTTCCTTCGAGTACTGCCATAGCGCGCGATCCAAAGTTCGCATATCGACTCGATTATCTCTCGCTAATCCGCGGCAATA
>DBHR01000042.1:498-7123 GCA_002296225.1 Acidobacteria bacterium UBA823 | reverse complement strand
TTCACATAACTCCACCAGAACTGAAAGTTGTACTGCGCCGGTGGCTCTAGCCCTACGGACCACAATGCCCGAAAGTCAAGAATTGGATAACGGCGGCGATGAAAGAAATGCAATATTACAGACGCGGTCGGCCAAGACACTCCATCAAGAAGAGTCAGGGTTTCAATACGTGCTCGTTCAGACACCGCTCGCAAAGCAATCGCAGTGACTTCCTGCACATATTGCGGCTGATTCCGTTCCATGTGCCCCGCTGATCGTGGAGCCTTCCAAGATGCTACAACGCGGAGTTGCCGTTTTGTGAGGAACTGCTGAGCACGCACCTCTGGAATGAGTGCTCTTAGTGCCTCGTCGTCGATTCCATAGTCGTACTGATTCGCTAGTAATCGAATGTCAGAGGGTCGGAATCTTAGCGACGGTTCCATTGTCTAAGCTAGCAGCTTGCGAGCAGTAGGAAAAAGAACGGAATTCCGAAAAATACATGAAAGGGGCATGATGCTATTCAAGAATCGCACAAACGTCGCCGTGCTGACCACCGTGGCCATTCTGACCGTCGCCATCCAAGCGGTCGTTGTATCACGTAGTGAAGAATCTGCAGGCCAGATAAGGGAAGGGCGTCGGGTCATCAGCCCTGAGAATTACCCGTATTTCGGACTGCCTTACAGTCCGGGTATCCTGACCGGCGATACCCTATACATCGCCGGACATCTCGGACGCCACCCGCAAAGCACTGAATTGGTCCCCGGCGGCATCGAAGCTGAAACGCGCCAATCACTGGCGAACATCCGCGAGGTGTTGCTGGCCGCCAATATGGATTTTGAAAACGTCGTGTCGGTGACCGCCTACATTGCAGACATCCGCGAATTTTCGACGTTTAACAAGGTGTACCGCGAATATTTTCCTCAGGATCCCCCGGCGCGGGCGACCGTGCAGGTGGCGGCATTGAATGCCGGTGCAAAGATCGAACTGCAAATGATCGCGGTTCGCTAGTTTACTGTTGCGCCTACCGTCAATGCCGTCGGTTCCACACCAGACGAATCTCGGCGCACATCGACGTTGAGGCGACTGACGTGGGACGGTTCACGCAGAGGCTTGGGTCATACCGCCGCGGCCTTGATCTCCGCGAGCACCCGCTCATCTCGGAATGGCACCCGGCGAAGACGAACGCCGGTCGCATCGTAAATCGCATTAGCCACTGCCGCAATCAGAGGTTTGCAGACGGTTTCGCCTGCTCCGTAGGGAGGCAGGTCGGACCGACTCGGATTGGGATCTCCATTGACCAGCACGACGTCAATTGCAGCCGGCGTATCGGCGTGCGTAAGGCTTGGATGAGACCTCCAATCCACGCTCGTGACCTTTTCGCTGTCGAACTGCACCTCCTCGTGCAGCGCGCGGCTCAACGAGTGCAGCATCCCGCCCTCAATCGTGCCGCGTAAGCCCTCGGGGTTAATGATCAACCCACAGTCGTGCGCGCAGACCAACCGCTTCACCCAGACGTGACCGGTGTCACGATTCACCTCGACCTCGGCAATTTCCGCGACGACCGTCTGGCTACGAAAGGCGTAGGCGATCCCACGTCCCGTCACAACGGTTCCGGTGCCGCGCGACTTCGGTGAAGGACGGGTATCCCAGCCATAGGCATCCGCAGCGGCGCGAATGACTGCAATCGAACGCGCTCGCTTGAATCCGCTGTCGTCGTCGGTGCTGCCGGCGAGCAGATTTAATCGAAACTCGATCGGATCGGCGTTTGCCGCCGCCGCCAGTTCATCGATGAACGATTCGGAGGCGAAGGTCACCTGCGGGCCGCTGGGATCCCTGAGGTTCCCGGTTCGTAGCGGCGTTTCCCACACCATGGGAAGGCGCACAACCTGGGTTGCGGTGCGCTGGTTCGGAATGGCATACATTGCGGAAGGCGTGGCCGCCCGTCCACTATTGGGCGTCGCTAGCCTCGTCCCAATCAGTTGTGAAATTAAGACCGTCTCCACCTCGTTGTAGCCGACGTGATTGTAGTCCGCAGCCTGCGCGTTGTAGTCGAGTGCGATGAGGTTACCCTGGGCGTCGAGTCCGCCACGCAATGCGAATGTAAAGGCGGGACCCTTCGTATCCCAGGCCGTCTCCTCGTCCCGCATCCACTGCACGCGAACTGGCCGCCCAATTTCTTTCGCCAAGAACGCCGCTTCGAAGCCCGCATCGTCAGCGGCCGTGCGGCCATACGCCTGAGAACCCTCCATCCAGACGACGCGCACCCGATCCCTGGGCATCCCAAGAAACTCGGCCACTCCAGTCCGCATACCGTAGGATTTCATGTCGTTGGAGTAGATCGTCATCTGTCCGTCAGAGGGGTCGGCCAGGCCATGCGCAGGACCGAAGGCCGTGTGTCCCTGGAACGGCACGTCGTATTCGGCTTCGATCACCATTGCAGCGCGCTCTAGCGCGGCCTCAAGATTCCCCACCGCGTCCGGCTCAGACCTTGAAGTCGGCGCCGCGTTACGCATGTACGTAAATAACTCTTCAGACGTCGGGAACGGTGCCACCGCCGGCTTTTCCCAGTCGACCCGGAGCCGCCTCGCAGCGTTGACCGCCTGTTCTTCCCGCTCGCAGACCACTGCCAAGTAATTACCCTTGTGGACCACCCGAATAAACCCTGGCAGATCCCGAACGGACGACTCGTCGATGTTGCGGAGAGTGGCACCCACCACCGGCGGTTTGATGTTGCGCGCATGCACCATGCCAGGAAGTGTGACATCCACCGCCCATACCAATGACCCATCCACCTTGGGTGGAATGTCATAACGCATCGGCGACTGGCCAACGATCCGGAGGTCCTGTACCGGCTTGACATCGGCCACACCGGTAGTTTCGTTGACATCCCTTCCAGTCAGCGTGACATCGAACCGCTGCCCCTTAATTAACTCCGAGTAGGTGACTCGCCTGGAGGTATTCGATTTCAAGCTGATCACGGCTTCACTCACGTCGAGCTGTTCGACAGGCACTCCGAATCGCTCGGAGGCCAGTTCCAGCAGGACGCGCCTGGCCTCAGCAGCCACCCGCCGCATCGGCCAACCATCTCGCTGTATAGCATCAGAACCGCCTGACCCCCCTTGATCGGGAGTCACGTCGGTGCTGCCCATGACGAGGCTGGTGCTGTCGTAGGCAATATCCAGTTCGTCGGCCATCATCTGCCGAAATGCCGTTCCCGTACCCTGCCCACAATCCGTCTTACCCACGTAGAAGGTTGCCGTATTATTTTCATGAAAAACGATCCACGAATCGAGTTGCCTAAAGTCAGGATCGGGGTACGGGCCCGCCCTCTGGACTCCGGCCCCTTCGCTTCCCGCTGCGGCAGCGAATGGGCCAGTGCCTGTGACGGCCGCAGCGCTAAAGCTCACCACAATGAACCCAGAGGTCTTGAGGAAGTGTCTCCTGGAAGTCGCGGAGTCCTGCATCCCCAATACTTCTTCGAGTTTTCTTGGATTACTCGTGAAGGTTGTCATTCGACCCCTCCCTTGGCGGCGACCGGTTCACCAGTCACCACCCCTCCCGCGACACGCTTGATCGCGGCCTGGACCCGGTAATACGTCATGCACCGACACAGGGCCCCGGCCATCCCTTCACGAATCTCGGTGTCCGTCGGATTCGGATTCTTGTCCAGCAACGCTTTGGCCGTCATGATCTGCCCGTTCTGGCAAAAGCCGCACTGCGGAACTTGCTCGTCAATCCAGGCCTGTTGCACTGGGTCCAGCGTGCCGTCCTTGACGAGTCCTTCCAGCGTTGTGATTTCGCCTTGAACGCGAGAGATTCGCGTGACACACGACCGAGTCGCCATGCCATCAATGATCACCGTGCACGCCCCACACTGCCCGAGTCCGCAGCCAAACCGCGGACCTCGCAGGCCGAGGTCATTACGCAGGATATAAAGCAACGGAGTGGACGGCTCCGCATCCACAGTGTGTGTTGTGCCGTTCACATTCAAAGTGACGTTACTCATGGTCGATGCTCCTTCGCCGGGGTCTCCCTGGCCTCACTCCGGCCTCACAAATTCCTCAGGTAGCCAAGCAGGCGTACCTTCCTCGTAGTGATTATCGGTCAATGGCCGCTGGTTCGATCCGTCGGCGTTCATAATGAACAGTTCGGCATACGGCTGCGGCTGGTTGATGACCAACGGCGCCTCATCCTTGAAGCCAAAGCGCGAACTGCTCCACAGAATATAGTTGCCGTCGGGCGACCAGAAGGAATGCGCATCGTTTCCTTCCGCATCGGTCAGGCGTTTCAGGTCGGTCCCGTCGGAACGGATCGTGTAGATGTCGAACTCGTCATAAGGAAAACGTTCATCTCTGGCGTAGCGAGTGAACATAATCACGTCCCTCTTGGGCGACCAGAGCGGCAGGGTATCGTAGTCCGTAGTCAGGACCCGAGACTCGCCGGTAGCGACATCAACGATGCGCAGACCTTCCCCTTGCTCGTTGTCGGTCCAGAGCCGATACACAATCTCCGTTCCGTCGGGCGACCAGCTCGGGAACCCAGCATTGGCAGATCCCTTGGTCACCGCATACGCGTCAGACCCATCAGGCCTCATAATCATGATCTGGGAGGGTTTGGTCGTGCGCTGGCCGAAGAAACTACCCGCTCCAAAGACTAGCCAGCGCCCATCCCGTGACCATTCCAGTCCCATCACCGTTACATCATCGCGGTACACTCGTCTCGGGTTGGTGCCGTCGGTATTCCACATCACTAGTGCCGTACGGTCGTCACTCGGTGTTCGCTCGCTCACGACGAGCGTGTGGCCGTCTGGCGACACAGCCGGCCAGCCGCTAGCGTGCACGATTTCAAAGCCCGGGTCATCAATTACACCGAGCACCTCCGCACCCGGCGTGTTGGAGTAATGGTGCATAGTCTCCATCTGGCCAGCATGATAGACGACCTGTGTGCCGTCCTGTGACCACACGGGATTGGCGAGGTCTTGGGGTGAACCCGTTTCACCGCTGCTAAAAGTAAGGGTTCCGCTTCTCTGGGTCTTCGTCATATAAGCGATGCGGTCCGGTGCAATAAACTGCGGCGAAACCTTGAGTCCTGGACCTGAGGCGTGGACGGTGCGCTCCCCCGTGGCAAGGTCGACCGATACGATACTCGACGATTGTCCGCCACCGAAGCGGGCCCGAAAAGTATCCCGCACGAGCATCTCATAGAACACGATCTTGCTGCCGTCCGGGGACCATTTCGGCGATCCCGCCGTCATTTCTAGGTCCGTGGTGAGCTTGCGAAGTCCGGTGCCGTTCGTGTTGATCACATAGACGCTTGCCGCCTGCACGTGTTCCCATTTGCCGGCAACCGCCGGGTAGTCCTGGTGAGGAAATCCAGTGCCCCGCTCCGAACTGAAGGCGATCGTCTCTCCATCCGGAGACCAACTCGGGCGGAAGTCACCGCCCGGCGCATTCGTCAGATTTCGGATCCTGCGACTCTCGAGGTCCATAATGTAGATATCCGTAGAGCCGTCCCCTCGACTCGAGACAAAGGCCAGGGAGCGGTTATCCGGCGACAGCGCCGCCTGGTCATCAAAGGCTGGGGAATTGGTGAGCTGCTCCACCGCTGTCCCGTCCACGTGCGCGCGGAAAATATCCGCCGATCCGCTTCGCTCCGATGTGAAAACCACCCATCGACCATCGTGGGAAAGCGACGCGTTGTAATCTATGTCCCTACCTGGCACGAGCTTGCTCGGGTTACTCCCGTCGGCGTCGGCGATCATCAGCTCCGAGCGGAGGGGCATGTACTGGTCAACGTAGATGCGGTCTTGAGCATCCACGGTCGCTCCAAAACTCAAAACAACAATAGTGACGGGCAGTGCGCGGAGTATACGGATTCCCATCTTTCTTCTCGTTTCTCTCGAATAAAGAGAATGGGTCAGACCACACTTCTCATCATGAATGTTCTACCACGAAATTCATAACCGAACGGCCTCACAGCCACGGCCTGCGGTATAATGCGCGTTGTCTCATCCGTAGACATCAATGATTTCTGACGATTTGGAACCGGGCGGCCAAGCCAGACCTGAGGAGTGCGGGTGCCATGCCAACCAATAGAGATCGAGGATTCAGAGGCACACTCGGAGCGGCGTTGTTCGTTGTTGCAGGGATCGGATTGGTCGCGCCGGGTTTCTCGGCGGCTGAGCAGGCCGACGTGCCGACCCCTGTGACGTTCACGAAGGATATCGCGCCTATTCTGCAGCGCAGCTGCCAAAACTGCCATCAACCGAACTCGGTGGCGCCAATGTCGCTCGTCACCTACGAGGAAGTGCGTCCCTGGGCTCGCGCCATCAGGGTGCGAACCCGTCTAGGACCGGTCGCCGGCGTGATGCCGCCCTGGTACATCGAGAAGGACGTTGGCATCCAGCACTATCTGTTCGATCCATCCCTCTCCGACAAGGACCTGGACAACATTGCGCGATGGGTCGAAAACGGCGCGCCACGAGGGGACCCGGCTGACCTACCGACGGCCAGGCCGATCGGGGGCGCCTCGCTCTGGACCGCAGGCGAGCCCGACCTAATCACGGTGACCGAAGACCTCTTCGTGGAAGGGGACGCGGCCGACTGGTGGGGTGACATCGAATTGACGCCGATCGGCAACACCGAAG
>DBHR01000042.1:0-146 GCA_002296225.1 Acidobacteria bacterium UBA823 | reverse complement strand
TGAAGTCAACGACGTGCTCGACGCAGACGGCAATTCGAACAACCGGCAGACGGTCGGTGGGCGCTTCGTAGTCCACCATATGATCTGGAGTACACGGGTGCTCGATGAGGACGGCAAAATCCTGGACAGCACCTTCTGGCCGGTGC
>DBHR01000041.1:40071-40633 GCA_002296225.1 Acidobacteria bacterium UBA823 | reverse complement strand
TCTACACGATTCACTACGAGACAGCGCCCTTCATCTATGCGGACCAGGAAGTCAGGCTGCGCTACCGGACGCGGCTCGTCTCGCCGGTCAATTACAAGATTGAGGCACGGATTTCGGTCGACGGAGGCCCGTTCCTGAATTTCGGGAGTGGGTGGTTCCAGAGGGATATTCCCGAGGCGACTGGTCGCTAACGCGGAGGCGCGACCCAGATCATGCGTATCATTTCGTTGATTGCTACGGGACTGCTGCTCGGGTCGATGGCGCCGACTGCGCAAAACGCCACGTTCTCGCTTGTGCCCAATTGGGCGAACCTTCCCGACGGCTGGGTGTTCGGCCACCCGCAGGGGTTCCCCTTGCCGGCCGCGCGGGAGCGGGCGCGGGCTGAACTCGAGCGCGCCCGGGCGGCCACCATCGCTCGCGGCGAGACGCCGCCGCCACGGCAGCCAAATCTTCAGCCCGGCGTGTCGGGTGTGGCAGTAGACCGCGACGACAACGTCTACGCCTTTCATCGTGGCGAGCATCCGATCTTGGTGTTCGACAGGCACGGAAAGTTCCTTCGCTC
>DBHR01000041.1:39503-39742 GCA_002296225.1 Acidobacteria bacterium UBA823 | reverse complement strand
GGCGGTGACGGCATTACTGGTACCGTGCCGCATTTCATTGAGGTCGATGACGAAGGCAATGTCTGGGTGATCGACGAGATGGCGCACCGTGTGCTGAAGTTTAATTCCGACCTCACTGAGGTTTTGCTGCAGATCGGGGTCACCGATGAACCTGGCTATGACAGCACTCACTTAGACCGGCCGGCTGACGTGGACATTGCAAGCACGGGCGAGATTCTGATTGCCGACGGTTACGGCAA
>DBHR01000041.1:0-39206 GCA_002296225.1 Acidobacteria bacterium UBA823 | reverse complement strand
TCTGATTGCCGACGGTTACGGCAATAACCGGATTGCGAAGTTCGCGCCAGACGGCAGCTTTATTGAGCAGTGGGGCGGCGGGCCGCAGGACGAAACGATGGCCGACGGGGGATTTCACCTTCCCCACGCGGTCGAAATTGACCAGAACGACAAAGTGTATGTGCTCGACCGTGAGAACCACCGGATTCAAATGTTCGACCTCGACGGTAACTTCTTGGGGAAGTGGACCCATTTGGGCTACGCCTGGGGACTGGCGGTTTCCCGCGATGGACAGTACGCCTACATTGCCGAGCATGATAACGAGCAGGTGATGCAGGTGGCGACCGCGACGGGTGAGGTGCTCGCGCGCTGGGGGCGCCAAGGGCACGGGCCCTCGGAGTTCGATTGGGCTCACGGCATTGCGGTGGATTCGACAGGGGCGGTCTATGTAGCTGACACCTATGGTCAGCGTTTACAAAAGTTTGTGTCGGATGCGGAGGCGACCCTCGTCTCAAGGTGAGGCCGAACTCCAATGCGTGAGAGATTTGGAGGGAGCAGTGTCATGATTCAAACGGGGATGCGATTGGCCGTCGCGGTGGTAGCGCTCGGTGTGGTCGCAGCCAATGCGGCGCAGCGGATGCCACTCATGATGTCGGTGGGCTGTGTCGTGCAAGAAGGTGAGCAGTGGTGGATTGTCAGCGCTACCGAGCCGGTCGAAATTACCGAAGAAGTGTCGCCCGAACCGGACGTCAGCACACCACTGGGGGAAGGACGACTCCGGTTGATCGGCACGCTCGATGAATTTGGCGTGAGCAACCATACCGGCCACAAAGTTCGGGTCAAGGGGATCAGGATTAAAGGCAATGACGAAACGCGGCTGAATCTTACGTCGCTCCGACACCTGTTGCCCGCTTGCGAATAAGACGCACCTTCGGCGAGGCCCGACGTGTCCTCCTCGTTGTTCAGTTCTCGGCCGGTCGCCGGCATCGCCGCAACGCGCTTCCTCCTCGCGCGTGCGGATTGATTGTCACGGAATGACGAGTTCGAAGCCATGACACAACTCAGCGTGAATCTGAACAAGGTAGCGCTGCTCAGAAATACGCGCGACGTAGGAGTGCCAGACGTCTTGCGCGCGGCACGCATTGCCATTGACGCCGGAGCTTCCGGCATTACGGTCCACCCGCGACCCGATGAGCGGCATACGCGCCCGTCCGACGTCTTGGACCTGTCGACCTTTACCAAGGAGGCGGCCGTTGAGTTCAATATTGAAGGTTATCCGACGATGCGTTTCCTCGAGCTGGTGCATCAGGTCGTGCCAGTGCAATGCACCCTGGTGCCTGACGCGCCCGACCAGCGAACGTCTGACCACGGTTGGGATCTTGAAACGGACGGAGTCCGGCTCCGTCCGATCATCGTTGACTTAAAAGCCAGGGGGATTCGGGTGTCATTGTTCATGGACCCGGACCCCGCAATCATCGCGGCGGCGGCAGCGGTCGGCACCGACCGGGTCGAGATCTACACTGAGCCTTACGCGCGGGCCTTCGGGACACCCGAGCAAGCCATGGCACTCGACGCGTGCGCCAACTGTGCTGGCGAGGCGGAGCGCGCAGGGATTGGTGTCAATGCGGGACACGACCTGAATCTCCATAATCTCCCGACATTGTGTCAGCACGTGCCTGGCATCCTCGAGGTGTCGATTGGGCACGCCTTGGTGGCTGATGCTCTTGAACTCGGCCTGCGCGAGACCGTATCTGCTTACCTACGCGCGCTGGCCTCGGCCGGGTGAACCGTGACAGTGTTGCCGGCGACTCTATAGGGGAGACGATCACATCTAGGACAGCGGCCTGCAGCGGGATGAGACGGTCGCTCCGTACAGCCAGTGAGCCGTCGGGGCAGGCGCGGCACGGGGCAGACATGAGAATCACACGACGAGACTTCTTTAGTTCCTCAATAGTCGGCGGCCCCGTTGCGCTGGCCGGGGTGGCGGCCGTGGAAGTTGGACAGCGCCACCGGCCGATTCCGTTACCCGAACCCATGCGCCTCTGGGATCTGGCCACGCCGGCCTTGGTTGTTGACGTCGATCAGCTAGATTCGAACTTGCGTACGATGCACCAGTTCTATGCTGACCGTCGGGCGTCGCTACGCCCGCACGCTAAGACCCACAAGTGCCCGGTCATTGCTCGCCAGCAGCTCGACCTTGGCGCGATTGGCATCGCCGTGACCAAGATCAGCGAGGCCGAGGTAATGGTCGAGGGCGGCGTCGGTCCGCTGCTCATTACTTCGCCGATCGCTACGCGTGGCAAGCTCGCCCGACTGCTCGCCCTGGCACGCCAGGCACCGAGCCTACAGATCGTGACCGACCGCCTGCAGAACGTGCGTGATCTGAACGATGGTGCGAGGGCGGTCGGTATTAGGCTGCAGGTTATTATCGATTTGAACACTGGCGACGACCGGACGGGGATCGCGCTCGGCGAGTCGGCTGTTACGCTGGCCGATGCGGTGGCACGCGCCGAGTCGCTCGAGCTGGTGGGTGTGCAGGCTTACGCGGGACGGTTGCAACACGTGGTTGGTTGGGAGGCGCGCCGTCACCAGTATTCTGAGACGATGGGTCGAGTCATGGAGACGGTGGCTTCGATGCGACAAGCCGGGCTCAACCTGCCCGTGGTTACTGGTGGCGGTACTGGCACCTACGATATCAACAGTGAAGTCGACGGGATGACTGACACCCAGGTCGGCTCGTATGTCTTCATGGACGACAACTATCGCGAAGTTGGTGGTCGATCGGGCCAGGTCTTCGATGATTTCGAGCCGTCGCTCTTCGTGTTGGCGACGGCGATCAGTCAGCCCGTTGAGGGTCGGATTACGGTCGATGCCGGCTACAAGGCGTTTGCCACAGACAAAGAACCGCCGCGACTTCGAGACATCCGAGGGGTAACTTACCAGTTCGGCGGCGATGAGCACGGCATCCTCGAGCTCACCGACCCATCCGAGCCGATTACCGTGGGCGATAAAGTTCGACTGACGATCCCACATTGCGATCCCACTGTGAATCTGTACGACCATCTGCACGCTGTGCGCGGCGAGGACGTTTTGGAGGTCTGGCCGATTGCGGGGAGAGGGCGGTCGCAGTAGACCCGAACGGACACCTAAGATTTGAAGAGCGACGTATGAGACGATGTGTTGAAACACTTAGGTGAGGCGGCCTCCTGCCCCGAATTGCTAGTTACTGGGTTCGCGCTACGGAGAGAAGCGGGGCGGTCGTTATCTAACTGTTCCGAGTGTAGGCGAATGTCATCCCAGCGTTCCCTCGACGCGGCCGGTTGACTATAATTAGGGCCATGTGGACGAAGATGATGCCCGGGCCTCGAAAACGGGCTCCCAAGAAAATCGCAGTGATCGATCCCGACCACTGTTTCGGTGCGCTAGCCTGTTCAATCTGTCAGGCGGCGTGTCCGGTTGCCGACTGCATCATCGAAGAGCCAGATCGAGACGGCCGGCTGGTGTGCGCGGTTCGTATTGATGCGTGTATCGGCTGTGGACTGTGTGTTGCGCTGGGGAATCAAACCGCACCTCAGCCACGTGATTTCGGCTGCCCCGCTGACTACGATGCCATCGACATGATGGCGTACGACGACGTAGTGAAGCGCTTAGAATCAGCCACGGAGGCCGGTGTCGAAGCCGACGTCGGTGAACCGGTCGGCGCCTGACCGCCGTAAATCTTGACGCGCATCCGTCTTACCAACCACAACAATCCGTCTTAAACCGGCACGCCGGGCATCGCCACACCGCGTGCATTCGGAACATTTCCGCACCGCAGCGCTCACAGAGCACCGGAGCGTCGTCTCGCGTCTGACGCGTTGGTCGGGGTTGTGGGAGGATTTTGGGATCCCGAGGTGGTTTATGTGACGGTGACGCTGGCATGGGAAGGATTATACCCGTCCGGTTCGGCCATGACGCCTTGTGCCAATTCGCCGCTGGGTAGCGGACCGTGGTCTTGGTGAGTACACTGTGGCGCATGGCCATGTGGTTTCTGATTGTCTCAACCAGGCGAATCTGTCTTAACTGCTGCATGGATGTGATGGAAGCTGAGTTCGAGCATTCCGCCTGAGGTCCGTGGAGGCGAAGCCGTGCATGCCGAGGAACTGGCCACGCGGCGTGCGGCGATGGTCAGTGAGCAGATCGCGGGGCGTGGTATCCGCGATCCTCGCCTCCTGCAGGCGATGCGGGACGTACCCCGGCACGAGTTCCTGCCCGAGAGCTCCTGGGCCCACGCATACGACGACCGTCCGCTCTCGATTGGCGAGGATCAGACCATTTCGCAGCCGTATATGGTCGCCGCGATGACGGAGCCGCTGGCCTGCGGGCCGGAAGATCGCGTGCTCGACGTGGGTACGGGCTCAGGCTATCAGGCCGCTGTGTTGGCGCGTCTGGTTCGCAACGTGGTGTCGATTGAGTGCCGGCCTGGTCTTGCGGCGAGGGCGCGCGCGATTTTGGTTAGACTTGGGGTCGCAAACGTCATCGTCCTCGATGGCGACGGCGGCGACGGGGCACCGGTCTTCTCGCCGTACGATGCTATTTTGGTCGCTGCAGGCGCGCCCGCCGTGCCGCCCAGTTTGGTCGCGCAGCTTGGCGACCATGGACGGATCGTCATTCCCGTTGGTACGGCTAGTTTGCAGCGTCTGACGCTCCTACGGCGAACAGGGAAGTGCATGAGTGAGGAGACCCGGGAAGGCTGCGTCTTTGTGCCGCTGGTCGGCCGGTACGGATGGGGGCATTCGGCAGTGAAATGACGTAAGCTGAAAGGACGCGCGACACTGCGGGTGCACGCCAGCGGTTTCCGCGGTCGGTCGGTTGAGGCCGCTAGCTGACAAGTCCGAGGAGTACGAGAGGGAGGGAGCACGACCCATGCGTATCGCGTTTCAGGGCGCACCGGGGGCTTATAGCGAGGCTGCCGGCCTTCGCTTCAAGCCGTCGGCCGAGCCCATGCCGTGCCAGAGCTTCGAGGATGTCTTTGAGGCGGTGCAAGATAAGAAGGCTACTCACGGGATCGTGCCAATCGAGAATACGATTGGCGGCACAATCCGGAGAAACTACGATTTATTGCTCAGGCATGAGCTGCCGATTGTGGCGGAGGTGCATCTGCCGGTTATCCACAATCTGGTGGTGTTGAAGGGGGCCACTCTCGAGGACGTCAAACGGGTCTACTCGCATCCCCAAGCGCTGGCCCAGTGCGAGCGGTTCCTTCGCAGTCTCAAGGATGTCGAAGTCATCGCGAATTATGACACTGCTGGTAGCGCGAAGATGATCAGCGATGGCAATCTGGTTGATGCGGCGGCCATCGCGTCGGATCGATCGGCTGAGTTGTTCGGCCTCTCGATTCTGCAGGCCGGCGTTCAGGACTTTCCCGATAACATCACACGCTTCCTCGTGATCTCGCGCGAGGCGCTCACGCAGAGGAAGGCCGACAAGACCACGATTGCGTTCTCAGTTCCTAACGAGCCTGGTGCTTTGTTCAAGGCGCTCAGCGTATTCACGTTGCGTGACATCGATCTGGGCAAACTCGAGTCCCGTCCCATCCCCGGTCGTCCTTGGGAGTATCTCTTCTTTGCAGATCTAAACGCGGATCGCGAAGACCTGCGCTGCGCCAGGGCGCTCATGCACCTTGCGGAGTTCGCGCCCCTCGTGCGGACGCTCGGTTCTTACCCAAGCTGGAAGGAACCAGAGGCAGGCGAGCGAGGGTCAAAGGCGCGGAATCAGACCGCGAATCTTGCGTAGAGCCGCCGACTTTGCGGCGCTCGCCTTCGGTCGGTCTAGGGCTCGGTTCGTGCGGCGGTTCGATCGAACGGTGCGGGCGAGTGAGGTTGGCAAGGCCTCGCTGCTACACGAAGAGCAAGTAAGCGATGACCGTCCGACCAGTTCGTATGGTGAGAAGTTGCAAGTTCGCTGCTTGCCGAAACAACCATCCAGGCGTGGCCCCTCGTCTCTTCCGCTCGGGGTGGCGAGTTAAGCCTGAACGGCAGCAGAGAAAAGCCCGCAGTAACGGCCAGAACGACGCAGGGCGTTTCTAGAGCACCTGAATGCCGAACCGCTTGGCGTCCGAACCGAGTCCTTATCTCCTGCAGCATGCGGCCAATCCGGTGGATTGGTATCCCTGGGGCGATGATGCCTTCGCCCGGGCCAGGCAGCAGGACAAACCGATCTTCCTCTCGATCGGATACTCGACGTGCCATTGGTGCCATGTGATGGAGCGCGAATCGTTCGAGAACAAAGAGATTGCGTCAGTGCTGAACGAGGGCTTTGTATCGGTCAAGGTCGATCGCGAAGAGCGACCCGACGTTGACCGAGTCTACATGCGGTTCGTGCAGGCCACGACAGGTGCTGGTGGATGGCCGATGAGCGTTTGGCTGACGCCAGCGTTGAAGCCGTTCTACGGTGGCACGTACTTTCCGCCATTCGCGCGGTGGGGGCGGCCAGGTTTTGTGGACGTTCTGCGTGAGATCACGCACGCGTGGTCGACTGACCGAACCAGGTTGATGCAGTCAGCTGAGACGGTCATGGAGCGGTTGACATCGTTCGGCGGCGCGGTAGGAGGGCCCGGCCCGGTCGCCGATCCTGGGGCGCTGAGCGCAGGCGTTGAGCAGTTCCAGCAGACGTTTGATGCCCGATGGGGCGGCTTTGGTGCTGCGCCGAAGTTTCCGCGGCCGTCAGAGTTGCTGTTTCTACTCCGCGAGTATGCGCGCACCGGTTTGGCGCTGCCGATGATCGAGGCGACGCTTCGGGCGATGGCAACCGGTGGCATGCGTGATCATGTGGGTGGTGGCTTTCATCGTTACTCGGTGGACGTCCAGTGGCGCGTGCCGCACTTTGAGAAAATGCTCTACGACCAAGCGCAGCTCGTGCTGGCGTTTGTCGAGGCTTATCAGGCCACCGGCCAGGCCGCATTTAAGACGGTAGCGCTCGACACGTTGGCCTACGTAAAGCGCGACATGACCCACTCCGGCGGGGGCTTCTACTCGGCAGAGGACGCTGACAGCGTCCCGCCAGACAATGTGGGTGTGTCTGCGGACGTCCATCTGGAGAAGCGAGAGGGTGCCTTTTATGTCTGGACTCTCGACGAGATCGAAGCGCTGTTTGCAGACGACGCGGACGTAGTCTGTGCACGCTACGGCGTTGAGGCCGGGGGGAATGCCCCGGAAGACCCACAAGGGGAGTTCGACCAGCAGAACATCCTTTACGAAGCGCGCTCAATCAACGATGTAGCACGTCTCACCGGTAGGTCCGCCAGCGATGTGGCGAAGGTGATCGTGGGCGCGCGCAAGATGTTGTATAAGATGCGCGGTGCTCGGCAGCGTCCAAACCTCGATGACAAGGTTTTGTCGGGTTGGAACGGCCTGATGATCGCCGCCTTTGCTCGCGCCGCCCGTGTGTTCGAGCGCGACGGTCGCGTCACCTCACCGTTGCTGACGGCGGCACAAGCCTCGGCACGTTTTGTGCGGGACGCCCTGTGGGACGATGACCGGCAGCGGCTTCTCCGGCGCTACCGTAACGGGCAGGCCGCCATCGATGGCTACAGCGAGGATTACGCGTTCACAATTTGGGGGCTGCTCGAGCTGTTTCAGGCAGATTTCGACCCCGACTGGCTCGAATGGGCGCAAACGCTGCAGGCTCAGCAGAACGAGTTGTTCTTGGACGCTGTCGCTGGAGGATGGTTCGCGACCACAGGGCAGGACCCATCCGTACTGCTTCGGCTGAAGGAGGACCAAGACGGAGCGGAACCGTCGGCCAGTTCAGTCTCGGTCCTGAATCTCCTGACCCTTAGCCAGCTGACCGGTGACGATGTTTCGATGAAGCTGGTCGAGGGAATGCTCGGACGCTTGAACAGCGCGAGCGCGTCGCCGGCCCGCACCGCCCCACTGATGATGGCGGGGCTATCGGTATATCATCAGTCTAGGCCGCAGGTCGTGGTCGTGGGTTCCCGCGACGCGGCGGACACGTGCGCGATGCTCGCCGCGCTGGCCAAGCCCTACATGCCCGGCATGGTCGTCGTGTTCCTTGAGCCGGGCGTCCATCAATCGCGCATGGCCGAGTTGCTGCCGTTCGTGCGCGACATGGTGATGCTCGACGGACAAGCAACGGCTTATGTTTGCAAGGAGTTTGTCTGCGCTGCGCCGACGACCGACGTTGATGTGGCGATCGCGGCGGTCGGACCACGTCCGGCTGCTGGCAGTGACGAGTCGTAATGACGTGAGGCGATGATGCCTGAACGGGTGACACTGACGACCGATCGAGCTGATACGCGCGCGCGGATTATGCTCGACAGTCCCAAGGGGAACGTTCTTACCACGACGTTCGCCGAAGTGATCCGCGTGAAGCTTGCCATGCTCGACGAATTGCGCTCGCTCCGGCTCCTGACGGTCGAAGCAGCCGGCCAGGATTTCAGCTTCGGCGCCAGCATCCAGGAGCATGCACCTGGGCGGGTCGAGCGAATGCTACCGGAGATGGACGGCGTGATCCTCGACTTGCTCGACGTGCCGGTTCCGACGGCCGCTGTCGTTAAGGGCCGATGCCTGGGCGCCGGGTTCGAGCTGGCGCTCGCCTGTGACTTCATCTTCGCGGCCGACGACGCAGTTCTCGGAGTACCCGAGGTCGCGCTCGCCGCGTTTCCACCGGCGGCAGCGGCACTGTTGCCCGTCCGGCTAGGCTATGCGCGGTCGACCGACGCTATTCTAACGGGCGAAGCCCGTCCGGCAGCTGAATGGCATGCGGCCGGGCTGGTGACTCGCGTGGTTGCCTCGAACCGACTTGAGGCCGAGGTTGACGCTTGGTTCGACCGGTATCTGTCAGACCGCTCGGCGTCAGGGTTGCGGCATGCCGTGGCGGCATGCCGACTGGGGCTGCGCAAGCACGTTGCCCAGGTGCTGCCAGACTTGGAGCGGCTTTACCTTAACGAACTCATGCGAACAGCCGATGTCGCCGAGGCTGTCTCGGCCTTTCTGGCTAAGCGTCCGCCCGCTTGGACTGACTGATTCGTCTGCCTGCCACTAGTGGGCTACACTACAATAGACGGCTGAGGGGTCGCTGATTCAGCGTAACGTCGCGCGTCCGCATGAAGGGGCGCTTGTCCGCTGTGACTTAAAGCTTCGTCCGGTTGGTCACCAGCGGAACCTGTACTTCGTTCATGCTTACGCGTCGCACATCGCTCGGCTGCATCGTCTACCTCCTTGTGCTGGTCACGGCGGCCTCACCCGTCAACGGCCAGAGCGAACCATCCGCCTCGCCGCGCTCCTTTACGGCGCTGCGATTAAATCCCGCAGAAGAGATCGAACTTGACGGTGTTCTAGCCGAATCGGCATGGGACCGAGCCGAGCCGGCGGGAGAGTTCGTCCAGCAAGAGCCCACCGAGGGTGGTAAGCCGACTGAGCGGACGGAAGTCTACGTTGTCTACAACCGTGATTTCATCTACATCGGCGCAATTCTGTACGATAGCGAGCCTCAAGGCGTCCTTGGTCACCAGAAGCAGCGGGACCAAGGCCTCGGGTCCGATGATCGGTTCATGTGGATGTTCGACACGTTTTTGGACGGACGGACCGGCTATTTCTTCGAGACCAACCCGGCTGGTTTATTGGGTGATGGTCTGATGCGCGCTGGCAGCGGTCGTGGTGGTGTGTCGAAGGAATGGGATGGCATCTGGGACGTTAAGACGGTCCGTGCTGACTACGGCTGGTCGGTCGAAATTGAAATACCGTTTCGTACGCTCAATTTTGATGCATCACTCGACACCTGGGGAATCAACTTCCAACGGACTGTTCGTCGGAAACAGGAGGAGATGCTCTGGGCCGGTCACCGACGGAATCAAGGGTTGTTTCGGGCGATCCATGCGGGTCGGCTCACTGGCCTTTACGACATCTCGCAGGGGCTGGGACTTGAGGTGACGCCCTACGGTGCGACGGCTTGGCGCGAAGTCAGCGGCGATGCCACCACTCCAATGGATATTGGGTTCGACTTGAACTACAACCTCACATCGAGTCTTAAGGCTGCCGTCAGCGTCAATACCGACTTTGCGGAGACAGAAGTGGATCGCCGACGGGTGAACTTGACGCGGTTTCCATTGTTCTTTCCGGAGCAGCGAGATTTCTTTCTCGAGAACGCTAACGTCTTTAACTTTGCCGGAGCCAACGGCGTGACCCCGTTCTTTAGTCGGAAAATTGGACTGGTTGGTGGCAAAGAAGTACCGGTCGTTTTCGGCAGTCGGTTGACTGGACAAGCGGGTCCGTACGATTTGGGGCTCCTCCAGGTGCGGACCAGTCAGAGTGAGGAACTGGGGGTAGAGGATTTCACGGTCGGTCGCGCGAAGCGAAATTTCTGGAGTCAATCTACTGTTGGGGCGATTTACACGCGCCGGGCGACCGGCGGGTTAGGCGACAACCTAGCATCGGTCGATCGATATACCGTCGGCACCGACCTGAATTTATTCACCTCGACCTTCCTTGGCGACAAGAATCTACAGTTCGAAGCGTTCTACGTCTGGCACAATGATCCCCAGCATAACGGAGGGTCGAATGCAGGCGACCGGTCGTCGCGTGGTATCCGGCTCAACTATCCGAACGACATCTGGCGCGCCCATATGTCCTACCGCGAGTTTGGAGACGAATTCAATCCAGCCGTGGGCTTCACGCCGAGGAATGGTTTTCGTCGTGTCCAGCCGACGCTCACGTGGGCGCCGCGGCCAGACCGGTGGGCAAGCGTTCGCCAGATGGAGTTCGGCATCCGCTATGAGCACTTGCTCAATCTTGAGAATGTGCTACAGACGCGCCAGACAACCTTCACGTTGTTTCAAGCGCAGTTCCAGAGTGGAGACGGGTTCGGGGTCCGCTCGACCAACACGTTCGAGCGGCTCAACGGCCCGTTTAAGATCAGCGATGGTGTTGTGCTGCCGGTCGGGGAGTACCGCTCCAACGAGGTTAGAATTGACGGGCGTACAGCGAGTCAGCGAGTCGTATCAAGCAACTTCGGCTTGAGTAAGGGGCAGTTTTGGTCTGGGCACAGAACGTCAGGCTACCTGAACATTACTGTTAAGCCTTTCCAGGGGATCACGCTCTCGAGCCTCTACCGACGGGACGATGTCGACTTGGCCCAAGGGTCGTTTTCGACCGATCTGGTGCGGATGTCAGGAGCCTGGCACGTCAGTCCCTGGACGTCCGTGACGGGTAACGTGCAATACGACTCCGTGAGCGAGATTGTTGGCCTGTTCGCCCGGTTGCGATGGATTCTGAGGCCTGGCAGCGAGTTTTTCCTGGTCTATACTCAGAACTGGCAGTATGACCCGGCCGAGGCTCACGATCGGTTTGCAACCCTCTCACGCGGTGCGACGACAAAATTGAACTACACGCACCGCTTCTGAAGTGATTTGGCGTGACCGGGAAATTTGCGAAGACCGGGACGGGTCGGTCCATGCAGGCCGAGGTGGCGAAATTGGCAGACGCTCAGGACTTAAAATCCTGTGGCCCTGACGGGCCGTGTGGGTTCGATCCCCACCCTCGGTACCAGATTATTAAGCCGTACCCCACGTTGAGCCCGCCCCTGGCCAGCGATAGACTCCAGCCCTCCATTTGCATCGTCGTAGTCGTTGGAGGAACGCTATGATCAAATCTCACAGACGAGTTCGAGAGCGTCGAGTCGTAAGGCCCGTCGCAGGGAGCGGTTGAGGTGGGTAACAGCGAGTTCATCCCGGTCTGCGAGCCTCTTCTGGATGGCAACGAGGAGAAGTATGTAGTCCAGGCGCTTCGCAACGGTTGGATCTCCTCCTCCGGCGCCTTCGTCAGCGAATTCGAGGAGAGGTTCGCGGCCTACTGCGGCCGACGTTTTGGTCTGACTACCACTAGCGGCACTACATCTCTGCACTTGGCACTTCTCGCTGCTGGCGTCACCTCCGGGCATGAAGTCATCCTTCCGGACTTCACGATGGTCTCAACCCTTTTTGCGGTGTTGTACTGCGGGGCGAGGCCAGTCTTTGTTGATGTCGACGAGGACACGTGGAATCTCAATCCAGCTGATATCGAAAAGAAGATCACAAGACGGACCAAGGTGATTCTTCCAGCGCATATCTTCGGACACCCGGCCGAGATGACTTCGATTCTCGATGTTGCAAAGCAACACGGCCTTGCGGTTGTCGAGGATGCGGCACAGGCTCATGGTGCCCTCTACGAAGGGCAAAAGTGCGGTGGCATGGGTGAGATCGGCTGTTTTAGTTTTTTCGCCAACAAACTCATCACCACGGGCGAAGGAGGCATGCTGGTCACTGATGATGAGGAGCTGTACGATCGCGCCCGTTACTATCGTAATCTCTGCTTCGATCTAAATGCACCGAGGGACTATCAGCACCGAGACCTGGGGTACAACTTCCGTTTTACCAACCTGCAGGCGGCGGTTGGGCTTGGGCAACTGGAGTCGATTGACCGCTACCTTGGGATGCGTAGGGCCACAGCGCATCGCTACAATGAAGCCTTGCGCGATGTCCCAGGAGTGCGGGTTCCCATCGAACAACCCGGCTGCAAGAGCGCCTATTGGATGTACGCGATCACTATTGCCCCTGCCGTATTTGGCATGACGCGCGATACGCTGATGGCTGAGCTTAAGGAAAAAGGCATCGACAGCCGCATGCTGTTCAAGCCGATGCACTCTCAGCCTGTACTCCAGGCGCGCGGGCTGGCTGACCCGAAGCCCTATCCCGTCACCGAACGGTTAGCCGAGACTGGCCTCTACTTGCCTACGAGCACCTCTCTACGCGCTGAGCAAGTCGCCTACATCTGCGAGATGGTTGGGTCCTTAGGGAAGGGACGCTAGTAACTACGGACGTGTTCTCTGTGCTGGTAGAGTACGTTAACGATTCTTAGCACAGACCTCTAGCTAGAAGGTACGGCGTGTGGCTCGTTCAATGAGCATCGGGCGCTATCGTCGTTCAACGAATTTGGTTCTGGGCTAGGTGTTCTCATGTCCAGACGAGTCTGCACTGGTCAAGCTCGGTGGTTCATTGAACTTTTCCTTGTCGACATGCTCCGATACGTATGGGCCCTGTTTGACCTCCAGCAGTTCACCGTCTTCTACGAACCGGTAGCCGTGTCCCCCCGCAACGAGAAGAATGAAGTCGCCCTGAACGAGTTCCTCGCTGTCTACGTATCTCTTGTCCTGCGAGTATAGATCGACGATGATACGGCCGGATTTGACCAGAATCGCTTCCATCGTGGTGCTCACGCTGCGCTGGACAGTCTTATGGACATGCGGAACGATATGATGGTTTGCGGGATACTTCATATAGCCCAACTGTAGAGAGAAGTCTTTCGGGGTAAAAAAACTCAAACCGTCGTGTGAATGGTCACGCGGAATAATGATCGCGAGTAGCACGCCTTCGAATTTTACTTCTTTGATCACTAGCGCTTCCTCGCTACGCAGTATATATGTGCGGCAAAAAGAGATTGAGCTAACCGGGGCAGCCGTTCAAAGATCTGATTTACCGCGTTTACGGGCCAGGCGAGCCAACGTGCCTTGAGCCATTGCTCAAAACCGGCATTGACAAACGCACATCCATCCTCGATGACCTCAAATCGACCCCTCTCCAGTTCTTGCCTGAGAGACTTCAATCCGAAAGTCTGCATGGGCGGCATCTTACTACCCACAACAATCTTGAAGAAAGGGTTCTTCATATTTTGAACCGCTACGATCAACTTGCCCTTATGCCTCAGGCGTCGATGCAGGTTCTCTAGTATCTCCTTCCGTTCCTCAGGACGGAGAAAATGCTGATAAGTGCCGTCACTGAAGATGCAGTCGAACTGGCGACCAAGCTCGTCCAGCTTGAACAGGTCTCCGACGAGAAGTTCTAAAGAATTGTTCGCGTCTTCGCCCCATTGGTTCTGGATATTTTGCAAGTCTTGAATCAATTTGTCAGAAATATCCAAAGCGACGACATGAATGCCTTCACGGGCAAGTGCAAAACTTGACACGGCCCAGCCACATCCCGCCTCTAAAACCGCATCGTCTAACTTTACATGTTTCCTCAGGACCTGAAAGAAACGGTAGTTCTGCGTCTTTTCAATAAGCCTTCGGAAGGTATCGAGGTCGACTCTCGGAAAGCCTCCGCCTTCCTCAATGACCCGAATCCAATCCGTGGTTGGTCCAGAAGGAGATGCCGAGTTCATAAGCTTAGCCTTGTCGCCCACGTTCTTTTTGAAGCTCTTCTTTGTCGTGGTCAATGAGAATCTGAACCAACTCCGTGAAGGTTACTTTCGGCTCGAAGCCGATAGCCTTCTTAGCCTTTGAGTAGTCAGCAACCAAGGTGGAAGTCTTGCCAGGTCGAAAAAGCTTAGGATCAGATTCGACGAAGTCACTTGCGTTCAGCCCGACCGCCCGGAAGGCCTCCTCGAGAAACTCGCGCACGGAGTGTACTTCGCCTGTTCCTATGACAAAGTCATCCGGTGCGCTTAGTTGGAGAATCCGCCAAGCCGCTTCTACGTATTCCTTGGCATAGCCGAAGTCGATTTTCGATTCTAGGTCACCAAGAATGAGTTTGTCCTGAAGGCCCATGGATATGCGGACCGCTGCACGAGTGATCTTATGGGTGACGTAAGACTGAGTTCTTCGGGGAGATTCGTGGTTGTAAAAGATCGCGCATGAGGCAAAGAGACCGTGGACGTCTCGGAAGTACCGGGTCAGCATGAAGGCGTAGGCCTTGGCGCAGGCGTAGGGACTCTGTGGCCTGAGAGGGGTTGCCTCATTTTGGGGCGAGTTCTCGGCAATGCCGAACATGTTGGATGTAAGCGGCTGGAAAAACCTAATCTTGCTGTCGGTCTGGCGGATGATTTCAAGAAGCCTGCCTACCGCCCCTCCGGTTATGTCTGAGGCATAGTCGACAAGGTCATAGCTCCAGCCAGCGTGGTCTTGATCAGCCTCGTTGTAGATCTCATTCGGACGCAGAGATTGGATGATGCGATAAAGGGAAGGTGAGTCGGCTAGGTCTCCGGGGTGAAGGGTAATCTGGCCGAGGAGATGATCGATATTCTTTGTGTTACCAGTGGCCGACCGCCGGATGAGGCCGTGGACCTCATACCCCTTTTCTAGGAGAAGTTCCGCGAGGTAACTTCCATCTTGACCCGTGATTCCAAGGATTAAACCCTTCCTTTTCATTCGATCACCCTAAAGTTTGGAAGAGGAACGATGAACTTACCGCCCTTGCTGCGCCAAGTTTCCTCTCTCTTGTAGAACTCATCCAGAAAAGCGTAGGGTAGCACCAAGAAATAGTCCGGGTTAGCTTGCCTCGCTTCCTCTTCAGACTTGATTGGGATGTTCGTCCCGACGGTGACCTTTCCCCACTTTTCGGGGCTTCGTTCTGAGGCCGCCTCGATAAGAGAGGAGTCTAATCCGAAGTACTGCAGTATGGTGTTGCCTTTGGTGGAAGCGCCGTAGGCCCAGACACGCTTTCCCTTTGCGACCTCCCCCCGGATAAACGCCACACAGTCACGTTTATTGGCTTCGATCCTACGAAAGAAGTCCAGATGAACCTGCTCAGACCCAAAAGCGGCCTCGGCTTGCCGGTACCGCTGAAGGCGATCGGTCGCCCCAGGTGGAGGAGGAAGATGACCACCTAGCAGGCGGGCCGAGATCCGGTAACTCCCGCCATTTACTTCGTTGTGATCGATATCGATGGTTTCTAACCCATTCTTATTGAACAGAAATTCGAGAGCATCAAGCGAATAGAACTCGAGGTGTTCGTGGCATATATTGCCCACGTCATTCGTGTCGATCATGTTCTTTAGACACATGAGTTGTGCGATAAAGACGCCATCATCTCGCAGGGCACCGGCCGCATCACGAATGAACTGGTTGGGATCTTCCATATCGTAAAACATGCCGATCGCCGTGATCACTTTAGCTTTTTCTGACGCCACGGCCTCGTAAACGCCAAGGCTCCAAAAATCACTGATGAAGTGCGTAAGGTCTTTACGTCCTTCTTGGGCAAGATTGGTGGCGGGTTCGACACCTATTGTGCGAAGGCCTGGCACTGTATACGAGCGGAGGAGCGTTCCATCATTGGAGCCGATATCCAAGACGATATCGCCCCTCTTCAACTGCGTGCTCTTTTCCACCATCGCCGCTAAGTCGCGGAGTGCATTGCGCATCGTTTCGGTTACACCAGACCGATACCAATAGAATCGACGGTAGAGGAGTTCTTGGGGGGCTGTATGCCTCAGTTGGACAAGGGAACAATTTTCACACAGCACCATCTCAAGAGGCGCTTTGAGCCCTTCTTCTCCCTTGGGTAGGAAATTGGAAATGTACAAGTCTCCTAGCGAGTAGAGAGATTTAAGCTGTAAGGAGTCACACACCCGACAAGTGGACCGAGTTGTATATGTCGTGGTTGGCTTCATGAAAAAAATCACCTTGGACGGGTTGCTACTTCCAATGATGGAATTTAACCCTCAGGATTGTCCATGTATAGCTGAGGCCTAGTCTTAGAAACGTGAGCCAATTCGAATCAGTCTTGGAGAGACCTGACTTTCTAAGGCGGTAATCGTAACCAAATTCAACAATCTTTAGCCCGTTGCGCTTAGCGCGATAGGCCCAGTCAATAAAATATTCTCCGAAGCCTTCTCCTGACAGCGGGACTTTAGCAAGGGCAGTGTGACGTGCAGCAGCGAAGCCTGACGTGTAATCCGTGATTTCAGAACCCAGAACCACCTGTGCAAACCGGTTGAGAATTCGGCTAAGGAGAGCTCGACTAGGTGAACGGAGGTCGTTTCCTCCGGTGACATACCGTGAGCCGATAGCAATGTCGAAGTCCTCCAATTTCGAAACCAATTCTGGAATGTATTCAGGTGCAATTCCGAGGTCGCAATCGAGCCAAACAACAACTGTTCCCTTCGCTGCTCTAGTGCCCTGGGCCAGGGCCGACGCCAAGCCACTTTGGCCTTTACGATGAATGACATGCAATTCTTGGCGGTCGAGTTGTGCCAGCACTTGTCCTGTGCCATCGGGACTGTCGTCATCGACGACGATGACCTCGAGAAGCTGCTCTCCCAGTGCCCCGGCTACTCTCTCGATCGCCTCGGCGACATTCTCCCTTTCGTTGTAGGAAGGCATGACGACCGATACGCTTCGATGGTAGGGGGCTTCCCGCATTGAATACACCTGCACTAGGTAAGATGAGTTATTGGTCAGCCCTCACTCCACGAGCGAGTGCTCATCGGGCCGCACCAATATACATCCCCAGTGCTCTTGAATTGAAGGCGACGCCACCGCTTGTGGGGAATCCTCCGATACGATCAGGAGCAGCAGAGTATAAACTGTAGCACCTCAAAGGGGCGGGAGCATAGTTATTACTGGCGAGGTACATAGAGTTTGATGATTCCCAATGATCTGTACGTTCGGATCCTTGAAAGGATACCTGTCTGTTGCGTTGACGTTGTTCTGATTCATCGAGGAAAAGTGTTGTTAGTCTGTCGAAATGAAAATCCAGCCAAGAATCAATGGTGGCTTCCGGGAGGTCGACTGTTGAAGGGCGAGACCTTCGTTGAAGCTGCGAAGAGAAAAGCGAAGCAGGAACTCGGCCTTGATGTTGAGGTCGACCGGAAGATTGGCAGTTATGAGGTTATGTTTAACGAGGCCCCATTTCCAGAAATCAAGAGCGGCATTCATGAAGTTGCAGTCTGTTTCGTTGTTAGGCCATCGGGTGATGTTTCTATTTCCTTGGATGAAACAAGTGGAAAGTATAGATGGGTCGATCGCATCGACGAAGGCTTGCATAGGTATGTGAAACAGGTATTAGTAGATGCCAGTGTGTTTTCTTGACTTTTTGACTTTCAGTAGTTTTCATCAAATCTTGTCGTAATTTCTAGATCTGATTCCTAACAGCTACCGACGGCGGTGGCGCAGGGGGATGTGGCGGCGCAGGTCAACCTCGGGGTCATGCATGAGACGGGCCTGGGTGTGGCGGAGGATGCCGCGGTGGCCATGGCGTGGTATTTTGCCGGGCGGTGGCGCACGGCCTTGCTGAGGCGACCCGGTGGGTCCACCTGACCGTCGAGTAAGGGTCGATGGATTCGCAGGCCACCCTCGGAGAGATGTAGGCCAACGGCTGGGGCGTCCCGGAGGATGAGTTGCAAGCGCACTCCTCAGTAGTTGCCCGGGTGGGGTATCTACGGGTTCTACTGGAAGAACACCAGGTAACGGGAAAGACCGAGATCCGTAATGACGAGGGTAGGGACCTAGGCTCCTGTGGCCCTGAAAGGCCGTGTGGGCTCGAGCCCCACCCTCCGCACCAGTATTCCAGCGGATTATTTGGTTTTTAGCGCGAGCCAGAAAATTGCTTGCCTTGACCCTCGAGCGAGAATAAAGTCTGCAGCTAACGTAGTAATTCATTTCCTAAGGGAAGGCGAATGAAGGTCGGAGTTCTTGGCGCACTGGTTGCGACGAGTCTGTTCGTTGTGTCCCCAGCCCACGCACAGGAAGAGTGCCCCGCTGGGCGACCCGAGGTTCTCGTTGCTGGCATGATCCCGGTGATCGGTGACGGTCCCCTGTGGGCCGGCGTGGGTACTGGCGCTATCCCTCCCTGGGGTGGACCGAACGCTGGGGTGTGGATGCTATGGATTCGGGATTACGAGATTTCAGGTCCGGCTGTAATCTCAGGTGCGAACCGGGCGAGCGGGGCGAAGGCTGCCTTTGCTCAGAACATCGAGGCGCTGAGCGTTCGCAATGAGCGGCACCGCTTGAGGGGCGGTGGATTCCAGCCGCCCAAGATCTCCCAGGGCGACCTTCGTCGCTATTCGTTCCATCGAGGTGCCGTCTTCTTTCCCGAGCCGGGCTGCTATGAGATCACGAGCCGGGTAGGGCGTGAGACAGGAACGTTCTATCTGAATATAGAAGAGCAGTGACCGAGTGTCGTCCGTGTCTGCGGCAGCGTGGTGACAACCGTTAGGGGAGAACGCCTATGTTGAAGAACCGTCTTCGGTGTGTGGTCGGACCGTGCGCTGCTGGGCTGGCGGTGGCCATACTGGTTGTCGTGCAAGTCGGCTGTGGTGGCAGCGGTGTCAGCGAAAGCGGCACAGACCAGATTGGGATAGACGTATCGTCGCTGAGGGTCGCGATCGAGAACAAATCAGGACTCGGTTTGATTAACGTCAAGGCCATGATTGAGCCTGCCGGCCTGCAAAAGACAGGTTACACGGCGCTCATCGGCCGCTTGGAAAACGCTCAGACGCGCAACGTCTCGTTCAGTGATTTCAGGACGCCGAATGGTACGCCCTTCAGTCCACGGGGGGCCCGGGTAAGTGCCGTTAGGGTGACGGCCGAAGACCTGAACGGCCAGGCGCACGAGGCAGTGGTGCCTTGGGGTCTGTAGGGCTAGGGATACCGTCCAAACTGCGGCCCGCGTGACTGGCTAGCCCGATCACCAGGGGAGGTTGTGCTTAACACCCGTTGAGGCCGATACCGTCGGCGTGGGCGAGGCCCACTCGCCGCGTTTGGTTTAGACGCCGTGGTAGCCAGGTCAACCCACGACTTCGCGAAAGACCCGAACGTAATTTCCACCGATAATCTTCTCGATCGTGCCAGTCCTGTAGCCCCGCTGGTCGAGCGCCTGCGCCAGGTGCAGCAGGCGCTGCGGGTGACTAAGTTCTGGGACACGCATGTGTCTTACGCGCCAGGTCAATTGCGGGAAATCGGTGCGTCTGCGATTGAAGGTTGCTTGGTGCCGTTCGACTTCGTCCGGGCGCATCGCCGTCATGTTTACGGCGTCTTGATCCGTGCCAACGCCGACATGATCTTCCCCGGACAGGTTCAGAACGTGTTCGAGGTGGGCGATGAAATGGTCGATCGAAACGGTCGAGTCCTGCGTGAGCCAACCGCTCTGGTTGTAGACACAGAAGACGCCACCTCGATTCGCCATGGTCTTGATGTTTCGATCGCTCACGTTTCTCGGATGCGGGCACAGGGTGAAACAGCCCGAGTGCGAAAAGATCACTGGCGCGTTCGACGCCAGGATCGCGTCGAGGGCTGACTTCTCGCCGACGTGCGACAGGTCGACGATCACGCCGCGCTCGTTGAGTGCGGTGACGACGTCGAAGCCGAACTGGCTCAGTCCGGCGTTCGCACGTTCCCAGCAGGAGTCTACTAGGTAGTTGCGGCGCCCATCGACGAACTGGATTTGCCGGACGCCCATATCTGCATACGTCCTGAGCTTGTCGAGGTCCCAGCCAAATGGGGCACTCATCTGAAAGCAGTAGATGAAGCCGACTTTTCCCGAGCGCTTCACGGCGTCCAGCTCGGCCATCGTGGTGACTTTCACGAAGACGTCGCTGTGGTTAGCGACGAATTGGTCCCATGTGTTGATCCGGTTTCTGACCGCAGCGAACAGACTGTCGGCAAGGCTCAGCTCGGCGTAGTTCGCCGTCATATTCATGGCCATCGCCGTGATGCCGGACGTTCGGAGCGCAGTGATCTTCTCGTCGGTCAGATGCTGGACGTAGGTGCGCGGCGGCGCGGCGGCGAAGCACATCGCGTCGACGGCGTAGGCGCGCTGGTAGGTCTCATCGGGTGAGACAGTGGTTGATTGATCGGCCTGCCTACGGAGGACACGGTCAGATGCCACGGTGCCAGTGCCGACGGTAGCGAGGAATTGGCGTCGGTTCATAGGAAGTCTCCGGGTGGAGGGCGATGAGAGATCGACTCAAGCCGTTGGCTGTCGGTTTTTGGCAGGATAGCAGGTTGCGGGAACGCGCGTAGCAGCCAGGGGTTGGTGGAAGGAGCCCAGGGGCTAAATCTTCTCGGTAGTTTGGCGTAGACTTGGACGTGGTGGGTCCGCTTTCTTATTCTTTTCGCGATGCTTTTTGGCGAGGGTCGCCACAGCGGACGCAGTGTTATCCATCACGCGACCCGGGGAGATTTTCCATGCTGCAAGTGATAAGGCTCTGGACCCTCTCGTTACTCCTCGTTGCTGGCGGTTACGCCTGGCTGTCCGGCGCGCAGTCGGCATCGGCACCCGTGGTGCCGAAGCGGATCAACAAGGCAATCGAACTACTCGAGCAGGGGCAGCCGATCTATTACACGCAGATTAATGGTGGCGGGTATGACGAAGGCAGGCAATTAGCCAAGACCTGGGCGGACTACGTCACGTATAACTTTGAGCACAGCGCGTTCAACGTGTCCGAGTTGAACGAGTTCATGCGTGGGCTAGTAGATGGTGGACCGACGAAGAGCGGTCACCGTACACCAGCTGTCATCTGTGTACTGCCCGTAGCCGGCCTCGATGCGTCAATGGTTCGAACGAACGCCTGGATGGTTGAGCAGGTGCTTTCGGCCGGTGTGCACGGCGTGCTTCTTGTCCACGCGCGGTCACCAGAGGCGGTGCGTGTCTTCATTCAGGCCGCGCGGTTTCCCATGCACGCCCAGGCGGTGGGTAATGGCCTTGAAGAAGGGCTGCGGGGAAGCGGTGCGGCGGGCAACCCGGCGCGGGTCTGGGGTGTTTCGCCGACCGAGTACCTACGGCTCGCCGACCCATGGCCACTTAATCCGGATGGCGAAATTCTGCTTGGGGTGAAGATCGAGGATCGCCATGCGCTCGAGTACGCGGAGGCGACGACCAAGGTGCCCGGACTGGGTTTTGCCGAGTGGGGACCCGGTGACATGAGCATGTCGTTCGGTTTATCACGTAACGCCGATGGTACCTGGCCAAAGGTGCTCGCGGATGCCCGGGCGCGTGTGCTCGCCGCAACGAAGGCAGCCGGCATCTCATTCCTGAATGTTGTGCGACCGGATGATGTCGAAGTGATGATCGACGAGGGTGTAATGATCGGCGCTGCGAACGAGGCAGCGGCGGAGCTGGGGAGAAAGTACACGGCCCGCGCGATGCCATGGTGAGGCTTCGCACCAGCGGGTGCCTCTGATTTACCGCCGCGTGGGGTGCATAGAAAAAGAGGTCACTGCGGGTCGTCTCACACTCGACAGGGTCACTGCAGACAGCACCTCTTGAACTTGCGCCCGCTTCCGCACGGACACGGTGAGTTTCGACCGAACTTCGGCCGACCCCGTGTCAACTCACGCCGCAACGCGACGGCTCGCGTGTGCAGGTCCTGGTTGAACACACGCTCGAGCGCTCCGTAGAGCGCCGGGTGTTTGCGTAGCATCATGCTTGGTCGCTCGAAGAAGTACTCCGCCGTTACGGCTAGGAATTCCGCCTTGTTCGTGAGTGCGTAGCGGTTGATGTCGGATTTCCCCGCCTCGATTTCGAGCATTTTGCGTCGCACCAGATCGACCCAAGGCCCGATTGCTTGTCGGTCAAGTCCCACCCCAGGCACGCCGTCGATGAACCCATCCGCCTTGTCGACCAGATGCGCGAACTCATGGATTCCCACGTTGCGCTTGTCGGTCCAATTCTGGAAGCCGTTAATCAGATCAGGCTTAGACAGAATCATTAGACGGTTGAGAGTGCCCGTCCCGACCATCCCGAGGATGTCTTCACCGCGCTCGTTGCCGAACTTAAACTCGCGGTCGAACCGGGTCGGGTAGATTAGCACCTCGTTGATTTGTTCCCACTCCCAGTCGGGGAATCCGAAGACCGGAATAATGGCGCTGGCGGCGGCCAGGATGCGTGTCGTCGTGTCGACCTGAACCCCGATACCAGTAATTCGTTTCTCTCCGAGGAAGACCTGAAGATGGCGACGGAACCGCCGCTTTGCCGCGGGGTCGAGGACCCTGAAGAAGACGACGTCACGATTGAGCACTGCCTCCCACTCTGGTGGAAATGGCTGGCGCAGTATTGCGTGCCGGCTTCTGACCTTTCCCGTCTGCCAGGCATACACTCCGACTGCCGGGGCGAGCGCTAGTATCAGCGTGATGCCTGTCGGTCGCCCCATACGGATCATGACCAGTGCGACGAGTACCGACACCACCAGAGTCAACGCTGCCCAGACGAGCGCCCAGAGACGGGCGCGCCGGTCCCAGGCGGCGAATAGGCCAGTCGTGTCGGTCTGCTCGCGAGGGTCGTCGGGTGGGGCTGTCCGTTTGTCGCCGACGTCAGTCATCGCGACCTTATTTTCATCCGAACGGGCGTGTCTTTGAGCGGCTTGGCTAGAGTTTCCTCTGTTGCGGCTTGAGAGCGCAAGCCATTCTAGTGAGTCTGTGGTGTTAGCAGGGTTCTTGAGATCGTCATGATACGCTGACGATTTGGACAGCGACGGGCCCAGGTGATGGGCGCTTGAACTTTCTGGGGACGGCCTCCTATTACGAGTTCGGAGTAGGCCCAGGGCCGGCAAGTCGACAAGCAAGCGACATTTTGGCCTTCACTGTTGTCCTATGTGGAGTCCTGACTGAAAGTAGATGTTTAAGGGTGAGAAGATCGCACTGACGCAGTGACAGATGTTGAAGTTGACGCTTCAGGTCGGTTACACAAGGGAGAAGCCATGACGAACATTCTTGCAGCCTTACTCGTGCTTGCCCAGGCGAGTTCAGCGTCCATTCCGGCGGTTGTCGTGTCGGCCGCTGACATTCAAACTACTCTGATTGATGCGATGGCCAGCGGAGTGACGGATCACCCGATACGGACCATTGATGCGGGTGGGCATCATGTTGGCGTCGCGCTCGTCCATCGGGGCCCGTCGGCGAACGTTGTCGCCGGTACCATCCACAGCGAAGTCACTGAGGTGTATACCGTCGTCGGGGGTTCGGGAACCTTGGTCGCCGGTGGACGTTTGATCGACCCGCAGCCGCGTGAGAACACGGCTCTTCGACGCATGGTGTCTGGGCCTGGCTGGACGGGTACCGGCATGGAGGGTGGGGTGACTCGGCAGGTCGCTGAAGGCGACATCATCATCATCCCAGCGGGTACGCCACACTATTTCTCTGAGGTTCTTGAGTCGATCACCTACACCATCGTGCGACTCGATCCGGGACAAGGATTAACCCTAAAGTAAGGTTTACTCCTGTTGAGTTCAGTCTGAAGAAATTGTGGTTTCGATGAACAAGTTGACGGAGAAGCGGATGATGCAAATACAGCCCAGAGCGGCGGACGCGCCCCACACGTTTTTCATATCCTGCGTGTTCGCAGTGGCCTTTTTCGTCGGCGCACCGTTGTTCTCAGACGCTCAGGATCGCAATAATCCGGATGGGGAGTGGCGCTACATAGGTGGGGACGCTTGGCATACGCGGTACTCGCCCTTGGTTCAGATCGACGCCAGCAATTTCGAAGATCTTGAGGTGGACTGGGTCTGGCGGGGGGACAACTTCGGTCCGAGCGTTGACTATCTCTTCCGCTCGACCCCGATTTACGTCGATGGTCTGCTCTACACCGTCGCTGGTCAACGCCGCACGGTGGCCGCGATTGACCCGGGGACTGGCGAGACCATCTGGACCTACCGCGAGCCGAACACGACGCGCTACGAACGCGGTATGCGAAACAACTATGGGAAGGGTGTGGCCTATGCCGAAGTGGATGGTCGGGGAGTCATCTTCACGAGCAGTCCAGCATTTTTTCTGCACGCGTTCGATGCGAAGACCGGTCGGCATTTGAAAAATTGGGGGCAAGCCGTGCCGCTGCCAGGGTTTCCGGACAGTGGCGTTGTCGACCTATTGCCAGCTCTCGTCGCGGATTGGGAGCCCTGGATTGAGTCTGGCTACACTTACGACCCAGATCACGGGATTCCGCGCGACCTCGGTAATCTGAGTAGCTCGTCACCTCCCATCGTGGTCGATGGTGTGGTTGTTGTGAGCAATGTCCATGAACAGGGCTACTACCAGACGCGCATAGAGAACATCCCTGGCGACATCCTGGCCTACGATGCGCGGACCGGAGAGCACCTTTGGAAGTTCCATGTGATTCCCAGGCCTGGTGAATTTGGTCACGAGACTTGGGAGAACGACGCTTGGCGGACCACAGGGGATATCTCGTCTTGGGCTCCGATGTCGGCCGATCCGGAGCGGGGCATCGTTTACATTCCAACCAATCCGCCGACGATCGATTTTTACGGTGGCTTCCGACCCGGCGACAATCTGTTCGGCACGAGTCTACTCGCCCTAGATGTTAAGACGGGTGAGCGGATGTGGCACTTCCAGATGGTGCACCACGATATCTGGAATTTCGACAATCCTACGGCTCCCGTGCTGCTGAATGTCAACATCGACGGTCGACCGACGCCAATCGTGGTGCAAACCACGAAACAGGCCTGGGCTTACACCTTCGACCGGGAGACCGGCGAGCCGATATGGCCAATCGAGGAGCGCGAGGTCCCTGAATCTGATGTTCCGGGCGAACGGTTGTCAGCCACCCAGCCGTTTCCTACTTGGCCCTTGCCCTACGATATGCAGGGCCTCACCGAGGGCGATTTGATTGACTTCACGCCGGAACTGCGGCGGGAAGCGGTAGAGATCATTAAGGACTACCGTGTCGGGCCGATTTTTAATCCGCCGATCCAGCCTGGACATCCGTCAGGCTTGCGTTCGTTTGTCAGTTGTCCGAGTGGTGCGACCAATATCTTCGGGCCGACCTCGGCCGACCCTGAGACTGGCATCCTGTACGTCGGCTCGCAGACGGGATGCCGGTCTGAGAACATCGTGCCTGGGTATGAGATCGACGAACCTGGGGATCCGATGACAACCGGTAAGACGATCGCTGATTTTGCCGTGGCGAACCGTGGCGACTTCCGTGGGCCGCAAGGATTACCAATCTTCAAGCCGCCCTACAGCCGAATTACGGCGATCGACATGAACACGGGTGAGCACCTATGGTGGATCCCGAACGGGGATACACCGGAGCGGATCAAGAACCATCCGGCACTCCGGGGGGTGGAGCTACCCAATACCGGCGTCACCTCGCACCCAGTCACGATGGTCACAGGCAGCCTGGTCATTCATGCGGAAGGCACGGCGGGGCAGCCGTTGTTACGCGCCATCAACAAGCGGACCGGCGAGCGACTCGGGGTTGTCGAGCTGCCGGCTCCCGGCCAGTACGGGATGATGACCTATCTACACGATGGGCGGCAGTATATCGTTGTGCAGGTCTCGAGCCGGGATCACCCGGGTGCTCTGGTGGCGCTCCGGCTCCCTTAAGTGTGAAGAGGAGATCAAGATGTTGCGACATGGTCGAGTCGGGTCAGTTTTAGCGCTGAGCGTCGCCGGTTTAATCGCGATGTGGACGGCTGAGCCGTTGGCTCAAGCGGTAGCCAACAACCCCTATCACGCCGTGCACGGTTGGGAAAAGATGCCAAACGGCTGGAAGCTTGGCGTGCCGAGCGGCATCTTCCCCGACCCGGATGGCAAACACCTCTGGATTCTGGCGAGGTGTGGCGCGAACCATTGTGCCAATTCCGAGCAGGACGCGATTTTCAAGTTCGATTTAGATGGCAACGTTGTGAAGAGCTTCGGCGCCGGTATGTTCTCGTTCCCACACGGGTTCTTCTTGGATCACGAAGGTTACTTATGGGTGACCGAAGGGGCGCCGGCCGGCGATGGTCGCGAGGTTGAGGGACTGAAGCGCGGATTAGGGCACCAAGTGTTTAAGCTCGACCAGGAAGGACAGGTGGTAATGACCCTGGGGGAGGCTGGCGTCTCGGGGTACGGTCCGCGCCATTTTAATGGACCGGCTGGTGTTGTAGTCGCGGCCAACGGCGACATCTGGGTCTCCGATGGGCATCGTGGTGGTAACAACCGGATTGTTAAGTTCTCGAAGGACGGCGAGTTACTTTTGCAGGTCGGTGGCGGTGTGGAGTCGCGTAGTGGGGATCCTGGGAAGTTCAATGATCCACACGACATCACGATGGATACCCTCGGGCGCATCATTGTTGCCGACCGGGGCAACAACCGAATCCAGGTTTTCGATCAGGAAGGTGATCTCCTCGCAGTGTGGACGCAGTTTGGTCGACCGAGCACTGTCTTTGTCGATCTCCACGGTGTCGTCTATGCGGGCGATGGCATGTCGAACGACCAGTGGAACCCGGGGTGGGAGAGGGGTATTCGAATCGGCGACGTCGAGACCGGTTGGGTAACCGCTTTTATCCCTGATTCCGAGGCGCCGGTTGGGACTGGAGTGGAATTTCTTGGTGTGGATTACAACGGCAGTATCTATGCGGGCGAAGTCGGTCGCCAGCGGTTGGTGAAGTATGTCCGGTTTAGACCGTAGGAGTCATTGTTGGTCTTATCCAGGGTTCTGAGAAATGCAAAAGTTGGCGCGGTGTTGTTGGTCTCTGCGGTGCTCTTGGCGGAGGGATGCGCCTCGGCGCCACCACGCCAAACGTCATCGTCGGTGGCTTCAGCCGCGCCCGCGGCTCGTTCCGTCGTTGACGGCGTATTCACGAAGCGTCAGGCGGCACGAGGGGGGCGAAGTTTCGAACGATTCTGTTCGGCGTGCCACCGAACCAGGGAGTTTAGGGGCACCGTGTTCCAATTGGCTTGGACGGGCCGGGTCGTTGGCGACCTTTTGCAGTTGCTCGTGGACACCATGCCACCAGACGATCCTGGCAGCCTCGGAACGGAGGATTACACGGACGTTTTGACCTACCTGCTCCAACTGAATGGCTATCCTGCAGGTGAGGAGGAACTTCCCGCTGACCTGTCCGTGCTCATGGACGTGCGCTTCGGGATATGATGCGCTCCACTAACCGTGGACAGATTCACTCCAAGCGTGCTGTCAGCGTGAGCGGCATCGGTGTGTAGGCGGTCGACATCTTGTTCCAGCATGCTGTTTTTCCAGCCCGCGAAAAAACTAACAAGATTGGCGCTTTCACCATGGGCTATTTGGGTTGACCAACAAGGGTAGGTAAACGAATGAAGACGATCGTTAACAAAATCGGGCGGCCGCTGAAGGTCAGACTCTCCCAGGGGCGGTTTCTACGCTTGGGCCCAAAGAAAACAGGGCAGATCGCCACACGCGACGCGGAACGTGAGCCAGTGAAGAAACTCGTGAAGGCTGGGGAAGTCGAGGTCTTTGATGATGTTGCCCACACCGGTTTGCGATCCGACAAAGGCCCAGGAAGCGCTTTACAGTCGCATGGACGTGGTCGGCGGTTCCTCGGTTCGACGCGCGGTGAACGGTAGCTGAAAGCGGTGTGACATCTCAGACAGGTGAGGGAGGATGTCCTATGGGCGATCTGGCACAGGAGATAGTCCGCGATTTACCGGAAATAACCGCAGCAACCGACACCAGGGATTACCTGGCACATGCGGCTAGGTTTGCACAACGACATGAAAAGTACGAACTGATTGTCGACGTAGATGCGCATCTTCAGGAAGCTCAGTTCTGGCCTGAGATTATTGAACTGCTTGAGAATGATGTCCTCAAACAGACTGCGCAGACCATGCTGAAGGGTGGGATGGCTATGCCCTTGAGCAATCTTGCGCCGGGGCTGAATTTTCAATCGATGGCCGGGAGGGTTCCCCACCAAAGCGGTCCGCGTGAGCGCACTGACGATCCAGCAACAGCCGGCCATCGATTTGTTCAAATCGTTCGCCGGACCATGGACACCATGGGCGTGGACTATCAGGTCATATTTCCAACATCGATGTTGCTACTCGGATTGAACCCGGCCGACGGCGTGGAGTTGTATTTGTCACGTGCCTACAATCGATGGCTGTGCGAGATCATTCTCCCGCAGGAGAAACGCATCCTTGGTATGGTTTATTTGCCGTTCAATTCACCGGAAGCGTGCGAACAACTGGTTAAAGAGTTTGGGGGTGTGTCTGGGGTCGTCGGGTTTACCGTCACATCGGTGCGTTTCGCACCCGTTCACAGTCCGTCCTATATGCGGCTGTACTCTATGATTGAGGACACGGGTAAGCCGCTCGTGTTCCATGCGGGACCCAATTGGAACGATGCCTCCTTCAAGACGCTTAACCGCTTCATTTCCATGCACTCTCTGTCGTTCGTGCACTACAACTTGATACACATGACGAACTGGGTCATCAACGCAATACCGGAACGTTTTCCAAAACTGAAGGTCTTGTGGGTGGAAAGCGGTCTTGCTTGGATTCCCTATCTTATGCAGCGTCTCGATCATGAATTTCTCATGCGACAGAACGAAGCGCCAGGCCTGAAAAAACTTCCCAGCGACTATATGAGGGAGATGTATTTCTCCAGCCAACCCATGGAGCAGGTCCATCCAAAAGCGCTTCAAGTCACGATGGAAATGATAAATGCTGAATCCCAACTCCTGTATGCGTCGGATTGGCCACACTGGGACTTTAACCCGCCACATACGGTGACCACTCTTCCGTTTCTGTCTGATCAAGCCAAACGGAACATTCTCGGGTTGAACGCGGCCAGACTATTTGATCTCCCCATTAAACGTCTGAGGCCTCGGCCAGAAGACGTGGTGGCTCAACGCAAGACAGACGTCCTAGACGCACCAGCTTTTAGGGAGGCTCGAGAAGAGGATGCTGAATTGAGGTTTCCCGGACAGGCCTAATTTAGAGTGTATCACTGGCCTCAACGTTAGTTTGGGCTGGTGTAGCGGGAGAACATGCCGGAAGTCAATATTGGGAAAGCCTCGAGTTTTCAGGACCCTGGGCGGCGAGTTGTTGAGATTGGCAGCGTTCAAATAGGTGTGTTTCAGTTGGACGGAAAGTTTTATGCCTACGAGAATAGGTGCCCGCATCTTGGCGGGCCAGCATGCCAGGGCAAGATCCTTCCGCGAGTGCTTGAAGCCGTTGCAGAAGATAAGAAGAGTGCGGGACGTGTCTTTTCACGAGACCAGTTGAACATCATCTGTCCTTGGCATGGTTTTGAATTCGATATCCGCACGGGCAAACATGTTGCTATCTCAAAATATCGACTACGTCCTGTGCCGATAAGGACCGGGGGGGGAGATGTTTACGTAACCCTACCGCGCAAGGGCGAATCGGGACCATAAATTGCGTCTATCTCTTCAGGCATTCGGGACTCACGTATCTTCAATGAAGGTCGACTAACTGTTCCGATTGACTCTTGGGGGTAGGGATAGCGGTCGCGATAGGGCAGGTGCTCGCCGATGGCAGACCAGAACGATACCGGTCGTAAACAAGCCGCCGCCCAAGCGGTGGAGACGTTCGTGAGAATGGCGGATAAGGCACGGTGTGACCGAGCAACCGCCATACCGTCCGATGACGAGCTGGCTCGCGCCGTGACGGCGGCCATAAGGCTCTATGCCGCCCGTGCCGAGCAGACGGAACAGTACCCGCTCCCGCTAACCGACGACGCCACCGCAACTGATGCCATCGTCGCGGTCACGGAAATGATGCGCTGTGCGGACCTTAATGCTTTTGACGTGAATATGTGGCTTAGTCGGCGAAAGTGACCCGACAGAATCATCATGGTGTGTGAACCCGTGAGGACGTCCTGCCCTAACCCCCTGCAACATGGTCTTTCATTGGAGTGTGAGATGAAAGGGGGGGCGCTGCCAGAGGATGGTTTCCGAAGCCAGAGACGCTATGATCAAGCCTGCTGGCCCGGCTACTGAAGAAAGCCATGAAGAACATGATAGGTGTTCGCCTAATCGCGCTGGGGCTTGCCGGTCTCCCGGTGCTGGTGTTTTCCGAGGCCGCTTCAGCCCAGGTAGCGACCCTCGAGACCGTGCTCGCGCGCGCCGGAAACTATGTGGCGATCTATCAACAAGCTCTCGGTAGCATCATCGCCGACGAAGAATATGTGCAAGCGGTTGAGGGCGGCAGGTTGCAGCGGATGCGCTCTGAGCTTTTGGTGTTCAGTCCCCCCGACGATGAGCGTTGGCTCACATTTCGCGACGTCATTGAGGTGGACGGCAGGCCGGTCGAGGATCGCGACCGGCGCCTCACGGATCTATTTCAGGAGATACCGGTGATTCCGGCTGCGCTGGAACTCAAGCTGCGCGCCGAGAGCGCTCGGTTCAATATCGGGTTCATCAGCCGAGATCTAAATATGCCGACGATGGCCCTGCAACTGCTCACCGACGCCGAGCGGTCGCGATTTGTCTTCGAGAAGACCGAAGAAGAACGACTGGGCGACATCGATACCTGGGCGATCGCGTTTCAGGCCATCGAGTCGCCTGCGTTGATTCGAGATGCTCAGGGTCAGGACCTTCTGTCGCACGGCACCGTCTGGGTCGAGCCATTGACCGGGCGTGTCGTGCAGACCGACCTTCGCGTGGCGGACGACGCCATCGGGCTCACCATTGAGATGCGAGTTCGCTACGAACCCGATGACGTGATGGACATGCTAGTGCCGGCGACGATGACCGAACGCTACAGCGTGGACGTGAAGGTCAACCCTAGCCAGTTGAGTGCCCGGGGGCCCACCGTATCGGCTCAACTCCCGTCACAGCGGCAGTTCGTCGCGCGAAAGCAGATGACGATTCGGTGCGAGGCGACCTACTCGAACTACCGTCGCTTCGGCGTCGACACCGGCTTTTTCTTCCCGCCGCCTCGCCGCTGACGAGCCGCCCCTCACGCCACAAACTGGTCGTGTCTCATGTTCGACCGACAACATAGGGGGCTACGTTGCTTCTCGCCTGACGGGCTCTCGATTGGTCAGACTGCCTATTCGGTGAGCAGAGTGTGGCAAGTCTTGAGCTGGACACGCGATTCCAGAAAGTGTCCCGGCCGGGCTGAAATGCAGCCGGCCGGGTATGATGAAGTGGTGCCAGGACCGTTGCACATCGCGTTTCTCGGTTGCGGGTTCATCACTGGTGTCCACAGTCGTCACCTGAGGAGCCTGCGGAGAGATATTGTCTGTAGTTACGCCAGCCGTGATGGCTCTAAATCGGCAGCCTACCGCCACCGTTTTCTTGGCGCGGGAAGCTACGACAGCTATGCTGCGGCCATCGCGGACCCGTCGGTGGATGCGGTGGTCGTTGCTGTGCCGCCGCGTTTCCATCTCGAGCTCACCCTGCAGGCGCTCTCAGCTGGGAAGCACGTGCTCGTGGAGAAGCCGGCCTATCTGCGGATGGAGAATTATCTGCGGGTGCGAGCGGCGCGTGACCGGGCTGGACGTGTCGTGCTTGTTGGAGAGAATGACCACTATAAGCCGCTGGCAGTTTGTCTGCGGCGGCTGCTGCGAGAGGACGCGATTGGCGAGATGGTGTTTGCGCACTTCACCACGCTCGCGAAGCGGTTTAAAGATGCTGATGATTGGCGGAATGACGAGACGATAGCCGGGGGCGACGCCTTCTTCGAGGAGGGGATTCACTGGCTGCATCTAGCCAACAGCCTTGGACCCGTAATCACTGAGGCGCATGGGTTTCGACCCAGTTCCTCGCGAGATGGCGTCGATACCCGCGATAAAAGCATGATGGTGGCATTCCGGTACGACAACGGAGCGGTTGGGGCACTCTTCTACTCGCGCGAGGTTCCATCACTGCTGCGTGGTCTCCGGGTTTCAAAGCTGTTTGGCCGTTCCGGAATTATCTCCTTTGAGTCCAACGGGGCCATGGTACTGGTGCGAGGGTCCGGCATGCCACGACTGGTCTTGCCAGGGTTCCGTGACATCCGCGGCTACCAGGCGATGTATCGTGACTTCCTCAGAGCGATTCGTGCGGACCGGGCGCCTGAGATGAGCCTCGAGACGGCCATCGCCGACCAAGGGCTCGTGGACCAGATCTATGCTACGGCCGGCTCTTCGAGCCAGGCCATCGTTACGCCGTAGTTGTTCAATCCTGCTGATGCCAACTGGGCGTTACGACATCATCATCATCGGGAGCGGTGCCGGGGGCGGCACGCTGGCGCACGCGCTGGCCAACACTCCGGCCGATATCCTTATCATTGAGCGTGGCGATTTCATCCCCAAGGAGGAGGAGAACTGGGATCCCGAGGCGGTGTGGAAGCATTTGCGCTACCGCACGCGGGAGACTTGGCTCGACACCTGCGGCAAGGCGTTTCTGCCCTATACCCACTACGGCGTTGGTGGGAACACGAAATTCTGGGGCAGCGTGCTCTACCGACTGCCCCGGGAGGATTTCGACGAGGTCCAGCACTTGGATGGGGTGTCGCCGGCCTGGCCGATCGACTACGAGACGCTGGAGCCGTTCTATGCGCGGGCCGAGCGACTGTATCAAGTGCACGGTGAGAGCGGCCTGGACCCGATCGAAGCACCAAGGGAGCCGTTTCCCCATACTGCGGTACCCCATGCTGACGACATGGCCGCGTGTGTTGACCAATTGCAACAGCAGGGATTGCATCCGTCGCCCTTACCACTCGGACTGCGGAACCTTGGGGCGCAGGATGGGTGTATTTTGTGCAATACGTGCAACTCGTTTCCGTGTTTTCGTCACGCGAAGAGCGAAGCGGACGTCTGCTGCATACGGCCGGCGCTGGAGCGGCCGAACGTCACCTTGTGGACCGGTGCCTATGCCCAGCGTCTGTTGACCGACCCATCCGGTCGGCGAGTCGAGGCGGTGGAGGTGGTACACCAGGGTGAGACACGGCGTGTAGAGGCGCCACTCGTCTTGGTCTCTTGCGGAGCAGTGAATTCGACGGCGCTACTCCTGCGGTCAGCCAGCGATCAGCACCCGAACGGGTTGGCCAACTCGTCAGGGTTGGTGGGGAGACGGTACATGGCGCACCTGGCCACTATGATAGAAGGGTTTCATCCGTTCCGGATCAATCAGACGGTTTTTCAGAAAACTGTCGCGATCAATGACTTCTATTTTCATGGCCCGGACGGTGGGTATCCGCTTGGGCAGATCCAATCGCAGGGGCGGACGCATGGAGTGATGGCTCAGACCGTGGTGCCCTGGTTGCCACTCTGGGTCTACAACGCGTGGGTGGCGCGCGGGGTCGACTGGTTGGCCATGTCAGAAGACCTTCCGCGGCCAGATAACCGCGTGACTATCGAGGCGGATGGGCAAATCCGGATTCACTATCACCCCAATAACGTGGGCGCGCACAAGCGCCTGGTTCGGGAGATGAAGCGTATACTGCGGCGACTTGGGTATTGGGTTGTGATCACCTACTCCCACAAGGAGCAGAACACGACGCATCAGTGTGGAACGTTGTGTTTCGGCACGGACCCGCGGGAATCGGTCCTTGACCCCTATTGTCGGTCCCACGACATCGAGAATCTCTTCGTGGTCGATGCATCGTTTTTTCCGTCGTCGGCTGCCGTCAATCCTGGCCTGACCATTGCGGCGCAGGCGTTGAGGGTGGCGGATCACATTAGGGAAACGGTGCTTGGCGTGCGCTCGGAGACGGCAGGAGGGGAGAGGCAGGGGACAGCAGACATTTAAAGTTGACGTCGACGCGCGTTTTGCCGCCAGGAGCGGTGCCCGTAGCCTGCCGCTGACGGGCTTGGAAGAACCGAAGAGAATCAGGAGAATCCTCGTGCGTGTTAGATCCTTCAGTCACTGCGGTATCACCGTCTCGGATTTCAACAAAGCGGTTCGCTTCTACTGGGATGTGTTCCGGTGTCCCCTCGTTGGCGTTGCCGACACGCCGCCAGAGCGAGTCCAGACCTTCTTCGGCGTGGATGCGGAGCAGCCGAGTTGTAAGATCGGCTGGGTCCGTGTGCCTGGTGGTGCCGTGCTCGAAATCTTCGAGTTTCGGCCGGACCAACCACCTGCTAAGATTCCGTGGAACCGGATCGGGCTGACCCACATCTCGTTTAACGTGCGGAACACGCAGAAGTGGTACGACTATTTAGTTAGTAAAGGGGTGGAGTGCGTGAGTCGACCTGAGCGCTCACCTCGCGGCCACACTTTCTTCTTTGCCAAGGACTTCGACGGGAACCTCATCGAACTCATGGACTTGGGGCACATGTATTACGTCCTGGGTTGGTTGGGGTGCTTAGGTGGCTGGTTGTTCAGGCGGGGGATGTATCGGCGGTACTACGAACCGTCTTTGACGGATTAAGTCTGTTTGCCGAGAGAGCGCTCGAATTGGCTGGAGGGTTGCGCATCGGCTCAGCGTTTTGTTTTAGAGGAAGGTTTCAATCTATAATTCAGTGGTCTTCGCTAGTGAAATGTTTCTGGAGTGTCTCGACGAGCGGAACCATGGTTTCAAGGGGGCGTGATGTTTGATAGACGTCAAGTGAGATTCGTGCCGTTGTTCGGTCTTGCGTTGGTGAGCTTGATGGTTGGTGTGCTGGCGTGCACTCAACCTGAGGTCGAGCCGACCGAGGAGTCGAGTGAAGCTGGGTCGGCCCTGATAGGGACCGGTGGCTCAGAGGCCGAGCCGGTGAACGATCGCCCTAACCCATACGAAACGATCGAGAACCACTTCACACTGCCTGAAGGACGGACTTGGGGCTCGACGAGCGCGGTCGACATCGATATCGACGGTGCATCGATCTGGGTGGCGGAACGGTGCGGCGCTAACAGCTGCGCGGGCTCCGATCTACCTGCCGTCCTTAAGTTCGATGCTGATGGCAATGTGGTGACGAGCTTCGGCGGCGGCATGTTCCTCTTTCCGCACGGCATTCATGTTGACGCGGATGGCAATGTCTGGATAACCGATGCGCAGGGCCCGAACGGGGAAGATTCGAATCGCGACGGCAAGGGACACGCGGTGTACAAGTTCAGCCCAGAAGGTGAGGTCTTACTGACACTTGGCACACCTGGTGTTGCGGGTGACGGTACTGACGGCTTGCTGAATACGCCCAACGACGTCGTCACAGCGTCCGACGGCTCAATCTTTGTCGGCGATGGACATGGTGGCCAGAACCGAAACGCAACGCCAGAGACCGTTGCTCGTGTGGTGAAATTCGACAGCGAAGGTAACTACGTCATGCATTGGGGCGAACTCGGGTCTGAGCCTGGCCAGTTTAAGACGCCGCACGGCTTGGCTTTTGATTCCGCGGGGCGGCTGTTCGTGGCTGACCGCGGGAATGTTCGCATCCAGATTTTCGATCAGGAGGGTAACTTCCTAGACGAGTGGTATCAGTTTAGTCGACTGAGCGGTATCTATATCAGCGAGGACGACATACTGTACGGTGCCGATTCGGAATCCAGCGACGCGAGTAATCCGGGTTGGGCACGGGGAATCCGGGTCGGAAGTGCACAGACCGGCGAGGTTAGCTACTTCATCCCTGATCCTGATCCGGAGCCGCGGGGCACAACCGCAGCTGAAGGCGTGGCCGTGGACGCCGCGGGTAACGTGTACGGGGCGGAGGTCGGACCCCGGGCGTTGAACAAATATGTCATGTCGTCGTCGGACTAAGATTATTCTGAGGTCACTTAACTAGTAGTGCACGACTCTTAGGTTCGGAGGAGGACCATATGTCACTCTCACGTCGCGCGTTTGTCCGGCGGCTCGGCCTGGGTAGCGCCGGGCTCGCTTCGGCGTCGTTCATCATTGGTCATGGGCGCGAGGAGTTGGTCGCGCTCGGGTTCGAAGACCTCGAACTTGAGGCCGCGATGCAGAGGCAGCGCGCCGCGGTCCCCCCTGATGCGATCAAGTTGAGTAGTAACGAGAATCTCAGAGGACCTAGTCCTAGGGTCATCGAGGTGCTGAAGCAGCACCCCTCGGCAGATTTGGGCTATGGCTACCCGGTGCCTAGTAGAGGAGCGTTCACACAGGCTCTCGCAACGGCGCACAACGTGGAGCCGCAGCACGTGATCACGGCTACCGGTTCCGGTGCCATCTTGCAGGCGGCGCAGCGGGCCTATGTGACAGATTCGCGGCCACTGGTGTCTGGGAATCCGTCCTACATGCGGGCGGCCGAGCGGTCTATTCCGGTGAACTCAGACCTGTATCTCGACCTTGATGGAATGGTGGACGCTTCCGATGGTGCCGGTCTCGTCTTCCTGTGCAATCCAAACAATCCGACATCGACGATCCACACGCTATCTGACATCGAGACTGCGGTACGCACGATCAAGCGACGGTCCCCTGATACCGCCGTTCTGATCGACGAGGCGTACATCCACTACGCAACGGCGCCTGGGGTCGGCTCAGGCGATCAGTTATCGGTGGAATTACCCGATGTGTTTATGACCAGGACGTTCTCGAAAGCGTTTGGTATGGCTGGCATGCGCATGGGATATGGAATCGGTCAGCCGGAGACGCTCCAAAGATTACGGCAGGCTTGGGGTCTGGGGAGCATTAACGAGCTTCAGAGCGTGGCCGGGATTGCTGCGATTGAGGACACGGCGCACATGGAGTGGGAGCGTCAAGAAAACAAGCGGATTCGGGACTGGACGTTGTCGCAGTTTCAGGAGATCGGCTTCGGCGCGCCCGCGTCACAGACAAACTTCATCTTCGTGGAACTCGGCAGTCCGGCGTCAGAATTTCGCGAGGCATGTCGAGCGAACGGTATTCTGGTGGGGCGCGATTTTCCACCGATGGAGCAGACGCACGCGCGTATCTCACTGGGAAGGATGGAGGACATGCAGCGGGCGATGGAGGTCTTCAAGAAGGTGTTGGAAACCTAGCTGTCGTTTATCGGTAGTGACGAAACACAACAAACCGGGCGTCGCGTGAGTTGCGGCGTCCGGTTTGTTTGTTTAGCGCTATCGCGTTGTACACTGATGATGCGACTGAGTGGTTATAAGGTCCTGTTCCGACGATGCCCCTGAGTAGTCTCTGCGTGTCGCTAGTTGGCGCCTTGGCCCTGGCAGGGCTCGTTACGTTGCCTGTTCGGGCTCAAGAATCACTTGATCACGCTGATCCGGTCGAGCATGTCGGATTTGTCGAGCACGTCGGATTTGTCGAGCACGAGCCCGCTAACGAGATCAGTGGCATCGTTAAGAGTTCGACCTACGAGGACGTCTATTGGGTTCACAACGATAGTGGCGGTGGCGCGCGGCTCTTCGCTATTGATGGTGGGGGCCACGTGATCATGCCGGGCATCGCCGCTAACCGCTTCCGCGTAGGTCCGGCATCGGTGCCCGATGGTCGTCCGCTGTGGCCTGGCGTCCAGATCTTGGTGGCTAGCAATTTCGATTGGGAGGACATCGCGCTTGCCGACGGACGCCTATATATTTCGGACATGGGTAACAACGGTAACGCCCGTCGTGACCTGGGGGTGTACGTCGTGAATGAGCCGAACCCGCGGGCTGTTCCGGTGACGCGGAGTCTGAGATTTTTGCCGGTCCGCTATTCCGATCAAAAAGTGTTTCCAGGTCAGCGGTGGCATTTCGATTCCGAGGCGCTCTTCGTCTCGGGCGGAAAGCTTTACTTCCTTACGAAGCACCGTCCTGCGGGGCAGATGGATGCGGAGGCTGGGACCAAACTCTACCGCCTCGACTCCGAGTATACCGACCGGGAGAATGTGCTAACGCTGGTTGGGTCGAGAGCTGACATCGTCTGGCCGACGGCCGCTAGCGTTTCACCTGACGGCGAGTCACTTGCCGTGTTGACCTTGGAGACGCTTTGGCTGTTTTCTAGACCGCCGGTGGGCGACGACTGGTTAGCAGGTCACACGCGCCGGATTGCTCTCCCACGGGAACGTACCAAGCAGGCGGAAGCGGTCTGCTGGGACGATGCGCGAACGCTTCGTATTGCGAATGAGCAACGCGACCTATTTACGCTTGATCTTGCGGCGGTTGAAACCGTGTCTCGAAGCGGTTCGAGACACTGAACAGTTTCTTGACAGCGCTACGGCTCAAGGGGTAGAAAGCAGGTTCCCCATTTGTGCGGTAGGAATAAAGGAGTGTTATGCGATTTATTCTTGTGTTCATCATGCTCACGCTTGCGAGCCCTGCTCCGCTCTTAGCACAAACGAGTGCCGAACCGTTTAAGCTCGGCACGTTCGAGATCGACGGTGGCCAGCGGGTCGGTATTGTTCTGCGCGACAGCCTGATCGTCGAACTCGATGCTGCGAACCGAGCACTAGAGGGTGATCTGTCCTATCCGATGATTCCGATGCCGGCTGACATGCTTGAACTCATTGGTCGTTATGAGTACGGCATGAAGGTCCGACTCTACGAAATCGTTGCCAATCTAGTCGAACACAACCAACTCGAGAGTGGGCGGCCAGTTTATGTCCATGACGTCGGCGACGTACTTACCCTCGCGCCGATCCTCTTTCCGGGGAAAATCCTAAACGCGGCGGTCAATTTCTACAGTCACGTCAACGAGTCTGGTACGCCAGACGAGCGCGCAGCGGCTCGACAGGCACGGGCCGAGCAGCGCGGCGTGCCCTACCTGTTCCTGAAGCCGACCCGTGGCGTGGTCGTTGGAGATGGCCAGCCGATTGTCCTTCCGTACGGCCGCGATCGCATCGACTGGGAAGTTGAGCTTGCAGCCGTGATCGGTCGCACGGCAAAGTACGTGTCGGCGACCGAGGCGGCGAACTACATTTTTGGCTACACGGT
>DBHR01000013.1:26350-26538 GCA_002296225.1 Acidobacteria bacterium UBA823 | reverse complement strand
CCCGAACCAGTTCAACCACGACCGCTCGACGCTCCTCAACCCGCTGAGGAGGAGGACAGCGTCGGCGCCGGCCGAATGTCATTCCTGGAACACCTGGACGAACTTCGCAAACGGCTGGTCTATGCAGCCTACGGCATCCTCGGAGGCTTCGTCGTCGCGTTCGCATTCATTAAGTACATCTTTGAGTT
>DBHR01000013.1:0-26017 GCA_002296225.1 Acidobacteria bacterium UBA823 | reverse complement strand
CTTCAGGAGGCGCTACCGCCTGGCGGGAAACTCATATATACAGAGCCAGGGGAAGCCTTCTTCCTCTGGATGAAAATGGCGGCGCTCGCGGGTCTCTTACTGGCAATGCCAATCCTCGTGTCACAAATCTGGAGATTCATTGCACCCGGCCTCTACCCACGCGAGAAGAGGTGGGCAATCCCATTCGTAGCGTTCACCACGATCTTCTTCCTCGGTGGTGCGCTGTTCTCTCATTATGCGGTGTTCCCGTTGGCTTGGCGTTTCTTCGCAGGGTTCTCCACCGACTATATGGAGTTCCTTCCAAAAATTGCCCCTGTGTTCGCTCTCTACGTAAAGATGATGCTGGCAATGGGCGTCGTGTTCCAGCTTCCGACGCTCGTGTTTTTCCTCGCCAAGCTCGGACTCGTCACACCGAAGTTCCTCATCAAGAACACGAAGTACGCAATCTTGATCATCTTCATCATCGCTGCCGTCCTAACGCCGTCCGCTGATCCAGTGACGCAGACGGCAATGGCGGCACCAATGATTGTGCTTTATGGGATTAGCATCGGCATCGCGTGGGTGTTCCAGAAGCGTCGGCCCGACGACGATTAGGGCCATTGGCCAAAGCGATCTCAAGACGAAAACAGCCGATTTCTGTTTGACTCGGTGTGATGGTCCGAGTGCAGCCGTTCCGAGAAGGCCCTAGGGAACCCCAACCAGTGCAAGCACATCGTCCACCTGAACTAACTGTCTACTCCGTTGGGCTCGTCCCACGGCACATCCCGACAAATGCGAGCGTGCATCCCAATCGTTGCACTGGATGTCTCGTTGAGTGCATCAATAGGCCTTAGCGAAGTACGCCTGTTCACGTGCCGGCGCTTCGCAGCGAACACAAGAACCAGTTGCCCCGGAGCCATCCATTAGCAGAATCCGGATGGTCGCCTGGGTGTCGGTTTTGATCGCGGCTTCACAGACCGATTCTCCGCACCACGGCGCCACAACGAATCCCGGGCGGCCATCCATGACCCCCTTAAATTCCTCGTACGATGTCACGTTCAAAGTGTGCTCGTCGCGGAACCGGTGCGCGCGGTCAAACAGGGCCTGCTGAATCTCGCTGAGCAGCGCCTGCACCCGATTAACGATCTCTGTGCGAACGATCGCCATCTTGTCGCGGGTGTCGCGGCGTGCCGACATGACCTGCGACTTCTCGATGTCCTTCGGTCCGACCTCAAGGCGTACGGGAACTCCCCTCAGCTCCCACTCGGCGAACTTCCAACCTGGCGTATACCAGTCGCGAGCGTCCAAAGTCACGCGCACCCCTGCCGCACTCAACTCATCGCGAAGCGCCTCCGCATGCGGCAGGACCGTTTCCCGCCAGTTGCCACGCAAGATTGGCACTATGACGACCTGGTAAGGGGCAACGTTAGGCGGAAGAATCAAGCCGGAATCGTCGCCGTGCATCATAATCACACCGCCGACGAGACGAGTCGACATACCCCAAGAGGTTTGCCACACGTGTTGCACTGACTTGTCCCTCGCCTGAAACGTGATGTCGAAGACTTTGGCAAAGTTCTGTCCGAGATGATGCGAAGTGCCAGCCTGGAGAGCGCGCGCGTCACCCATCAGCGCCTCGATAGCATAGGTGTCCACCGCCCCCGCGAACTTCTCACTTTCGCTCTTCCGGCCGTCGATCACGGGCATGGCCAGCTCCTGCTCAGCGAAATCCCTGTAAACACCCAACATGCGGAGCGCTTCGTCCTCAGCTTCTCGCTCCGTTTCATGAGCCGTGTGTCCCTCCTGCCATAAGAATTCAGTCGTGCGGAGAAACGGACGCGTCACCTTCTCCCACCGAACGACGTTGGCCCACTGATTCAGTAGGATCGGCAGGTCGCGCCACGACTGGATCCACTTGGCGTACATCATTCCGATGATCGCCTCAGAGGTCGGACGAACGACGAGACGCTCTTCGAGCTCCTCGTCACCACCCCGCGTGACCCAGGCCACCTGCGGCGCAAACCCCTTGACGTGGGCCGCCTCTTTACGCAGCAGGCTTTCTGGAATGAAGAGTGGAAAATATGCATTGACGTGTCCAGTAGCCTTGAAGCGACGGTCCAACGCCTGCTGCATCAACTCCCAGATGGCGTACCCGTAGGGCCGGATGATCATGCACCCCTTGACCGTTGAATAGTCGGCCAACTCAGCCCGTTTCACAACATCGAGATACCAACGGGAAAAATCCTCTGACTGAGGTGTAATTTCCGTCACGAACGCACCCTTCTTATCCGCCATTAAGCTCCTGCCAGACTCTCCCGTGCACGGAACTGGTCACCCACGTCAATGCATGACGATACCGCCCGGTGGCGTCTGTCCATTCGGCGACAATGCGTCGAACGCGCGAAAGTCATCCCATGAGTAAGGCGAACGAAAACCCCTAATTACTGCTATCCTACCACTTGGTCCTCGCGTAAACGATTTCTCCCACCGATGAAACCGATTCGTATCGACGTCATTGCGGGCGCACACACCTACCCCATCCGGATTGGACACGGGCTAATAGGGCATCTCGGAGCACTCGTTGATCAGGCCGCGCCAAACGGTCGGCGGTTTGTTGTCTCCAATCCCACGGTATGGCGAATTCACGGGCCGACCATCAGCGCCGCTCTTCCTAACGCGGAGCCGATCTTGATTCCTGACGGCGAACGCTTCAAGACTCTGCATACGGTTAGCCGGATCTACGAGTCACTGATCGGCAACGGCGCGGACCGCCGGACGACCCTGATAGCGGTCGGTGGCGGCGTTGTCGGCGACGTAGCAGGATTTGCAGCCGCGACGTTTCTCCGTGGCATCACCATGCTCCACGTCCCGACGACGCTACTTGGACAGGTCGATAGCGCTATCGGTGGCAAGGTTGGGGTCAACCACGCCCTTGGCAAGAACTTGATCGGTTCGTTTTATCCGCCTGCGGCAGTAATCGTCGATCCACAGCTACTGACGACACTTCCACGCCGGGAATTTCGAGCTGGACTCTATGAGGTCATCAAGTACGGCATGATTTCGAGCCGGGGCCTATTCGAGCGCGTCGAGCGGGACCTAGCGGAGCTATTCGCCCGCGAGCCACGCGTTCTACAACCGGTCATCACGGAATGCTGCCGTATTAAAGCGTTAATCGTGGAAGCCGATGAACGTGAATCAGGACTTCGTCGTACGCTGAATTTTGGTCATACGGTCGGTCACGCGCTCGAGGCAACGACAAATTACCGACGCTTTAGGCATGGCGAGGCCATCGGCTACGGCATGCTGGCGGCCTGCGACATCGCCGAGCACCGTCGAACCCTTGATCCGAAAGTCCGGAAAGCGTTGGCAGTACTGATCGCGCGCCTGGGCCCGATGCCATCAGTGGCCGATCTCTCCGCCAAGCAGATCATTGAGGCAATGAAACGTGACAAGAAGGTCGTAGCGGGAAAACTGCACTTCGTGCTGCCGTCGTCAATCGGGAGGGTAACTACGGTGGACGACGTTTCGACGCGGCAGATCAACGGCGCGCTAAGGCGACTCGACCTACAGCGCTAGCTGGCAACGCCGGCGCGATCTCGCAAAGCAGGACAGAGCACGCCTCGCGACCTCATCGGGAAGCGTCTGCCTGTTCGAGTTCGTAGGCAATCGCAGCGTCGAAGTACGGCACCGTTAGGCCTCCGGTGACTCGAACGCCGTTGATGACGAATGTTGGTGTCGCTTCGACGCCCAAGCTCACACCGAGCGCAACGTCTTCGCGTACCTGCCCGAGTATTGCCAGATACTCGGCTTCGAAATCGTTTACTCCACCGACGTCACGAGCCGCAACCTTGATGCTGGTTGGCGTCAGTGTCGCCTGGTGCTCAAAGAGCCAATCCTCAAGTGCCTTAACCTTGCTCTCGCCGCCACGTCCGGCCAACAGTACGGCGGCCGCTGCCTCGCAAGAGCCATAGTGAACGCCATTTGGCGTAGCCTCGTTGCAGTTCGGATCGAGCGGATAATGCTTGGTCACGAGCCTGACGGCCAACGGGCTCGCGTCTTGGTACTTGGCAAACACCGACTGGTAGTTCACATACGTCTGCCGGCATGGTGGACACATGTAGTCGTTGAACTTCACGACGAGAACCTTGACGACGTCATCTGCTATGGGCAGTTCTACACGCGGCTGCGCACTCCACCAGCGCAGGAACTCCTCCCGCTCGGCCCCCGACAGCGTCGTTGGTGTCAACACGACGGCTCCATGGTCCGTGGACGAAGCGAACCACGTAGCACCCAAGCCAGACCCAACGACGAACATGGCCACCACACCGAGCCTAATCGGAGACCCCGCGAGCGCCCGTATGTCGGTCGGCGCTAGCTTGAGCATTTGCAACATCGAGATCGACGAAGAGGCACCTGAGACGACGAAGAGTCCAGCGACCGCCGCGTAGACAGTGACGCAGAGCATGCAGAGGACACCAAGGACGACAAACGAGGCGTAACCTAGGTAAATCACGAAGGCCAGCGCCAAAGTCGACAGCACAAACAGATACGTGGGAAGGTGCTCCTGCAGTTGAGCCGTGCCTAGTCGAGCTGCCAGAAGTAGCGCGCCAACGAAAGCAAACCAAACAAAGCCTAGATAGGCGACTGGCACGCCTGACAAGCTCCCATATTGGCTGAGATACACCCGCGTGCAGCTCAGGATGTCGTTAACGTCGCAAAAAGTGACGTAAGTTGGATCGCCGAGTAACTGCACGTGCACATAGGTCGATGCCGCCGAGGCGACAAGTCCGATGAGAACGAACGCCGTGAGTAACCAACGGGCCGCTGCAGTCATACGTATAAACGCCAGGAGAACACCGCCAGCGTGGATAACAACCGGCACGGCTGACCGCCGGAAACCAGAATCGGCACCTCCGACCACCGCCGCTCAACCTGTTGTAGTGATTTCTTCACGAAGACGTCAAGTACCAGATCGGCAATACACCCCGCACGCAGGATAACCACCTTGTGGCAAGCATCCATCACAAACGCCACCGTTTTCTTCGCTACTGAAGCCTAGTCGCGCCGGCCGGTGCGCCATGCTGCGTTACGGCCATGGCTTCGGTTGAGCGATAGATCGTTCCCTCTTGATTCGTACCGAAATAGTACGTGCCACTGCCGTTTAGCGGCGCCGCAGACCCAAAGTAGGTCGTTACAACCGTGCTAGACGCCGCTCCATTACACGACACTGGAACGCCAAGCGCTACCGCACCCGCGGTCAGCGTGATCATATAAGAGTTCTTGGTCGATGGATCGTCCTGTAAATCCTGGCCGATGAACCCGTCGCCGTCGCTCATGGCCGGCGGAGTCGACAGGCGACCCAAGGTCGGCGCATAGAAGCCGTTTCCGCAGCCGGCTGCATAGCTCAACTGAGCGCTGTTGATGGCGCGCAGCGAAGCGATAGCGGACGCCTCGTTGCCCGACATCCTGGCATGACGAAGGCCGGGTATCGCAATGGCCACGATGATGCCGATGACCACAACCACGACCAGCCCTTCCATCAGCGTGGAATCACTTGGAACCGGCAAGCGGCTTCGCGCAAACGTCATCGACACCATCTAAGACAGTATCAGGCCTGCCAAATATCTAGAAATTATCTAATGCCTATTAAGACATTGATTTCCAACCATTGTTACTGCAGGGGGAACTTCCAGTGGGATCCGAGATGGCGTGGTCAAACGCCGCCAACACGGGCACGTTTATGAAATAGGGAATGGCCAACCGCGCGAGCCTTAACCGACAAGTACCGCCGCAGCAATTACGGTTGTCCAGCGTCCTTGCTTATCCCCAACCGCCGACTGTGTGACATTCTGTGTCCGAACGATCTCGTTGGAGAGGCGGTAGACCTCCTTCTTCTCGTCCCAGCTCTTGTCGGGATCGAAATCAAGGCCTAGCGCGGTCGCCAACATCTCAGCAGCTAAATCCTCGGCATAGTCCCCAGCTGTTTCCTCGTTCTCACCATAACTATGGTGCTCGGAAAGATAGCCATAGAGCGTGGGGTCGCGGGGTATCGCCACACCGACAGTCGCCGCAATCAAACGGTGCGGTTCACGGGATGCCGCTTCGGACATGACAACGAAGGTGATCTGCCCTGCCTCGAGTCGCCGTGCACCTTCGGTGCGGGACACAATCTTGCAGCCTGGAGGGAAGATGCTAGACACGCGCACCAAATTGCACGCTGCGATTCCAGCCGACCGGAGAGCCTGCTCGAAGGACGCGAGCTTCTCGCGGTGCTTACCTACACCCTTAGTGAAAAACAGTTCTGTTGGTACAAAACCGAGCACATCCTACTCCAACGCCCGACACGAGCCCACCACCCGACTCCCTGGAAGCGACCTGCATCGTAGGGAACCGGTTCCACGGTGTCAAGGCGAAACCGGCCGACGCGCACCCCACTGTCAGACAAGTGGAGGGGTGATATATGATGGCCCCTTGGATCGGCGGTCAATGGGCTCAGTCGTTCATTCCGGCCGAGGCCACGGTCCACTCTGGGTGAGGGAGGGTAGCAATAATGAGGGTCTACGACACGCCAAGCATTAGGAACGTTGCGATCGTCGGGCACAGCGGGTCCGGCAAGACGCAGCTGACCTCGGCCATGCTGTTTAACGCAGGCATGGTCACTCGCTTGGGCATGGTAGACGAAGGCACAACGGTCACCGACTTTGACGAAGAGGCCATCGAGCGGAAACACACCCTATCGGCGAACCTCGCGTACGCCGAATGGAACAAGACCAAAATCAACATCATCGACACACCTGGGATTGCAAATTTTCTTAGTGAGGCCAAAGCAGCGCTGAGCGTGAGCGACGCTGCCGTTGTCGTCGTAGACGCCGTCGCGGGAGTCGAAGTCCAGACGGAGAAGACCTGGGCCGCTGCCGAGGAACTTGGTATCCCTAGGGTGATCGTGCTCAACCTTTTAGATCGGGAGCGCGCTAGCCTGGAGCGCTCCCTCGCGGCGCTCCGCGAGGTGCTTGGGCGCACCATCGTGCCACTCCAGCTTCCACTCGGTAAGGAACAATCGTTTCGCGGCGTGGTTGACCTCGTAGCCATGAAGGCGCTCGTGTTCACCCCAGGCGACCACGGCAAACCTTCGGTCGAGGAGATCCCGGATGACATCGCCGATTCAGCCAAGACGGCACGAGACGCTTTGATTGAAATGGTAGCGGAGGCCGATGACACTCTCATGGAGAGGTTCTTCGACACCGGGACACTCACCCAGAAAGAACTCGAAGGCGGCCTCCGTACGGCCGTGATCGCAGGTCAGTTCGTGCCGCTGCTGTGTACCTCGGCGACCCTCAACATTGGAATCGCGCCGCTCTTGGATGCCCTCGTCACATACACGCCGTCACCTGCCGACCGTCCGTTCCCAGGCGTAGACACGAACGACAATGCTGTGGCGCTGGCAGCCTCTAGCGAGAGCCCGACCGCCGCATTCGTGTGGAAGACAATCGCCGATCCGTTCGCAGGACGAATCACCATGTTCCGCGTCGCGTCCGGAACCATCAAGGCCGATACGTCGGTACACAACCTCACAAAGGACGCAGACGAGCGATGTGGCCACTTGCTGCTACTTCAAGGTAAAACTCAAACCGCAGTTGACGAAATTCGCGCTGGCGATCTCGGCGCGGTCGCGAAGCTCAGGGACACACATACGGGTGACACGCTAGCCGACAAAGGCAACGCTGTCACGTTTCCGCCGTTCACTTTCCCCGAGCCGGTGCTGTCCTACGCCATCGAACCAAAAAGCCGAAGCGACGAGGAGAAAATCAGCACGTCACTACAGCGCCTTCGCGAGGAAGATCCGACGATCGAATACGCTAGAGATGACCAGACAAAGGAGTTGCTGCTCTCTGGCCAGGGCCAGTTGCACATTGAAGTCACGGTGGCGAAGCTCAAACGCCGCTTCGGCGTGGAGGTGAATCTCAAACTGCCCCGGATCGCCTACCGTGAGACGATTCTGGCACAGACCGAGGCGCATGGACGCCATAAGAAACAGACCGGCGGGCATGGGCAATTCGGAGACTGCAAGATACGCATGGAACCCCTCCCGCGGGGCAGCGATTTCGAATTCGCCAACGAGATCTTTGGCGGTGCCATCCCGCGACAATTCGTGCCGGCAGTGGAAAAAGGCATCCAAGAGTCACGGAAGCGTGGGTATCTCGCCGGCTACCCGGTCGTCGATTTCAAAGCAACGGTGTTCGACGGTTCATTCCATCCGGTCGACTCGAACGAGATGTCGTTCAAGATGGCAGGCTCTTTGGCGTTCAAGGACGCGATGACACGGGCGAAGCCGACACTTCTCGAACCGGTCATGAACGTCGAGATCTACACGCCTGGCGAATTTGCTGGCGATTTAATGGGTGACCTCAATGGCCGACGCGGACGAATCGAGGGAATGGAGCCGCGCGGCACGATGACCGCGATCAAAGCTCAAGTCCCGATGGCGGAAATGCTAACTTACGAACAGCAGTTGACCTCAGCAACCGGCGGGCGCGGCGCATACCACATGGAGTTTTCGCACTACGAAGAAGTGCCGACTCATCTCCACAGTAAGATCATCTCGGCGGCAAAGGCCGAACGCAGCTAGAAAGCACCTAAGGACGTCCGAGCAAAGGGTGGCTAGTTTAACGGTGCCACCAGCTAGACTTTCTTGTGTCGGATGAAACTAGTAGACCGTCAGCGAGCAGGTTCCGCAGCAGCTGGGTCCGAGTATCTCAAAAAAGTGGGCGCGTCGCCCGCAACCATAGACTAGTCTTCTCCAACTAGATGGGGGGTTCTCGGAAAGAACCAAGAATCAGTCGGACGACTGTTTGGAGCCACGGCCTGACGAGCTACGCTTTCTTGCGTTCGGCCGCTTCTTCGGTGCAGCTTCAGGCCTCTCGTCGACCGCAGTAGCATCGTCTTTTCCACGGAGGCGCCGTGCTACTGTGCGAAGCCGTCCGCCGACCCCTTTCTTGGCCTTAACCGACGGCGCCACGACTTCCGTCTCAGGCTCTTCTGTCGCCTTGTGGGAGTACTCGCTGCCGACCAATTCAACCTGCGCCAACTCGGCACTGTCGCCCCGTCGCCAACCAAGACGGAGCAGGCGCGTGTAGCCGCCGGCTCGCTCCTCGAACCTTGGGGCAATTCCATCGAACAGTTTCCTCAGAACCAGTTGATCTGCGATATCCCGGCGAACGAGCCTTCGAGCGTGAACACCACGCATCGAATCACCACTAGCCAGGCCCCGTTTGGCGATGGTGATCAGTCGCTCGACGAACGGTCGAAGCTCCTTGGCACGTGGCACGGTCGTCCGAATCCGTTCGTGCCGGAGCAGTGCTTCAGCCTGATTGCGTAGCATCGATTTTCGATGCTCGCTGACTCGTCCCAATTTCCGATGTGCTAGTCGATGTCGCATGCAATCTTCACAGTTCGCCGTCTCACGCCGCGCGTCGCTCGCCCGCGGTTTTCCTTATTCAGGCTGCGCCTCCGGCTGTGGAGCCGCCTGGTCAAGGCGCATGCCGAGGCCAAGCCCCATGCTTACTAGAATGTCCTTGATCTCATTCAGCGACTTGCGACCAAAATTCTTGGTCTTAAGCATATCGACTTCGGTCTTCTGCACGAGTTCCCTGATCGTCCGGATGTCAGCGTTCTTGAGACAATTGTATGACCGCACCGACAGCTCAAGCTCCTCGACACTTTTCTCGAGGTTTTCGTTTGAGGCCACCTGCGGCAGCTCAACCGCTGGCTCCTGGAACTGGTCAACCGGGTCGTCCAGAGCGATGAAGATGCTCAAGTGATCCCGAATCAGTCTCGACGCCAGCGATACCCCGTCACGTGGAGTGATCGACCCATTTGTCCAGACGTTCAACGTCACCTTTTCGTAGTCCGTGGTTTGCCCCAACCGCGCCGCCTCGACTAAGTAGTTAACCTTCTTGATCGGCGAGTGCACAGAATCGATCGGAATCCAGCCAACGCCAAGATCTTCGTCAAAATTCTTATCTGCCGAAACATAGCCTCGGCCGCGCCGCACCCGCATCTCCACCTGCAAACGACCGCCCTCGGCGATCGTCGCAATGTGCGCATCCGGCTCAAGAATCTCGACGTCGGCATCAGTCTGAATGTCGCCAGCCTTGATCTCACCTTGCTTGTCCGCTTCAAGCAACAACGTCTTGGCGTGGGCCACGTGCATTCGCAGCGGCACCTGCTTTAGATTCAGGATGACGTCCGTGGCATCTTCAACCACACCTGGAATCGGGGAAAACTCGTGGAGAACACCATCGATTTTCACAGCGACGATTGCCGTTCCTTCGATCGATGACAGCAGAACACGCCGCAACGCGTTGCCGATGGTCGTGCCAAAGCCGCGCTCGAACGGCTGTGCCGAAAACCGGCCGAACCGATCAGTCAACGTCTCCCGTTCGAACTCCAGGCGCTTGGGCCGCTGGAAACCTTTCCACAACATCGAAATCAGTCCTTTCTCAAATCGCTCCGCCGACCTGCAATAGTGGTCGGACTTTACTTCGAGTACAGCTCGACGATGAGCTGCTCCTGCACGGGCAGGTTAATCTGTTCACGCGTCGGCAGCGACGCAATCCGACCCGAGAGGTGCTCCGCATCAAATTCGAGCCATTCAGAAATTCCACGCCCTTTGACTTCCTCCATCGCGTGCTGAATCGACGCACTCTTGATGCTAGACTCACGGACACTCACAACATCACCAACCCGAACCGAGTACGAGGGCACGTTCACGCGCCCTCCATTAATGAAAAAGTGCCCGTGCCGCACGAGTTGCCTCGCCTGAGGCCGCGACGTTGCCAATCCGAGCCGGTAGATTACGTTGTCGAGGCGACGCTCAAGCAACTGAAGCAAAGTTTCGCCGGTAATACCACGCTGCCGGTCGGCAGAGTCGAAATAACGACGGAACTGGCTCTCTAGCACGCCGTAGATCCGCTTAACCTTTTGCTTCTCACGTAGCTGTAGGCCGTAGCCCATAAGCCTGGCCTTCCGGCCCTTGCCATGGTGCCCTGGTGGAACGTTCCGCTTCTCGATGGCGCACTTCTCCATGTAGCATCGTTCGCCCTTGAGAAATAACTTCATGCCCTCGCGTCGGCAAAGCCGGCAAACTGCACCCGTGTATCGTGCCATGTTATGTCCTTACGGTCTCATCGTTTAGCCGTCGAATCCCATCCTCGTCACACCCGCCGCCGCTTCGGCGGCCGGCACCCGTTGTGTGGAACGGGCGTTACATCACGAATCGACCGGATAGCGAGCCCAATCGTCTGGAGCGCCCGGACCGCCGATTCTCGTCCAGCACCAGGCCCCTTCACAAGCACCTCGAGCGAGCGCATCCCGACACTCTTGGCTGCTTTGCCGGCATTCATCGCTGCTTGAGTCGCGGCAAACGGAGTGCCCTTCCGGGCCCCTTTGAAACCGATGCCACCTGCACTGGACCACGCCACCACATTACCGTCGACATCAGTGATCGTAATGATCGTGTTGTTGAAGGACACCAGAATATGCGCGTGGCCATGAGGCACAACGCGTTTCACACCGCGTTTCTTAAACGTCTTCTTTCGCTTGCCTGCCTTTTTCTCAGGCTCAGGAAGCGCGCCCTCAACTGTTTCTTTCTTCGCCATGCCTCAAGACCTCTCGACCTAGACCGTCTTCTTCTTTGCTGCGACCGCTCCCTTTCGCGGGCCCTTACGAGTCCGCGCGTTGGTGTGGGTCCTCTGGCCACGCACAGGTAGGTTCCGCCGGTGACGCATGCCACGATAGCACCCGATCTCCATGAGTCGCTTAATGCTCATCGAGATTTCTTTCCGCAGATCGCCCTCGACGCGTCCCTCCTCTTCGATGACGCGACTGATTTTGCGGACGTCGTCCTCGGAGAGGTCCTTAACCCGAACGTCACCGCTGACACCCGCCGAGGCCAGAATGTCAGTCGATCGTTTTTGGCCGATGCCGTAGATATAGGTCAGGCCAACCTCCACCCGCTTCGTTCTCGGCAAGTCAACGCCTGCGATACGTGCCATGTATGTCCTTCACTCTCACGTGTAACCGTCACACGACCAAACGACCGGCGCCTCACCCCTGTCGCTGCTTATGTTTCTGATTGGTGCAAACCACCCTGACGACGCCACGTCGTCGTACGATCTTGCACTTGGCGCACATACGCTTAACCGATACTCGAACCTTCATGTCCGCGTCCTCTGCTCTCTCGTCCCTCTACGAGTGCGTCTCACGATGCCTGTGCCGAAACGCTCACCGGCACGTCGCGCAACTGGCGCGTCAACACGTCTGGCCCGGCAGATGTCACCGCAACCGTGTGTTCGAAGTGTGCGGACAGACTGCCATCCCGTGTCACGGCTGTCCAGCCATCGTCGAGCACATCCACGGCCGGCTCGCCAATATTCACCATCGGCTCAATGGCTAAAACCATGCCTTCCGCTAATCTCGGGCCGTGCCCTCGCTCGCCATAGTTCGGAACTTGGGGCTCCTCGTGTAATTTGGTGCCGATACCGTGCCCAACGAACTCCCGAACCACCGAAAAACCATGGGCCTCAACATGGCATTGGATCGCATGTCCAATGTCAGAAACTCGAGCACCCACACACGTCTGCGCGATCCCAAACTCCAAGGCTTCCTGCGTCACACGCAACAACTCCTGCGCCTCGCTAGAGACCGTGCCAACCGCAACTGTGAGCGCCGAATCCCCGTAGTAGCCTTCCAGTAAAACACCGACATCGAGCGATACAATATCGCCCGTGGCGAGCTTCCGCGGCGACGGAATCCCATGAACAACCTCGTGGTTGATCGAGGCACATAAGCTCGCCGGATACCCACGATATCCTTTAAACGCCGGTGTCGCCCCGGCCTCACGCACGCGTGCTTCCACCGTCGCATCCAGATCGGCCGTCGTAACGCCTGGGCTAACCATCGCCCGTAGCTCATCCAGTGCGTCCGCCACAATTTGATTCGCGGCTCGCATCCGCACCAACTCTTCAGAGGACTTGCAGACGATCACTCGCTCGCCCCCACATTGGCCGCCGGCCGCCGCGCCGCGCCCTGAAGGCGACCAACCGCCGCTTCCACCGACCGCCTGACAATATTCGTCGGCTGGGCTCCGTCGATCTCAGCGAAGGTCTGACGTTCGCGGTAGTAGTTCGTGAGCGGCTCGGTATCGCGCGCGTACACTTCGAGTCGTTCGCGCACCACTGATTCGCGATCGTCGTTACGCTGCACCAGCGGGCCACCACATTGCGCACAAGGTGACCCCGCCACGCCGTCTCCGAAAATCGCGCTACACTGCCCACAGACGCGCCTAGCACTGAGCCGCCGTAACAACTCCTCCGCGGGTACGGTGATTTTGAGAACGATAAGCGAAGCACGATCGGCCAGCATGACATCCAGCGCTTCAGCTTGGGTAATGGTCCGCGGGAACCCATCCAAGACGAACCCTGCTTGCGTATCTTCACGGGCAAGCCGCTCGCGAACCATGCCTATTACCACTTCGTCACTCACTAACTCGCCCCGGGCTATAGTGACCTCCGCTGTACGGCCGAGCTCGGTCTTAGATTGAACGGCCTCGCGCAAGATATCGCCAGTTGAAATTCTTGGCAGATTCCGGCTGCCGGCCAGTGGTCCGGCCTGCGTGCCCTTGCCAGCCCCTGGCGGTCCAAGCATCACGATATTGCACCCCATCTCCTCTCCGCGCGTCACCCCTATCTACCCCCGTCGCCCGCGTATACGAGTCTTCTTCATGAAACCATCGTAGTGCCGCATAATGAGTTGCGATTCGACCTGCTGCACTGTATCCATCGATACCCCCACGATGATGAGTAGCGACGTGCCGCCAAAATAGAACGTCACGTTCATCCCCTGGGTAATGAACTGCGGCAGAATCACGTCGAGTTGCTCTCCAATGAATGGAATCGGCGCGACCCGAATGCCCACGATCAAAAGGTCAGGTAAAACGGCGACCATCGCGAGATAGATGGCACCAGCCAATGTGATACGCGTGAGGATTGTGTCGATGTGCTCGGCCGTCCGCTTTCCAGGCCGGATCCCAGGAATGAATCCGCCGTACTTGCGCATATTCTCAGCCACGTCATCCGGATTAAAGATGATGGCCGTATAGAAATAGGCGAAAAAGATGATGCCGGACACGTAGAGCAAGTAGTACAGCGGCATCCCGTAGGTCAACTGGTCAGTCATTGTCTGCCCCCAGCTCCCGGCTGGGAGCACGCCCGCAATCGTTGCCGGAAATGCCAAAATCGAAGACGCAAAAATAACCGGAATGACGCCACCCGTGTTCACCTTCAACGGAATGTGCGTACTCGAACCACCGTACATCCGTCGACCCACTACTCGCTTGGCGTACTGCACGACGACCCGGCGATGTCCGCGTTCGATAAAAACCACCGCCGCCACTACCGTAATCATGAGCGTGACTAGCGCGATCAACCGGAACAAGCCGATCTGCCCCGACCGAAGCTGATCGACCGTCGTGACCACTGCACTGGGCAAACCCACCACGATGCCGGCAAAAATGATAAGCGACATGCCATTACCGATCCCGCGCTCGGTAATCTGCTCGCCTAGCCACATGATGAAGATCGTCCCAGTCGTCAGCGTCAACACCGTCAGTAAGCGAAAGCTCCACCCCCCCTCATAGATCAAGGGCAAGCCACCCGCGATATTCGTCTGCCGCTCGAGAAAAATAGAAATGCCAAGCGATTGGACTACGCACAGAAATAACGTGCCGTAACGGGTGTATTGAGTGATCTTACGCCGGCCGAGCTCCCCTTCCTTTGATAAGCGCTCAAGGTAGGGCCAGACGACTGTCAGCAATTGCAGGATGATCGATGCGCTGATATAGGGCATAATGCCCAACGCGAAAATCGTCACCCGCGATAAATTTCCGCCCGAAAACATGTCGTAGAGCCCAAACATCGTGTTCGCGGCCTGCTCCGCCAGAATTGCCAAGGCTTCGGTATTCACACCTGGCGTCGGCACGTGGTTGCCCACGCGATACACGCCGAGCACCGCGAACGTGAACAACACACGGTTCCGCAGCTCAGGAATAGCGAAGATACTCTTGAGGCTATCGATCATGACTCCGTTGCCGTTCTTGGCGAGCTCTCCAGTAGGACCGCCCGGCCACCACTGGCCTCAATTTTCTGGGCCGCCTTCCCGCTAAACCGGTGCGCATGTACTGTGAAGGCCTTCGTCACCTCGCCCCGTGCCAAAACCTTGACTCGCCGCTTACCGCCGCGGATTAATCCGCGTTCACGCAGTAGATCCAGCGTCACCTCAGTACCAGACTCGAACCGCTCCGTGAGCGTATCGAGATTAACGACGTCATAATCAACGCGAAATGGGTTATGAAAGCCACGCTTCGGCAACCGGCGATGCAGTGGCATCTGACCACCTTCGAACCCCCGCTTCCGTTTGAAGCCGGAACGCGACTTCGCACCCTTGTGTCCCCGACCAGCCGTCTTGCCATGGCCTGAGCCCTGGCCACGACCAACACGCTTCTTCGAACGGACGCGCCCCTTTGGCGGCTGAAGTTTGCTCAAATCCATGGCCATACCCGTCAGTTCCAGCCGATCAGCGAGTGGCCTCGTCGAGCCGCACCAAGTGGCGCACCTTGTGAATCATGCCTCGAATCGACGGCGTGTCCGGCAACTTCACCGAATGACCCAGCCGACGCAACCCGAGTCCACGCACCACGGCGGCCTGCCCCCTGGCGTACCCGATTGGGCTCTTTACCAAGGTTACGGTCAACTTGAGAGGCGCCGATTGTTTCGTTTTCTTCGACATCCGTCATCCGTCCTTGCGCCTCAGGAGGTGGGCGTCTCGACGCGAACGTTGGTCGTGGCAAAGGGCTCACCAAAATCTTCGAGGCTCTTGCCCCGCAACCGCGCGACCGCTACTGGATCAAGTAAGTTCAGCAATCCCATAAATGTGGCGCGCACGACGTTTTGCGGATTCGGCGAACCGATCGACTTGGTCAAAATGTTCTGAATGCCAGCCGACTCGACGACCGCCCGCACGGCGCCGCCCGCAATAATGCCGGTGCCTTCGGGCGCCGGCTTCAGCAAGACCCGGCCCGCCCCAAAGCGCCCGACCACGGTATGCGGAATCGTGGTTCCCTGCAGTGGCACGCGGATCAGCGCCTTTCTAGCCGCCTCAATCCCCTTCTTGATGGACGAAGGTACCTCCTTCGCTTTGCCAACGCCGAAGCCGACGTTGCCCAGCCCATCGCCGACGACGACCAAAGCCCTAAAGCTCAAGTTCTTACCGCCTTTAACAACTTTCGTGACACGGTTGATCGACACGACCGTATCCCTCAGTTCAAGGTTAGTCGGATCGATTTTTTCTCTTGTCTGAAACATAGTTTGTCAACCGCGGCAACCGCACCGCATCCTCTACTCACTTAAAACCGTAACCCCGCTTCGCGTGCTGCCTCGGCCATCGCCTTTACGCGTCCGTGATACAAGAAACCACCTCGATCGAACACCACCTGATTCACTCCGCTCGCGAGCAATCGCTCCGCGACGATCTTGCCGACCGCCTTCGCGCCAACCACATTTCCTCCACCGGTATCTTTTCCAAACCCTGCCTTAACAGTTGGCTCAACGCTCGACGCGGCCACGATTGTTCGGCCAGAGGTGTCATCAACGGCTTGCGCATAGATATGCTGCGCACTGCGAAAGACGACGAGCCGAGGCCGTTCAGCCGTACCTGTCACACGTTTGCGGATCCTAAATTGAACACGATGCCGACGGTCCTTCTTCGTCTTGACCCTCATGGCTCGTACACCCTTACGCTGGACGTGAAAGATCAGGTGACATTTCCGGACGCACCAGTCTTTCCAACCTTCTTCTTGAGCACCTCGCCGGTGTAGCGGACACCTTTTTGCTTGTAGGGATCCGGCTTACGGAGGCCTCGGATGTTAGCCGCAACCTGTCCGACTAATTGCCGGTCAACCCCCTCTACAGCGATGTGCATCTGGCGATCGACCTTCACGTCTATCCCGTCTGGCACATCAAAAACCACAGGGTGCGAGTAACCCAGCGTAAAAACTACCTGCCGTCCTTTGACCTCAGCACGATAGCCAATACCGACGATGTCGAGCTCACGCGTGAACCCCTCAGACACTCCATGCACCGCGTTCGCGACGAGGCTCCGTGCTAGCCCGTGGAACTTACCCATTCCCGGTGTATTCCCAATAATCCGAGCTTCGAGCGTATCGTCCTTTAAGTCAAAACCTATCCCCGGCGGAATGGCCTGCATGAGTTGACCTTTCGGCCCCTTCACCTCCACCGAATCTGCGCCGACCTTCACCGTGACGCCCTGGGGCACAACGATCGGCTTCTTACCTATACGAGACATGATTTAACTTCTCTGGCAATCGTCTACCAGACGTTACACAACACTTCACCACCGATGCCGGCCCGAATCGCCTCACGACCAGTCATCACGCCGCGCGACGTCGTCAAGATATTGGTACCCAGTCCGGCGAGCACTTTTGGCACAGTGTCTCGGCGAAAATAAACCCGTCGACCAGGCCGACTCACGCGGTGAATCCCAACAATGACGCGCTCTCCCCGCAACCCGTACTTCAGGAAGATTCGGATGGTCTTCTGGGTGCCGCCGTTCACACCAGGCTTGGCATCGAGCACCTTGTAACCCTGGATAAAGCCCTCGTTGCGCAGGGTCCGCGCAATTCCGGCCTTGAGCTTCGATGCTGGTACGTCCACGCGCTGATGACGCGAGCTCGTGGCGTTCCGGATCCGCGACAACATATCCGCAATCGGATCAGTCATGACTTCGCTCTCACACTAACCACTGACGGCACCATCTCCGGCAACCGCCCCCCCGCCGAAGCGGTTCTACCAACTACTCTTGATCACACCGGTGATATCACCTTGAAGCGCCAACGCGCGGAAACACAAGCGGCACAAAGCAAACTTGCGCATATAGGCCCGCGGACGTCCGCACCGCCGACAGCGGTTACGCCTACGCCCCTCAAACTTTGGCGTCTTCAACTCCTTGACTTTCTTGGCTATCGTGGCCATTCTTCTGCACCCAGGCGTCGTGGCAAACACGTCCGCCATTAATTCTTACGAAACGGCATCCCCATTAACTGCAATAGTTTCAGGCCTTCTTCATCGGTCCGCGCCGTGGTTACAACCGAGATATTCATCCCGCGCTCCTTGTCGACCTTCATGTAGTCGATCTCCAGAAACATCAGCTGATCTTTCACGCCCAGCGTGTAATTGCCGCGACCGTCGAAGCCACGTGCGGACACGCCGCGAAAGTCCCGAACGCGCGGCAAAGCCACCGAGATCAGGCGATCAAGGAATTCGTACATCCGTTGCCCGCGCAGTGTGACCATCGTGCCAATCGGCATCCCTTGCCTCACCTTGAATTGCGCTATCGACTTCTTGGCCCGACAGATCACAGCACGCTGGCCAGTGATCCGGCTCAACTCACCGGTCCCCACTTCCATCAACTTCACATTCTGCGTCGCCTCCCCCAATCCCATGTTGACGACAATTTTCTTGAGCTTCGGGACGGCCATGACGTTGCGATAGCCAAACTCCTTGCGGAGCGCCGGCGTCACTTCACTGACGTACCGTTCTTGCAAGCGGCTCATCGGTCGACCACTCCCTCGCACTTCCGACAGATCCTGACCTTCCGCCCTTCACCCAGCACCTGTCGACCGATCCGGGTCGCGGCGCCACATTCTGGACAAACCAACTGCACGTTGGACGCATGCAACGACGCTTCGCGCTCGACGATGCCTCCCTTAATGTTCTTTCCAGGGTTCGGCTTCGTGTGGCACTTAACAAAATTCACACCCTCCACGACGAGCCGATTCGCATCAGGAATCACGCGTAGCACACGGCCGCGCTTGCCGCGGTCACGTCCGGCAACAACCACGACGTTGTCATTCCGTCGAATCGGTGTTTGCAAACGAGACATGACAGCTTCTCACCTTCCCTGAGTCGCCAGCGCTTGGGTGCAACCGCCAGGACGGCTCACAGCACCTCCGGCGCCAGTGATACGATCTTCATGAACTTGCGCTCGCGTAACTCCCGCGCAACCGGACCAAACACACGCGTGCCGACCGGTTCCTTCTGATCGTCTATCAACACCGCAGCATTACGATCGAAACGTATGTAACTGCCATCCCGACGACGCTGCTCCTTGCGGGTCCGCACGATCACAGCCTTAACGACCTGGCCTTTCTTCACGGCCGAATCCGGCGTCGCCTCCTTAACCGAGGCCGTCACGATGTCACCAAGTCGCGCATACCGACCCGTCGAACCACCCAGCGCATTGATAACCGAAATCTTTCGCGCGCCGGAGTTGTCGGCCACATCCAAGACCGACTGCATTTGAATCATCGCTGCTGCCCCGCTTCGCTAAACACCCCGGGCGCGCTCGACGATGCGAGTCACAACCCATCGCTTACGCCGACTCATCGGCCTCACCTCAACGATGGCCACACGGTCGCCAACCTTAACGTCGTTAGCCTCGTCGTGTACCACAAATGTCGATGTCCGGCGCTGCGTCTTGCCGTAAAGACCATGACGTGTCTGCCGTTGGATCGCCACGACGACGCTCTTATCCATCTTATCGCTGACAACCATGCCCTGCAGTTCAGATTTCGTCGCCATTACGTTACTCGTCTGCCGACTCGCCGGCGGATCCGGACGCGGCCTCTAAATTGCTTGCACGCTCACGGAGCACTGTCTTAACTCGCGCCATGTCGCGCCTGGTTTCACGGAGCTTCCCTGACGAATCCAGTTGCCCCATCGATTTCTGGATACGCAGCCGAAACACCTGGTCGTATAGGTCCTGTTCCCGCTGGCGCAGATCGTCGGTTGCGAGATCGCAGAACTCAGAGATTTTCGTCATGACGTTTGCTCTCGGAATCGGGTTGCGAATTGTGTGCGGATTGGCAACTTGGCCGCAGCGCGGCGGAGCGCCTCACGCGCATCGGCCTCGTTCACCCCTTCCATTTCGAAAAGGATACGTCCCGGTCGGACAACCGCAACCCACCCCTCTGGCGCACCTTTTCCCTTACCCATCCGTGTCTCCTGGGGTTTCTTTGTGATCGGTTTGTCGGGAAACACCCGGACCCAGACCTTGCCACCACGCTTGATGAATCGCGTCATAGCAACACGCGCGGCTTCGATTTGCCGATCGGTCATCCAGCATGGCTCAAGCGCCTTCAGGCCAAAATCGCCAAACGCGACGAACGATCCGCGCCACGCCTTGCCAGCCATGCGGCCACGCTGCTGCTTCCGAAACTTCACTTTCTTCGGCATTAACATGATCGTTAGCTCATTCGCCTAGCGCGGCGCGGCACACTATGCTCTTCTTCCTGCCCAATCAGTGGTTGCAGCCGCTCGCCCTTATAAAGCCACACCTTCACACCGATCTTGCCGTAGGTCGTGCCAGCCTCAGCGAATCCATAGTCGATGTCTGCGCGCAATGTCTGAAGCGGAAGCTGCCCGTACAGATACCACTCTGTTCGAGCGATCTCAGCGCCATTAAGCCGTCCGGATACGCGCACCTTAATACCCCGGGCCCCGAACCGTAACGCCGACTCAACGGCCTTACGCATGGCTCGGCGGAACGCTACGCGTTTCTCAAGCTGCAGCGCAACGGACTCGCCAATCAACTGCGCATCCAATTCTGGCTTCTGAATCTCTCGAATGTTAATAAAGACTTCACGGTCGGTCCGCTTATGCACCTCGGCTTTCAATTTATCCACCTCGACACCCTTGCGGCCGATGATGATGCCTGGACGCGACGTGTAAATATCAATTTTTAGCTTGTTGGCCGCTCGCTCGATTTCGATCTTCGACACTCCCGCGTGGGAGAAGCGTTTCTTTAGGTCACGCTTGAGCGCCAGATCCTCGTGCAGCAGATTCGCGTATTCCTTATCTGCATACCACCGCGAGCGCCAGGTCTTGTTGAACCCCAGCCGAAATCCGTACGGGTGAACCTTCTGCCCCATGGTTGTGTCCTCAGCGCCGGTTACTTCTCCGCAGTCCTACTGCGCTTACTCGATGACCGGCGACGACCTGTGTCACTCACACGCTCTTTTTTTTGAGCCAGCTGCGTCGCCTCGGGCTCCTCCACAGAGTCGACAGATGGCGCCAACTTGACGGTCCGCTCGCTCACATGCACAGTCAGGTGCGCCGTGCGTTTCACGACTCTGAATGCCCGTCCCATTGGTGCGGGGCGAACCCGCTTCGCCGACGGACCCCCGTTGGCGTAGCAGGCCGACACGACCAATTGCTCGACATCACCGGCAAAGCCGTCCTTCTGTTGAGCATTTGCGATGGCCGACCGGAGCACTTTTTCGATGTCTCGAGCCACTCCCTTGCGCACATAGCGAAGAGTGTCCAGTGCAGCGTTGACGTGGCGACCACGGATCACGTCGAGGACGAGCTTGGCCTTCTGCGCCGAAGTGCGAACGTAACGGGCGGTGGCGTGAGCTTCAATCATGACGAGGCTCCCCCTACCGGCGCCCTGGCCACGGTAGCGGTCTTCCCGCTCTTCGTGGTATGGCCTCTGAATAGTCGGGTCGGCGCAAATTCGCCAAGCTTGTGCCCTACCATGTTCTCGGTGATGTACACGGGAATGAACTTCCGCCCGTTGTGCACGGCTATTGTGTGCCCGACCATCTCCGGAAGAACCGTCGACCGACGCGACCAAGTCTTGGTAACTTTCTTGTCGCCGCGACGGTTCATGAGCTCAACCTTCTCGAGCAACGACAGGTCGACGAACGGACCCTTGCTTAGCGATCTACTCATAGCGTCCTTTACTGTCTCGCTACTTCGACTTACGCTTCGCCCGCCGCTTCACAATGAATCGATCGGTCGCCTTGTGATTGCGGGTTTTATATCCCTTGGTCGGCATACCCCACGGCGATACCGGATGCCGGCCGCCGGCAGTCTTGCCTTCGCCACCACCAAGCGGGTGGTCTACTGGGTTCATCGCCGACCCGCGGACGTGCGGCCGTTTTCCCTTCCACCGGTTGCGGCCCGCCTTACCAACCGACACCCTTTGGTGATCGAGGTTGCCCACATGGCCGACCGTCGCAAGGCACTCCATGTTGATACGCCGAACTTCTCCGGAGGGCATCCTGACCGACGCATATACACCCTCTTTCGCCACGACCTGAACGGAAGAACCAGCGCTACGCGCAATCTGTCCGCCCTTGCCAGGTCGCAGCTCAACGTTGTGCACCTGCGTGCCGAGAGGAATGTTTTTCAGCGGCAGCGCGTTCCCCGGCAGGATATCGACTTGATCGCCAGCGACGATCGTGTCACCCACCTTAAGCCCGTCAGGCTGAAGAATGTATCGCTTCTCCCCATCCGCATAGGTCACCAGCGCGATCCGGGCCGACCGGTTCGGGTCATATTCGATCGTTGACACCGTCGCCGGCACGTTCCGTTTCGACCGTTTGAAGTCGATCAAACGATATCGCCGCTTATGGCGCCCACCGCGCCACCACAAAGTTTGCTGACCCGTGTTGTTCCGGCCGCCCGAGCGATGCAGCGACTCGGTCAGTGGCTTATATGGATTAGTGGACGTGATCTCGTCGAACGTTTGCACCGTCTGAAAACGCCGACCGGGTGACGTCGGTTTATATTTACGAATGGCCATTTCTAATCTTCTTAGACTTAAGCGCCTTCAAGGAACTCCGGCATCTTCTCGCCAGCCTGCAGGCGAACATACGCCTTTTTCCAATCCGGACGTTGGCCAACGAAGCGGCCTTGCCGCTTTGTCTTACCATGAACGATCGACGTCCTCACGCTGGCCACCTTGGCCTTGAGTAACTGCTCGACCGCGCACCTGATCTCGACCTTCGTCGCACCAAGGGCGACCTGAAACGCAATTGTCAGGCCGTCTTCCCGCATAATAGTTGTCTTCTCAGTAATGAGCGGTCGCCGGATCACTTCGGTTAGCCTCATGGTGCCAACGCCTTCTGCAGCGCTTCAATCGCTGCTTGGGTCGCAACCACACAGCTCGCCTCAATGACGTCACGCGCCGTCAAATGCGTCACACCGACTAGGCGCACACGCTCAATGTTCCTAACCGAGAGCAGCAACTTGCTGTCCGGACTTACGTCGATCAACAACACGCGCTGCCGTGGGGTCATCTTGACCGACTGCTGAACCCCAAGCCGACTGAGCAACTCGCCGGCCAGTTTCGTCTTAACCTCACCGAGCGCCAGCTTGTCCACGACGGTCACGGCACCCTCAGCGATGCGCTGCACCAACGCGGCACGAAGCGCCCCGCGCCGCATCTTGCGCGGCAGTGCGTAGTCGTAACTCCGCGGTTGCGGGCCAAACACCGTACCGCCCTTCCGCCAGAGCGGGCTCCTGATCTCTCCGACTCGCGCCCGGCCCGTACCTTTCTGCCGCCAGGGCTTGCGACCGCTCCCGCTGACGGCGCCGCGGGTCTTCGTCGCATGCGTGCCGCGTCGATCGGTCGCGTTCTGGTGCACAACCGCTTCCCAAATGAGCGCGGTGTTCACACGTCCGCCGAATATCTTCGGGTCAAGATCGACCGAACCGACTTTTTCATTCTGGTCATTAACAACGTCTACGATCATGTGCTTCTCCAACTCGCCGACAGCGGAGCCGAGCTACTTCTTGCCCTTTGGGATCCCTTCCTGCACGACCTGCACCGGCTTGGCGGCCACGGCTTTTCTGATGATCACGTGGCTACCGGGTGCGCCGGGCACGGCGCCCTGCACGATGAGCAGGTGGTTGTCCTCGTCAACGCGCACCACTTGCAAACTACGCACGGTCACACGCCGGCCGCCCATCCGGCCGGGTCCGCGCATTCCCTTGAAAACGCGGGACGGATACGACGACTGACCGATCGAGCCCGGTGCGCGATGGAACATCGACCCGTGGGTCGCCTGGCCACCTCGGAATCCGTGCCGCTTCATCACGCCCTGAAACCCCTTACCGCGGCTCGTTCCAATCACATCGACACGATCACCGCCGGCGAACATCGACACCAATACCCGATCGCCTGTCTTGACCGACTCCTCACCACGCACTACCGCGACTTCCCGAAGAATCCGCGTCGGTGGTAAATCCACCTTCTTGAAATGACCAGCGACTGGCTTCGTCACACGGGCAGGCCGTTCCTCAATAAGACCAAGTTGTACCGCTTCGTATCCATCGCGCGCCGCCGTCTTAGCCTGCACGACAACACAGGGGCCGGCTTTGATGACAGTCGCTGGGCGAACCCTTCCATTCTCGTCGAAGAGCTGCGTCATGCCGACCTTCTTGCCGATGATGCCTGTAACCATGCTGACTCCCAGCGTACTTGCGGCTCGACTTACTTATGCTCCTTACCGAATGCCTTAATCTCAACGTCCACACCCGCCGGCAGGTCGAGCTTCATCAATGCATCCACGGTCTGCGGCGTCGGTTCAAAAATGTCGATGAGTCGCTTGTGGGTCCGGATCTCAAACTGCTCACGTGACTTCTTGTCGACGTGGGGTGAGCGAAGAACCGTCCACTTGTTCTTCTCCGTGGGTAACGGAATCGGGCCGGCAAGCTGTGCTCCTGTCCGCTTCGCTGTCTCGACGATCTCCGTCGTCGATCGATCGAGCACGCGGTAGTCGTACGCCTTCAGGCGAATTCGAATTTTGTCAGTGAACGTGGCCATCTCGTCTTCCTCACTCTGCCGGGGCGTCGTTCGTCAAAATCATCATTACTCGAGAATATCGGTGATGGTGCCAGCACCGACCGTACGGCCGCCTTCGCGAATCGCGAACCGCAACCCCTTCTCCAAAGCCACCGGCGTGATTAGTTCCACGGCCATCGTCACGTTGTCCCCTGGCATCACCATCTCCACATCCTCGGGCAACGTCGATACCCCCGTCACATCCGTCGTCCGCAGATAAAACTGCGGTCGATACCCTTTGAAAAACGGCGTGTGCCGCCCCCCTTCATCCTTCGTGAGCACATAGACTTCGCCTTTAAACTTCGTGTGCGGCGTGATCGACTTCGGCTTAGCCAGGACCTGTCCCCGCTCCACGTCGTCCTTCTCCGTCCCTCGCAGCAACACACCTACGTTGTCACCTGCCTCGCCTTCGTCCAGTAGCTTCCGGAACATTTCCACCCCGGTTACCACCTTCTTCTGCGTCTCCGCAAAGCCGACAATCTCAATCTCTTCGCCGACCTTTACCTTCCCGCGCTCCACTCGGCCCGTCACCACCGTCCCACGCCCAGAGATCGAAAACACGTCTTCAATCGGCATCAAAAACGGCTTGTCCACATCTCGCTCCGGCATCGGCACGTACTCGTCCACTGCCGTCATCAGTTCCTGTATCGACTTGGCCGCCTCCGCGTCCCCCTCCAGCGCCTTCAGCGCCGAGCCTCGCACCACCGGCAGTTCATCCCCCGGGAACTTATAGGTCGTCAGTAACTCCCGCACTTCCAGCTCCACCAGGTCTAAGAGCTCCGGGTCGTCCACCGCATCCACCTTGTTCAAAAACACCACCAGAAACGGCACCCCGACCTGCCGCGCCAACAGAATGTGCTCCCGCGTCTGTGGCATCGGCCCATCGGTCGCCGCTACCACCAGAATCGCCCCATCCATCTGCGCTGCTCCCGTGATCATGTTCTTCACGTAGTCAGCATGCCCGGGGCAATCCACGTGCGCGTAGTGTCGATTCGCCGTCGTATACTCCACGTGCGCTGTCGCGATCGTAATCCCCCGCTCCCGTTCTTCCGGCGCGTTGTCGATGGAGTCGAACGACCGGAACGACACCTTGTCATCCCCGTCCGACAGCACTTTCGTAATCGCCGCCGTTAACGTCGTCTTCCCGTGATCAATGTGCCCGATCGTCCCGATGTTTATGTGTGGCTTCGATCGATCGAACTTTTCCTTCGCCATGAACTTGCCCCTCTTCTCACCGCTCTACCGGCGCTGTCTAGCCGTCGCACCGCCCGCGGATGCT
>DBHR01000056.1 GCA_002296225.1 Acidobacteria bacterium UBA823 | reverse complement strand
GCGCTGATAAGTAAAAGGGCGATAGTCACCGGTCGTGCCAATGAGGATCTCGCCCCGTTCCAAAACGGTGTCAAGGTGAGAAATGGGAAGAACGACGATAAGAGCGGCTAGGACGAGCGCTTGCATATTAGAAAACTATAGCTTGGTAGCGGTACGGGGAATCGAACCCCGGTCTCGTGGCTGAGAACCACGCATCCTGACCCCTAGACGATACCGCCACGGGTCGACCAGAACATCGGATTCTAGCAACCGGCCGGCAAATGGGTCAACAAACCGCCGGGCTGTATCTGGCGTTAAATAGTGATAAGAGACGCATGATTCTGGCTGAACTCGACGCTCCGTGAGACCGATAGCTAACATCGAGAGGTTCGCGCTCACGGACCGACCCAGGAGGAAACAAAATGTCACTGTTCTCAAAGGTGCTGGCGTTGACGGCGCTCGCAGGACTTCTTGCGGGCGGCGCCTACGTTCGGGCCGGACGAGCCCTGGGTCCATCGATCGACCTGCACGGGCCCGAACGCTACGTTGGCCAGACGAGCGTGCTCGACTTTTCAGTCGATGCACTCGAAGGCACCATAACCAGTGTCGAGGCAGTCCTCCAGCAGGGTGAGACCCGGGTCCCGCTGTTTTCGCTCGATGCTCCTGGTGAGGCTCGGGTCGAGCAAGAAACGCTCGGGCGGATCCGCATCGTTCGTAGATTCGATCGCAATGTCATCACGGGCGTCACCGAAGGTGCGGCGCAACTCACGGTGACCGCCATCCGGCCCACGTTCTACGGCCTGCGCCAAGCCTTGACCTCACTCAGGCATCCGCTAGAACTTCGGTTTGAGCCGCCGCGTCTGACCGTTTTGTCGAGTCAGCATTACGTGAACCATGGCGGCGCTGAAATGGTCGTTTACCGAGTGACGCCGACCGACGTCGAATCGGGCGTTCTAGTGGACGAGCAGTTTTATCCGGGATTCCCAGCGACCAGCGCAGGCATCACAGGTGCGGATGACTCGAGGCGGGTCGCATTCTTCGCGCTCTTGCATAATCAGGACTTGCACGCACCGATGCACGTCTTCGCGCGCGACCCCGCGGGCAACGAAACGCGGGTTGACCTGGATCATCGGACGTTTCCGAAAAACTTCCGCCGGCGCCGAATCACCGTCGGGGACGACTTTATCCAGCGTGTCGTCCCAGCAATCGCCGAGCAATCGGATGCCGCGCGGGCTCTGCTCAGCAACGTACCAGAGGATGACTTGGTCACGCGCTACGTCCGCATCAATACCGACCTGCGCCAGGAGAATGCCGAGTACTTACTGGCACTCGCTGAGAAAACCGAGCCACGTTTGCTGTGGCAGGGACCGTTCCGCCAGCTCGGTAATTCCCAAGTCGAGTCAGGCTTCGCCGATCACCGAACCTACTTATACGACGGCAGGGAGATCGATCAGCAGGTGCACCTCGGGTTTGACCTCGCCGCCACTGCCAACGTGGCGATTCTGGCATCGAACCATGGTGTCGTCATTCATGCAGACTTTCTCGGTATCTACGGCAATTGCGTGGTGGTCGACCACGGCATGGGGCTCCAGTCCCTCTACGCCCACTTGTCGTCGATCGGCGTCCAGGTCGGGGATGCCGTCGCACAGGGGCAGGAGATCGGCCGCAGTGGCATGACTGGGCTGGCCGGCGGCGACCATCTGCACTTCACGATGCTGCTGCACGGTCGCCCGGTCACGCCGATCGAATGGTGGGACCCGCACTGGGTCGAGGACCGGGTCGCCCGGAAGATCGCTCGCGCTAATACGCCGTGACCGGCGCTGCGTGCAGCAGCCGGCCTACAGGACTCAGCCCAAGCATCTCAGCCATTTACTGGGACCGGTCCGTGTGATATTGATCTGGTTTTGGAGTTTGCCGCGAGACGACGGCTGAGCGGCCGGCGGTAGCTTTCCCCTTACTTCGCATCAGGAGAGTCTCACATGGATGTACGAAAGTCGTGGCTGTTGGTCTCAATGGTGGCTTTAGTTCTAACGGTGGCGTGCGGTGGTGGTGGTGAAACGGAGGCGCCGGACGAATCCGCAGAACCGGCGGCGGCCCCGGTCGACGACGCAAACGCCGGCAACATCACCGGCACGGTCATGCTTGAGGGCACACCCCCTGAAGCCGACACCATCAGAATGAACTCCGACCCCGCATGCAGAGAGAAGACCGGTAATGCTACCCTCACCGAGTACTACGTGGTCGGTGAGGATGGCTCGCTCGCTAATGTGTTCGTCTACGTTAAGGGAGAAGGCCTAGACGATCGGTCGTTCCCCGTCCCGTCCAACGCGGTCGAACTCGACCAGAACGGTTGCCAATACTCGCCGCACGTCTTCGGCATCCAGGTCGGTCAAACGCTGACCGTACGCAACAGCGACAACACACTGCACAACATCCACGCAACGCCATCAACCAACGCTGAGTTCAACACCGGTCAGCCCATCCAAGGGATGACCTTCGACAGAGAGTTCGACGAGGTCGAGGTGATGGTGCCGTTTAAGTGCGACGTGCACAGTTGGATGAACGCCTACGTGGGCGTGCTGGACCACCCCTATTTCGGCGTGAGCGGGAGCGGCGGCGTGTTCGAAATCAACACGCTGCCCCCGGGCGAGTACGAGATCGAAGCCTGGCACGAGATCCTGGGCACCCAGACCCAGACCATCACCGTGGGTGAGAACGAAACTGTAGAGGTCTCGTTCACCTTCACGGTCAGCGAGTAACTCCAATGAGCGCGGCGGAGGGGTCACCCCTCCGCCGTCCTCGCATCCCGCCCGCCTGACGACGCATGACCACGCTCCACAGGTTCACGCTCTTCGTCGCCGCGTCCACGTTGCTGCTCATCACGGCAGGCGGCCTCGTCACCAGCACCGACTCGGGCCTGGCGGTGCCCGACTGGCCGAATACCTACGGCTACTTTATGTTTAGCTTCCCGATGTCGAAGATGGTGGGCGGGATCCTCTACGAGCACGGCCACCGGCTGATTGCGAGCACGGTAGGCATGCTGATGATCGGGTTGGCGTTCTGGATCTCACGCCTTGATGACCGCCGCTGGGTAAAGCGTCTCGCATGGGGTGCGGTTGCCGCGGTCGTGCTGCAGGGCACCCTCGGCGGAATCACGGTGCTCTATTTCCTCCCGGCGCCGATCTCCATCGCGCACGCCGGGCTGGCACAGATCGTCTTCTGTCTGACGGTATCACTCGCACTGTTCACGTCACCGGGTTGGCGCGATGAGACGGCTGAACCGGTTGCCGACACGATTCTGGCGCGGCTAACAATCGCGACAGCCATGCTGGTGTACGCGCAGATCCTCATAGGTGCCACGATGCGACACACCGGCGCCGGACTGGCGATTCCCGATTTCCCCTTGGCGTTCGGCCACGTGATTCCTCCCGAATGGAGTTGGCCGATCGCGATCCACTTCGGGCATCGGGTTGGCGCGGTCGTCGTGACGCTGGCGGTCGTGGCAACGGCTTCGCACCTACTGACGCATCATCGGCATCAACCGCAACTTCGGCGTTTGGCTTGGCTACTGATCGGGTTCGTGGCGTCGCAGTTCACCCTGGGTGCGCTGACCGTACTTTCCGAACGCCAGGCCGGCATTAACACGGCGCACGTGGCAACCGGTGCAGCCCTTTTGGCAACGTCTGTCCTCCTGGCGCTCCGGGTGCACCGCCATCGGTTTTCCGATGCTCCCTCACGTGCGCGTATCGACGTCTTGGCAACGGTGCCTACAACGCCCTCACTAGGGGGCGTGCGATGAAGACCGGCGCGATGGCGCTAGCTGCGCCGAGCAACCGCGTAGCCGACTTCATCGCGCTCACGAAGCCGCGCCTGAACGTCCTCGTCCTGGTCACGACGACCGTCTGCTTCTATCTCGCAGCACCCAACGCCGACACACTGTGGCTAATCGGACCGACCCTAGTCGGCACAGCGCTGGTCGCCGGCGGGGCCGCGGCACTCAACCAGCTTTACGAGCGCGACGCCGACGGTCTGATGCTACGAACTCGGCTCCGGCCGCTGCCCGATGGCCGGCTGTTGCCGGTCGAGGCCAAGCGCTTCGGCCTCGCGCTCTCCTTGCTGGGATTGGCAGCCTTGGCTTACGTGCGTCCGCTGGCCGCCGGCCTCGCACTGGCCACACTGGTCAGCTACGTGCTGGTCTATACACCACTGAAGTCCCGAACCTGGTTCGCTATGGTCGTCGGCGCGGTGCCCGGTGCGCTGCCAGCCGCATTGGGCTGGACGGCGGCCAGTGGCTCGATGACGGTCGAGGCCTGGGTCTTGTTTGGGATCGTTTTCCTCTGGCAGATCCCGCACTTCCTCGCGATTGCGTGGATATACCGTGAAGATTTCTCGCGCGCGGGATTCCCGCTCCTGCCAATCATCGAACCGACGGGCCGACGCACGGCCCGCCACGTGTTGCTCTACCTCGCCGCCTTGATCCCGGTGAGTCTCGCGCCGGCGTGGGTTGGCATGGCTGGCACGCCGTATCTCATCGGCGCGACTTTCCTCGGTCTCGGCTTGGCAGTGCTTGGCATCCGATTTGCGTGGACTCGATGCACGCGCAACGCGCGTGGGCTCTTCGCCGGGTCGATCATCTACCTGCCCTTGCTGTGGGCGTTCCTCGTCGCCACAAAGTTCTTCAGTGGCTAATCCACTCCCACTCACTCCACCGGATTACCCCGGCAGCCAGCCGACAGGTAGCGGAACTGGTCTGAACCCTCGCTGCGGCGCGCGTCAGAGGCTAGATGGAGGGATTGTCGTGAGCACCGTCCGCCTACCATCGCTGGCGGCATCCCCGCCTCTGGTCCTCGCGCGCGCTTACGCGAAGGCCGCGGCAAGCGTCGTGCTCGCGCGCCGCCAGTGAGGACGCCGACCCAAGACGGAACTACGGCTCATGCTCGAGATTTCAGATCTTCCAGCGCTCAACGCAACGCTGAACGCCATCTCAGGGATGCTGCTTATCGCCGCCTACGGCATGATTCGCCGGGGTCACATCGCCAAGCATCGTGCGCTCATGCTGTGTGCCTTCTCGACGTCGGCGCTCTTCTTAGTGTCCTATGTCATCTACCACGTCAACGTGGGCTCGAAGCCGTTCACGGGCACCGGGGTGATCCGTGTCGTGTACTTCATCATTCTGACCACCCATGTCATCCTCGCGGTGACCGTCGTGCCCATGGCGATTGTGACGCTGCGTCGCGGCATCCACCGTGACGACGCGAGACACAAAGCAATCGCGCGCTGGACGTTGCCAATCTGGCTTTACGTCTCAATCACCGGGGTGATCGTCTACGTTATGCTGTATCTCTTACCGACCTGAACCGAGGATGTCGTGCCGCCCGTCAAGGAAGCCGGCGAGCGAATATTCCAGCGCGAACTTGCAGCACGGTAGCCGGATATTTGGTCGTCGGTCTAACGACTAGAAAAAAACACCGGCGTCTCAGTAGTAGAGCAGATACGGCGCCCGCAGCCGCCGCCACGCGGCTTCTCCAGCAACCCAGCTTCGCGCGATGGCCGCTGGGTCGTCACCTGCCTTGGTCCGGCGCAGTGTCTCTCGCGACCCAAAGAGGCGGCCGGCTGCGTCGATCTCGAAAGTGTCACCGTAGAGTCGGTAGAGCGCCGCTGCCACCTCGAGGCCGACGCGCACCGGGCGCAGCGCACTCCGATCAGTGACGATCATGTAGACGCCACCGCACGGCTGACCAGCATGTTTGCTGCTCTCTGGCGTAAACGCCACGGGATAGAAGCGGATGCCCTGAAGGCTTCGCCCATTGAGGTAGTCCGCCAGTTCAGTGCCATCAATCCAGGGTGCGCCGAGTTGTTCGAACGGTGCATCCGTTCCTCGTCCCACCGAGACGTTCGTACCCTCGATCGCGCCGATGCCCGGATAGAGTGCCGCCTGATGCAAGTTGCGCATATTCGGTGATGGGTTGACCCATGGCAAACCGGTCCCGTCGAACCAGGCGTCGCGCGACCAGCCCACCATCTTTACGACGCTCAGGTCCACGCCAATCTCCCGTTCTGCGTTGAACAGCTGAGCCAGTTCGCCGAGTGTCAGGCCATGTCGAACGGGCATCGGAAAATAACCCGTGAACCCGATCGCCGCATCATCCTGAATCGGCCCTTCGATCATGACGCCACCAATTGGATTCGGTCGGTCGAGAACAACGATCAAAATGCCTTGCGCAGCGGCGGCCTCCATGACATAAGCCATCGTCGTCATGTAGGTGTAGAACCTAGCACCGATGCCCTGGATGTCGACGACGATGGCGTCGAGACCCTTAAGCGTCTCCGTCGCCGGCCGCCTGTTTTCACCATAGAGCGAGTGGATTGGCAGACCAGTGCGCTCATGGCGGCCCGAGACCACGACCGAGTCTAGGACACCCCGGATGCCGTGCTCGGGGCTGAACAACGCCACAAGCTCGACGCCGTCGACCTCGTGCAGGAGATCGATCGTTGTGGCACCATCTCGCGCGAGACCGGTGTGGTTCGTCAGCAGACCAATCCGCTGGCCGCGCAGCGGTACGAAACCGGCGGCGCGGAGTGCGTCGATGCCTACCGTCACCGACCGTGGCACCGACGAAACCTTGCGCCCAGACGTGCCGAACTCATGGCCCGTCATACCAGCCGCCCGGCCAGCGTCCGCTGGCAAATCGACAAGTGAGGCGGCAACCACTGTCGCCACCCGGGCTCGCAAAGCCACAACATCGCCGGACCCATCGGGATGCACGCGGTTTGACAAAAAGATGACGAAGGTGTCGGTCGTCGGGTCCAACCAGAGCGACGTACCGGTGAAACCCGTGTGGCCGAACGAGCCAATGGGCAAGAGCTCGCCCCGGTTCGACGCGAACAGCGAGTCGATGTCCCAACCGAGGCCGCGCCGATTCGGTTCGGCCGCCGGGGTCGCCACGGTGGTCATCTTGGCAACAGTAAGCGGTGCGAGCAGTCGCCTGCCGTCGATCGCGCCATCACCCAGCAGCATGCGACAGAAAATCGACAAGTCGCGCGCCGTGCTAAACAAACCCGCATGTCCAGCCACGCCACCCATCCGTCGAGCCGTCGGATCGTGCACCGTGCCACGCAGCATTGCCGAGCCGGGTCCCCCGCACGGCCATCCGAGCGGTGGGCAGGCCTCGGTCGGCGCAATACGTGGTATGAGGGTGTCGGGCGGGTTAAACATTGTGTCACGCATCCCGAGCGGTTCGAAGATCCGCTCTTGTACGTACTGGTCAAGTGGCAGACCGGACACGCGCGCAACGATCTCTCCGAGTAGAAAGAAATTGATGTCGCTATACACGAACCGATCGCCTGGCGGCGCCAGCAGCACTTCTTCGGTGGCCCGATGGATCGCCTCGTCATAGCCATCGAACTCATCCGGCAGGTCGAGGTCCGGCCGCAAGCCGGACATGTGCGTCAGGAGATGCCGAACAGTGACATCTTCCTTGCCGTACCGACTAAATTCAGGAATAAACGTTCCGACACGATCGGTTAAGCGGACCCGGCCAGCTTCGACGAGTTGCATCACGCTAGTCGTAGTCGCAACAACTTTGGTGAGCGAGGCCAGGTCGAAGATGGTGTCGAGCGTCATTGCCTCCCGCGCCGGTACCCGGGCACGGTCTCCAAACGCCTCAAGATAGACCACCTCGTCGCCGCGGCCGACCAGAACAACCGCTCCTGGAAGGTGTCCAGCGGCGATTGCCTCGCCCACGAGTCCGTCGACTCGCTCCAGTCTGGAGGCATCGGGAAGCTGGGCGGCGGTGAACCCGGACGCACTGAGTAATACGCCGATAAGCACGCCGCCGACTGAAATGCGCTTGGTCATCGTGTTGCTCCCGCCCAGCGAGACGCCGACTGGCGCCCAAATTCTGGATTATACTGGCAGACATGGGACCTTCAGCAAAGCCGTCCGGCGCGTTGGAACCGAACGCTCGGATCTTCGAGGTGTTGTCATGCGAGCGACCGCGACTTTCCGCCTGCTTCCGTTGTTCGTCACTCTCTGGCTTGTCACCAACGCAACGGTTATCGCGCAGACGCGCGTCTTCGGCGTGGTGCGCGACGAGAACAGCAACCCGATCCAAGGCGCATCGGTCACCGCTGAGAACGGCGATCTTACCTTCATCGCTACGACCGACGCGGACGGAAATTTCGGCTTCGTTACGCTGAGGCAAGGGTACTGGGTGTTCACCGCGAGTGCGCCAGGGTTTACACCGGCGCAAGTGCGCAGGAGCGTCCGGGGAGACGTTGCTCATCTGGGTTGGACTCGTAACCTCGACGTTAATTTATTCCTGGCGCACGGCGCCTATGGCGAGCGGTTCGGTGCGTTGGCGCACGTGGATTCAGTTGACCTGCAGGCGCAGTTACAAGCGGCCGAGGAGCTGTACGGTACCGAGCAATACTCCGCGGCAATCCCCGTCTACGAGGAGCTATCGATGCTGGTCCCAGCGCTCACGACACTCAAGCTGAAGCTTGGGGATGCGTACCTCAAAACCGAGCAGTACGCAAAAGCGCAACAGGCTTATCAGGCAATCCTGGCGGCCGAAGTGAACCTCGACCCGAGTCTTAGCCGCGAGTTGATCTACAACTTCGGTGAGACCCGGCTGGCTTTGCAGGGCGCTGAGAATGCCGTTGGCTGGTATTGGCGCGCCCACGAGACCGACCTGGCATGGAGCAAACCTCTGCTCAAGCTCGGTGAAATCTCGCTCGCCGCGGGCGACCAGGCCGAAGCGCAGCGATACCTGCAGATGGCCATCGAGGCCGAGCCAGGCTCCGAGGCACAGGCCACCGCCAGTGCACTTCTCGCGCGACTGCCCCCGCTCCAGTAGCCTGGGGAGCGCCGTCAGTTATGGCCTCAAAGCAGAAACGGTGCTTGCCGGAACTACTTCCAGGTGTTCCTCCGAAGCACTTCTCGTGTCCCATACAGCATCGCTCTCGCAGGTCCGAATGGCCGAACGCGTGCGGCGGCAGGACAGTGCGGTTTGTCTCGACGACTGCCGTTGTGCCTCTCGGCTTCATGACCTGTCCACGAAGATTCGCGACAATCTTAGAGGCGCTCGTCCAGAAGTGCGCTATCGCCAGGACACGCAGGGAAGCTTGATGCCAAGCCTTGAATTCACGGGCCCGGCCGGACGGCTTGAAGCGCTCCTAGACGAACCGGACAGCGCGCCACGAGCGGCCGTGGTCATCGCGCATCCGCACCCAAAATATGGCGGCACGATGCATACCAAGGTGGTGTTCCGCGCAGCCAAGGCGTTTCAGCGGATCGGGTGTGCGGTGCTCCGCTTTAATTTCCGTGGCGTTGGGTTATCAGACGGCGTACACAATGCAGGCAACGGCGAACATGAGGATTACCGGGCCGCGCTCGAGTTGATGGCCGACCAGCATCCCACAATTGATCTGTGGGCAGCAGGCTTTTCCTTCGGCGCATGGATCGCCATGAACGTAGGCGCCACCAGCGACCGGGTGTCGCTGCTGCTCGGGATTGCGCCGCCAGTGGCACACCACGCCTTCGACGGAATTCGGCACAGCACAAAGCCGAAGTTTTTCGTCCACGCCGAGCGCGACCAGTTGTGCTCCCTGAAAACCATGTGGCGGTTCTATGGCGAGTTGCCTGAACCGAAAGAGCTGGTCGTCATCGACAGTGCCGACCATCTGTTCGACGGGAAGACGACGGAGGTTGGCGACGCCATTGAGGATCTATTGAGCGATTGGCCCGGAATTCCGTGATGCACAAAGCGGCCATCGTTTCCACCAGCCACTTGTTAGTCGTTAAAGTCCCACCAAGCAGCCTGATGACGATACGGCTCCACGAAATACGCCGCCACTGTGCACGGTGTAGGTCGGTAATGATGCGTGTCAGCGATGGCACAGCCATCGCCGCGTCCCAGCAAAGGACAATGTGATGAGGAGCGTGGCAAGCCCGGAAAAACTTGGCGGTGGCTGGTTAATCGCCGACACGTCGGCCAGCCGCGTGTTCACTCCCGAGCGATGCAGTGACGAACATCGTCTCATCGCGCAAGCCACGCGCGAGTTCGTCGCGCAGGAAGTGCTGCCCGGGCTAGAGCGCATGGACCAGAAGGACTGGAAGCACGTGCGTTATTTACTGCGCCAGTGCGGCAAGCTTGGGCTCCTCGGAATCGACGCGTCCGAGGCCTATGGGGGCGTCGAGCTTGACACTCCGGCTGCCGTAGTCGTCGCCGAGGGCTTGGCAGCTTCGGCGTCGTTCGGCGCCACCTACGGCGCACAGTGCAATCTCGCAATCATTCCGCTGCTGTTCTTCGGTACTGACGCGCAGCGCAGTCGTTACCTGCCGAGGCTTGTGAGCGGCGAGACCGTTGGCGCCTACGCGCTCAGCGAGTCAGGCTCGGGCTCCGACGCCCTGAATGCGAAGACCCACGCCGCCCGCCTTCCCGACGGCAGCTTCGTATTGAATGGTGAGAAGTTGTGGATTACCAACGGGGGCTTCGCTGACCTATTCATCGTCTTCGCCAAAGTCAATAACGAGCAGTTCTCCGCATTTATCGTCGAGCGCACGGCGCCTGGCGTCAGCATCGGCGGGGAAGAACGCAAACTCGGCCTGCAGGGATCCTCTACGACGCCACTCCTTCTCGATAACGCGAAAGTCCCAGCCAACAACCTGCTCGGTCAGATCGGCCAGGGCCACAAGGTCGCATTCAACGTCCTCAATTACGCTCGGTTCAAACTTTGTGCCTCAACGAGTGGCACTGCCAAGACAGCACTTGGCGAATCGGCGCGATACGCAGCCGAACGGAAACAGTTCGGCAAGGCAATCGCCAATTTCGGCGCTATTAAGCACAAACTGGGCGAGATGAGCGCCCGCATCTATGCCGTGGAAAGCATGCTCTACCGTGTGGCCGGCACCATCGACACCTTTATAGGTCAGCGCACCAAGAACGCCAGCTCGACTAAATTGGCTGCGTTTGAAGAGTTCGCTATTGAGGCGTCGATTCTCAAAGTGGCAGGCAGCGAGATGCTCGATTACGTACTCGACGAGAACATTCAAGTGCACGGCGGCAACGGGTTCGTAAAGGACTACCCAGCTGAACGGCACTACCGCGACGCACGCGTGAACCGGATTTTTGAAGGCACCAACGAGATCAACCGGCTGTTGATCCCTGGCTTGCTCGCTCGGCGTACACTGGCCGGGCGTCTGGCCCTTATTCCGACCGCCAAGGAGCTTCAGGACGAAATCCTAGCACCGCCACCGAGCGGGGTCGCAATCAATAATCCGTTGGACGGTGCGAAGTACACCAGCGCGGTACTCAAGAAGGTGGCGCTCTTGATTCTTGGCTGCGCGATGCAGACTTACGGCGAGGCCCTACGGGACGAGCAGGAGGTGCTTTCCTTCGCCGCGGATATCGTCATTGACGCTTTCGCGGTAGAGAGCGCAACATTGCGAGCGACGACAGCCCACGCCGCTGGCACGGCGAACGAGCATCTACATCTCGACGCGGCGGCGATTGTGATCCAGGCAGCGGTTACTCGATGCGAAGCAGCCGGACGAGAAGCTCTGGCCGTGATGTCTCAAGGAAACGCCTTGCGCACCCAGGTCGATACGTTGCACAGATTACTATCACGACCACCTGCCAACACCGTAGCGGCTAGGCGCCGGCTTGCGGAAGCAGCCGTGTCTAGAGCAGGATATATGTTCGACGGATGAGCTACGCGCAGATGACTGGATGGATAGCCACCACGCGATGTAGTGCGGTCGCCCTCATCGCGATTGGCGCTTGCAGCGCCCCACCGCCAGATGACCTGTCCTACATCGATACGCTGATTGCGTCGCGAGCGGCGAAGGACCAAGCGTTTCGGAACAGCGCCGATTCACCGGTGCCCGTCTCGCGTCACGAGACCCTCCTCCCGCTCAGCTATTTCTCACCCAGCCTTCAGTACCGAATCCCAGCGTCGCTCCGTGTCGAAGACGAGCAACTGGTCTTCGACATCCCCACGTCGACAGGTAAATGGCGTTCGATGCGCCGCGTGGGCGTCCTGGAATTCCAACTCAAGAGTGAACCGATGACATTGTCAGCCTTCGTTGAAGTCACAGCAACGGACAATGACAGTCTGTTCGTGCCGTTCGGTGACCTGACTAATGACACAGAGACCTACCCAGCTGGACGGTATCTCGATCTCAGAGTTACTCCAACGGGTATTTACGACCTCGATTTCAATCTCGCTTATCACCCGTTCTGTTATTACGACGAGCGCTACGACTGTCCGTTCCCGCCACCCGAGAACCAGTTAGCGTTTCCAATCCGGTCCGGCGAACGGCTGCCAGAAGATTAGATGAACACGTCGCTTCCAACCCAAATGAGCAACAGCAGCACGCTAGCGCGCGAGCTCGCAAAGATAGCCAATAGCCAAGTGCCAGACTTGGCACGCGCAGGACTACTCATCGCCCGACTCGAATGCCCGCAGCTGGACCCAAAGCCCTACCTCGCACATCTTGACCGAATGGGCATCCAAGCACGGCTGCGGCTGGCTAGCGCAGGTGACAAGACCATGCGGGCACAGTTCGAGTTATTCACCCAATACCTCTTTTTGGACGAGGGTTTCACCGGCAAGCGCGAGAATTACGAGGACCCTCGAAACAGCTACCTCAACCACGTGCTCGACCGGCGGATGGGCATTCCGGTAGCACTAGCCATCGTTTTTCTCGCAGTCGCCCAACGGGCAGGCGTACAGGCGGCGGGTATCAACTTTCCAGGCCATTTCCTAGTGCGAATGCAAGCCAAGCCATCGGGTCGGGATCGGCTGCCACTCGTTATTGACCCATTTGATCGCGGCAGGGTACTAGACGAAGGGGATTGCCGAGAGTTGCTTCGCCAGCATCTCGGCGATGAAGCCGAATTCGATCTTCGGCTCCTCGAGCCGTCGAGCCCTAGGCAGATTTTGGTGCGGGTCCTCGGAAACCTGAAACGGATGTATGTCAGGCTACGATCCTTCCCTCGGGCCCACGCCGTGACCGACCTACTGCTCGCTGTCAACCCGCAGGGAGTCGCTGATCTTCGCGACCGCGGCCTGCTCGCCTACCACTTGCGTGACTTTTCTGGCGCCCTCCGCGACCTCGAAACCTACTTGCACATCACGGCGCGCACTGAGAACGGTGACGCGTCGGCCGATCGCCAGGCGGAACACGAACAGATCTGGGAACATATCAAGACGCTTCGGCGGCAAGTGGCGAATTTGAACTAACGGCGGAAACGATCGCGCTCACGATCGGCACAGGTCGCTTCGGTTTCGTGCTCGCTCATCGCACGTCATTATGCGTCACCTCGTCACGAGGTTGCTGCCTAGCCTCTCAGTCGACCGATTTCGTCATACAGGTACGCCGACGCGATGATGCCGCAGTGGAAGTTGCCAAGGTCCAGCCGTTCGTTGGGTGCGTGCGCGTTTTCGTCAGGCAATCCGATCCCAAACAGCACCGATGGTAAGTCGAGCACTTCCTGGAACGTTGCCACGACCGGAATGGACCCGCCTTCCCGATTGAAGACTGGTCGCTGTCCGAAGCCATACTCAACCGCACGAGCAGCTGCCTGAACGTACGGATTATCGAACTCGGTCATCCACGGCTTCCCGCCGTGCATCCGACTGACGGCCAGCTCGACAGTTCTCGGCGTGACCTTTCGTAGGTAGTCCTTGAACAGTTTAGTAATCGTATCGGGTTCCTGGTCTGGTACAAGCCGCATGCTAACCTTCGCCATCGCGACCGCCGGAATTACGGTCTTTGCGCCGTCGCCAGTAAAGCCCGCGTGAAGACCATTGACCTCGAACGTCGGCCTGGCCCACACACGTTCAAGCGTCGAGTAGTCTTTCTCGCCGAATAGTTTGGGTGCGCCCAGTTCCGTGCGATAGCGCTTCTCGTTGAACGGCAGCTTTTTGAACTCGGCGCGCTCCTCGTCTCGTAGTGGACGGACGGCATCGTAGAACCCCGGGATTTTCACGCGACCACCACGGTCCTTCATCTGCGCAAGCACCTGGCTCAGCACGAAGGCCGGATTCGCAACTGCCCCGCCGAACGATCCCGAGTGCAGGTCGCTCGCCGTGCCGCGTAGATCGATCTGGAAATAAGCGAGCCCCCGTAGCCCATAGCAGATGGAAGGCACGCCACGGTCGAACATCGGGGAATCGGAGATCACAACGACGTCCGCGGACAGCGCGTTCCGCCGATCGCGAATGAACGCGTCGAGGTTTTCGCTGCCGACCTCCTCCTCGCCTTCTAAAATGATCTTAATGTTCACCGGCAACTTAGAGATTTGTCTCAAGTGCGCTTCGACTGCCTTGAAGTGCATGAAA
>DBHR01000072.1 GCA_002296225.1 Acidobacteria bacterium UBA823 | reverse complement strand
GCCGCTCCGTTTCTTCCCAGACCCCGCCGTCGGCTACGAATATCCGGAGTTCTACAACCGGATCTTTGGCGTAGATTACGTGCCAGACGACTACCTCAAAGAAGCATACAAGTTTGCTCGCGGCCACAAGTGGTACATGGAAGCACGTCTGGTCACGATGAACGACGAGTACGGCTTCGACCGCACCGTGCCAGTGTCGCTTGAACCGTTCATCGACGTCATCGGGCGCCAGTTCAAGCAGCCGAAGGAAGGACTCGGCTACGACAACAGCCCGTCGGCTCACATGTGGCGGACGATTATCAATCCGAATCGGCCGCTCTAGATCCACGCTAACGGTACAGACGAAAGGCCGGGGCACCGCCCCGGCCTTTCGTCTGTACGCCGCAAGTATGGCTATCGACTGGCCATCTCTAAGCCACTTTTGATCGGAGCGATGCCAGGAAGCTCCCACTCCTCCCACATCGTATCGACCATCCCCTGAATGTAATCGAAGTCCTCATCAATCAGATGGGCGAAACGCCCTTGCTTGACGAGGTAGTCACGAACGGGGATGCGCCCCTTCTTATGCGGGTCATACGTATAGGTCACCTTACCGTCCAGGATCTCGTAGAGGGGGAAGATACCGCACTTAATACCCAACTCGCCTAGCTCCCGAGAATAACCAGGGTGAAAGTCCCAACCCTTGGGACAGGGGTCGAACGTATGGATAAAGGTCGGCCCACCGACGTTCAGCGCCTTTCGCGTCTTGTTCATGAAGTCTAGGGCCGGGAAAGTCGCGCTCGCGGTTGCGACGTAGCGGCACGTTGGGTGTCCGATGGCGAGCATCGGCGCCACATTTTTCTTCCATCGTCTCTGCATGATCCGACGTTTCTTCCCGGACGGCGTGAACGTAGTTACGGCACCATAGGTGCTGAGGCCCGTAGCCTGAATGTCCGTGTTGGCCGCCGACTCGTTGTCGTAGAGGATGATGAGTAGGTCGTAGTCGGTCTGAAGAGCCGCGGAAATTCCCGATAGACCCATGTCGGCCCCGCCGAGATCTCCACTAAAGTTAATGATGTTGATTTTCTCTTTAGCGATCTTCCCCTTGCGCATCAGCGCCCGTATGCCAGCCGCCATCCCGACAGCTGACGCTCCGCCAGCGCCCAACTGCGTGTGCATCCATGGGATGACCCAGGGCGTCGTCTGATAGCTAGTGTTCGCCACATACATGCACCCGGTGGCACCCGTCGCGATGGTCCGCGGGCCGGAAGCCTTAGCGAAATCGCGCATGACCAAGGCTGACTCGCAGCCCTGGCACGTGCGATGACCAGAGGTGTAGAACTCCTCGAGCGGCGCGTCGTGCACCTTCTTGATCTTTTCGTAGTCGATCATCGGGAGTGTCGTTGCCATGTCCGTCATCCTTCCTTAACTCTTACCGCCGAGTAAACGCCACACGTTGGTGCCGCGCAAACAGTTGCTGAACCCATCGACTGACCCTGCATGTCCACTAGCTGTCTCAGTGCTCGCTTATTCCCGCAAGCCAATCCAACTCACGATCTCCTCTGGGACATTGCCACGGCCGGCCGCCAGGGTCCGTTCGTACATGTCGATACATTCGTCAATAGATATATCCCGTCCACCGAGGCCACCCATGAAATTGATCACGTTAGGACCGTCCCCGCGCAACGGATAGAGACAGGAACGGACATCCTGCAGGAGGATCCCGCCGTTGTCTGGGGATCCTTGGGAGAAGTCCCGGTCGATGACCCCTACGCCCTTGAACCGCCCCAGGCAGGCGCGCAACTCTTCCGTCGGGAATGGTCTAAACCAGCGCAGGTTGACATAGCCGACCTTGTGCCCCTTCTCCCGTAGACGCCGGGCTGCCGTTTGGGTCGGCATACACACCGCACCGATGCCGATTAGCACCGCATCAGCATCTTCCGTCATGTACTCGGTGAAATACGGATTGTCGTACTGCGAACCATGCGAGCCAAAGACGCCGTTAAACTCCTTATACGCCTCTTTGATCACCCCTCTGGCCCTGCGCGCCGCTTCCCAGTTCTGTCGACGCAACTCCATGACCCAATCTTCATTCACCTGAGGCGCGACAGAAATCGGGTTGTCCGGATGAAGCACGCGGTCTCCTAGGTCGTATGGCGGGAGGAACTGCTTAACCGCCTCTAACGTCGGCACCTTCACCATGTGTTGCGCATGGGTCAAAAAGCCGCCGTCCATGGCCAAGGCCATCGGCATGCGCACCCTCTTGTCTTCGGCGACGCGATAGCCAATGAACACATGCTCCAGCGCCTCCTGGGCGGTACTGGCCCAACAGATCAGCCAACCGAGATCCCGTACAGACATCGCGTCATTGTGTTCAACCCCGAACGCCCCCGGGTCGTCAAGCGCCCGGTTGCCGACAAGAAAGAGCGGCGGGAGGCGATCAGTAGCCGTCACTGCCAGCGCTTCCATCCCATACATCCATCCCGTGCCGCTGCTGCCGCCAAAAGCTCGTGCCCCAACGGAACTAGCATGCTTCACGATCTCGAACTGCGAGTGCTCACTGTCGGCGATGATGTACTCGGCGTCGAGTTCCCCATCCGCAATGAGCTGCGACAACTGGTCCATCACCTCGGTGTAGGGTCGGATCGGATACGCGGCAATGACATCGACGTCTGCCAGTTTCACAGCATGTGAAACCGCCTGACAGCCGGTGAGTAAGAGCTCGTGTTCCCAGACGTCAGTTGGTTGAGCGGCCGTCGTCACAATGCCTCCTTCTGTCCTGGCCCATCCATATTTCGTGGGACGGGTGTTGCCTTGTACTTTTCGACACCCTCACCGGTGACATGCCGGTAGCGGATACGCGTCGAACCCTTTTTGTCCTCGGCCCACTGGATGTAACCCGCAGGGTCTTTCTTGTGCTGCTCCCAGGGACTCTTTTCGTCTTCGAACTGCAGTTCGGGGACCATGACGATGCACTCTTTGACCGGGCAGACATCCGCGCACTTATGACAGCCCGTGCACACTTCGTAGTTGATGTCGTACAGTCCGTCATCCGTCGGGTCGAAGCACTCATCGGGACAATCGGCCCAACAAAGCGTGCACTTGATGCAGAGATCGAACCGGACAACTGGCCGTTCTGTCTTGGAGGTTCCGTGCTTGAACCCGTCGTTCCGGTTCTGGCCGCGTGGCCCTAGCTTAAAGCCTCGTTTGACCGCCGGGATCGCAACGCCGCCCTCTTCGAACTCATGCCACTTGGGCAGCACCGGAATCTCGTGCGGCCAGTCGATACCCTGATCCGGATTGACCACCTTGATCCGGCGTAGCGTCGCCTCGTAGGCGTCCCGCGCCGCACGCGCACGGTCCGCGTCCTTCCCGGTATCCAGCAGATACTCTTCAACCGCCTCGATAGAGATGATGCCTGGGTCCACGGCGGCAACGGCACCAAGACAACGCTCGCGCGTGAGGTCGTCCTTAAAAACCCACAAACCGGCCATGCTGGCATCTCCCTCTAACGTCGCCAACCGGTAGGGTTGCGGCTTCTTGGCCGTGAACCTGAGAAGGTGCTCATGGTTGCGGCGGGTGACCACCAGCAGGCAAGCCTTGTGACCTACCTTCTCATTGACCGGGCGTATACCATGCCAGCCCCAGGGCTCGACCCCCTGTGCCATGGCGTCATCGACCACCACAGACACATCGACGTTATCGGCGTTGTACGAAGACCCGCACTCGGCCTCCAACTCCGCTTCGGACAGGTCAGGTGATACGAACGCAAAATACTTGCAGGGGATTCCATTGCGCTCAGGGGCATCGCTGTAACGCCCGTTCGAAAAGGCAACCTTGCCCATCCGGCTAGCGATTTGAACGATGTCACCACCAATGTACTTGCCGAGAGTCTTCTGAAAGACCCCCCGGTATTGCACCTCTACGCGTTTGATCATGAACGTCCCTCGTTAGTTTCGCGGCCAAATAATCAGTTAGGGTCGTTAGTCCAAAAACGTCACATGCTGCTCGACGTGGGTCTTGAGATTCAGGCTATGCTCACGTACAAGCTGCTCCGCCTCATCGGTGTCTCGGCTCTCGAGCGCCTCAATAATGTGCATGTGGTCGATAATCGATTGGTTCGCCCGATCACGGTCACCGATTGTCTGAATCCGGATCGAGCGCATGTGGACAAACAAGTTCTCGGCTAGCCGGTTCAGTAGGTCGCAGCGACTCAGCTGCAGGATCGCACGATGGAACGAGATGTTCGTTGCTGAATACTCGTCGATCCGCGCTTTCACTTCTCCCCTGTCGAACTTGGCAAACATCCGGCGGAGCGTCGAGATTTCCTCGTCGGCTGCGTATAAGGTGATTAAGCGGGCCGCCATGCTTTCGAGCGCAGCCCAGACCGTAATCATCTCCAGAATCTCCTTCCTCGTCTTGCGGACGATGAAGGCACCTCTTCTGGGAACCGTACGGATGAACCCCTCCTGCTCCAACCGCACCAAGGCTTCACGAATCGGCGTACGGCTGATCCCCAGCGCTTCGCTGAGTTGCCGCTCGTCGAGCCGGGGCTCCTCTGCCTGGGCATATATGTTCACTGAACAAATCGCCTCTTTAAGCCGCAGGTAAATCCGGCTTTTCAGGACATCGCTGGTCTCGATCGGTTCGAGGTCAAGAACGGCAGCTGGCATATTGAAGGGGTGCAACAGACCCCTTAATCGACCCAAGGCAATAAATTCACGCTAGAACAATGGTATACAATATACCAGCTGGTCAAAATATGCAAATTTGGCCCGCCTCGGGTAGGCTTTCCCCGTGGAAGTCCCTTCGACGCTACCGTCACAAACACCCGAAGGGATGAGCAGAAAGATTCGATAACACGCCGTTCGCGTGATGCCGAGCCAACGAGACGACGGCCTAAACTCCACGTCAACCGTCGGGTTCAACGACGCGTGCGCCCTCCTGGAAACGCGGTTAAGCGGCCCATTCCGACAGGAGATCTCGTCCGACCTCACGACATCGGCCGACCTTCGCACGGCACTGTCGCGCTTGCGAAACAGTATGCGCGCCAATGTCTGGAAGGCCGGCAGCCAGACCCTCGACCTGAACGACGTCGTCAAGGTCCTCGATAATCGTACTCGGCGCGAAGGGTTTCACGCACTCCACGACTGGGACGGAAAGGCGGGCAAGGTCAACCGGGAAAGCCTCCCGGTCAACGTCCTCGACTACATGAGTGACCACCGGGGTAGCCATCGTCCCGATCAGACTTCCATCGCCATCCTCCTGGACTACTACTTCGTGTATCTACTTGGTCTACTGTCATTGAGAATCTGGGATGCCGGTGATCCTGACGACAACCTCGACAGACTAAATCGGCTACTGAGCTCTCTCCAAGGCCCGCATGGTAGTGGTCAGCCGTTCGTCGACAACGCCGAGACCTTACTCCTAATCGCCACGTCTCATTACGAGGCCAATGAAGAGGGTTACGTCACTCTACTTCGGCGGGTGCGGACCCTTAATCAAATCCACCAGTTGAAGATCAGTGTCGTACATGCGGCGAGCATGGGCTGTCATCTGCGGTTCGGCTTCGAGGCACCCTATGGGCGCGACACAGTCCTCATGCGCGACGACAACGTTGCAGACTATCCATGGGTGTGCTACGCGCTGGCAACGGTGATGCAGGAGTATTCGCGCCTGCGCACTGGCGACACCGACCGCCGCGCACGGCGGGCCGTGGTCGAAGCGATGCTATTAGGCTTGTCGCCGGATGTCAGGGCTTTTGTCGGCGCTTCGCCGCCATCGTCGCTCGCCGCCGCCGCCGACACAGACCGGAGGGAGATTCGCGAGGTGTTCCACACGTACTGCCACGACCTGATCGCCGAATTTGAAGGCTGCCGCCCATCCGAACGCACGTTTTCGCCGTTTTCGTTCTTCTTCAATTTTGCTCAGAACGTACTCAAGGGAACGATCGTCGACGCACTACTCTGGAAACACCCGTGGGCACTGAACTTCAACGACCTGCTCACCGGACAATCCCACGACGACGCAAAGATGGAATCAAAGACGAAGTTGGCCACGACGCTCATGACCTACGCGCGCACTAACCCTGACACGATCCGCGGGCGCTTGATGCCAGCTATCGTTTACGACCCGCAGACGGGCCGCCAGGCGTTCGCCGCAGCGCTGCGCCAGCTCAAGAGAGAGGCATCGGACGCGTGAACCGAGGAGAAGGACCAAGGCGGGAGGAACAGCTGAGCGAAATTCAACAGCCGGTCAGGACGAAAGAATCGGACAGCCATCATTCGGATCCGACCATCCGGACCCCAATTGGGCGCGCAGGCTAGAAAGGAGCCTGCTGCCGAGCCAGTCCCAGCGACCGGGTTACAATCGCTCGGCCGTTATGCCCTTCCCAGATCTCCGCGCCTTCATCGAGCGCCTCCGGCACGATCGTGACCTCGTCGAAATCACGGCCCGTGTCGACCCTTACCTCGAAGCCGCAGAGATTCATCGTCGCGTCATCGCCGCAGGCGGTCCGGCTCTACTGTTCACGCAGGTCGACGGTGCTGAATTTCCGCTCGTCACGAATCTTTTCGGTACCGCACACCGCGCGGAACTGGCGTTCGGCGAACGTCCGCATCGCCTGATCCAGCGGCTGGTCCGACTATTCGAAACAATCCTCCCGCCAACACCGACCAAGCTCTGGGCAGCCCGCGACCTTGGGGTCGAACTAATGAAGGTCGGCCTGAAGCAAGGCCGGGGCGGCCCGGTCACCGAGGTCGTCACCGACGACGTCCATCTCGAACGGCTGCCGACACTGACGACATGGCCCGACGACGGCGGTCCGTTCATCACCCTCCCGTTGGTGTTTACGCAGCATCCCGACGGCCGCGGCCACAACCTCGGGATGTACCGGCTGCACGTCCACGGTCAACGGACGACCGGCATGCACTGGCAAATCGGAAAGGGCGGCGGATTCCACTATGACGTCGCGGAGTCGCGCGGCGACGCGCTGCCGGTCACTGTGTTTCTTGGCGGGCCACCCGCCCTCATCCTGTCGGCCGTCGCACCACTGCCCGAGAACGTGCCAGAACTGATACTGGCCTCGCTCATTGGCGGCGAGCGGCTGCGACTTGCCAACGGTCCATGGCCCCATCCGCTCGTGGCGAACGCGGAGTTCGCGTTGATCGGCGAAGTGCCACCTCGAGAGCGAAAGCCCGAAGGCCCGTTTGGGGACCACTACGGATACTACTCGCTAGAACACGACTACCCTGTCTTCAAGGTGCGCACGATGGCGCGTCGCCGGGACGCAATCTACCCGGCTACCGTAGTCGGAAAGCCGAGGCAGGAGGATTTCTTCATCGGCGATCTCCTGCAGGAGCTTCTCTCACCCATATTTCCTGTCGTGATGCCAGCCGTCGAGAAACTGTGGTCATACGGAGAGACCGGCTACCACCCACTCGCAGCAGCTGTCGTCAAGCAGCGCTACGCGCGAGAAGCGATGGCGAGTGCGTTTAGGATTCTCGGCGAGGGCCAGTTGTCGCTGACCAAGTTCCTGCTCGTCACCGATCGGCCGGTCGACCTGAAGGACTTTCCAGCCACGCTCGAGCATATCCTCGCCAGAACCAATCCCGAGACTGATCTCTACGTCTTCTCGAACCTTTCAATGGATACGCTCGATTACACTGGATTGGAGGTGAACCGCGGCTCGAAGGGGGTCTGGCTTGGCCTCGGAGACCCGGTGCGTAAGCTACCGAGCACATTTGCAGCGTCCGAGTTGCCGCAGGGAATCTTCGACGTTCAGGTCTTCTGCAGCGGCTGCCTCGTCATCGGTGCACCATCGCGGCAGGCGGAGCCCGACGTCGCCACCAGAATTGCCTCACACCCGGCATTTGCCAAATGGCCGCTCATCATAGTCACCGATGAGCCAAGGCGAGCCGCCAAGAGCATCATCAATTTCCTCTGGACGACTTTCACCCGCTTCGAGCCGGCGGCAGACATCCATGCCGCAGCAACGCAGGTCGTCCGGAATCATCTGGCTCATTCGGCGCCGATTATGATCGACGCACGGCTTAAGCCGGGATTCCCAAAAGAGCTCACCTGTCGCGAAGATGTCGCAGCAACGGTCACCCGACGATGGAAAGAATACTTTCCCTCAGGCGGCATCGAAATGGGCGACGCCGAACGGGGCCATTTGGATTAATCGTTCCCCTTGTCATCACCTGAATGATGCAGCACGATCCATCGAAGCGGTGGCGATGACCTCCGCGCAACCGGCTGACCGGCTCGCCTTGGCCTACATCTTCGAGCGACAATGGCTCCATCTCCTACTGCTCCTCATGCTGCTCGGCGGGCTTGGGCCGGCAGTGCGCGCCGACGCGTTTCGGGTAGGCGCTCTCTTCGGCCTTGCCACGCCCGTTTGGATGGCGCTGGCGGTCATCCTCGCCATCACTCATCAGGGCTACGTCTGGTTTTGCTGGAGGATGGAACTGCACGCGTCGCTGCTCACCCGCTGCTTCGGCGACCGCGCCTTTCCCTTGTATGCCAGCGGATTCGCCATTCTCGTGCTAAGTCGGCTCACGACCGTCGTCGTGCTTGCCGCGGCCAATCGAAATACGGTCCCTCTCGATGTGAGCGCCTTGCGCATACTGGCCGTCGTCACGGCTGTTCCCGTTGTGTATCTCTTCTACTCAGTCCAGCGCTACTTCACCTTCCGGCGCGCGCTGGGACTTGACCATTTTGATTCATCCTACCGCTCTCGACCGCTGGTGAACCAAGGCATCTTCCGCTTTACCCGGAACGGCATGTACGTATTCGGTCTGCTCATAGCGTGGCTTCCCGGTCTTTGGTACGCTTCAGCGGCAGGGCTCCTCCTAGCACTGTTTAACCACGCCTACGTCTGGGTGCACTACGTCGCGACGGAGCGTCCAGATATGAAGCGGATCTACCCTGGACTGGCGGGCACGCCACCACCAGCCGCGTGATACTCTCGAACGCCCGGCCGCCCCAAGAGCGTCGCCGTTAGCGTTGTCTAAAGGAGTGAACCCCATGACGTCGCATCGATTCCGACCACGGTTCGCGGTCGTCCTAATCGTGTTGACGACCGTAATAGGACTACGGCCAGAGGTCGCCCTCGGCCAGAGCATCCCGTCACCGGAAGAGTTCTTCGGCTTTCAGATGGGTGCCGACCGCAAGTTGGCTCGCTGGGACAAGCTGGTCGAGTATTACGAGCTCCTGGGGCGTCAAAGTGCACGACTCGAGGTAGTGCATATGGGACCGACGACACTCGGCAACCCATTCCTGGCCCTCTTTATCTCCTCGCCGGATAATCTCGCTCATCTCGAAGACCTACGCCAGATGAACGCTACGCTGAGCGACCCGCGCGGTGCGTCGGAGCAGGACATCGAGCGGGCGATCGCGGACGGCAAGGCCGTTATCGTTCAGTCGATGGGACTGCATTCATCCGAGGTTGGCGCAAGCCAGATGGCCGCCGAACTGATGTATGACCTCGTCACACGCACCGACGACGAAATAACGCGAATCCTCGACGAAACGATCGCGATCATGATCCCATGCTTTAACCCCGACGGCGAGATCATGATCGTCGATTGGTACAACGAAAACGTCGGCACGGACTACGAGGGTGTCGGCCTCCCGTGGCTGTATCACCATTACATCGGTCACGACAACAACCGTGACGCGTTCCAACAGAACACGGTTGAATCGCAGTATGGTGCCAAGATTCTGTTCCGCGACTGGATTCCACAGGCCTACATCGACCATCACCAGATGGGTGCCTACGGTGCGCGGATCTACGTGCCACCCTACGCCGAACCACTCCGCCCATCGGCCGACCCATTGGTGTGGCGTGAGATGAGCTGGTACGGCGCGCACATCGCCTACAAGGAGGAAGAGGCCGGCAAGGATGGTGTCGTGAACGCCGCCGTTTACTCTGGGTGGGGACACTTCGGCTTCCATTGGATTACCCCGTTTCACAACATCGCTGGCATGCTGACCGAGTCGGCCAGCGCCCGTCTGGCAACACCGTTGTTCGTTCACCCGGATCAGCTCAATGGTTCTCGGGGTTTACCAGAGTACGAGGCACAAACCACCTTCCCGAACCCTTGGCAAGGCGGCTGGTGGCACGTCCGCGACATCGTCGAGCAGCAAAAGATCGCTGCGGTGGCAGCGTTGGACATCGCAGCTCGGCATCGAGCCACGGTACTCCGCAACGCCTACCAGAAGGCATCTCGCCAGATCGAACGCGGCAGCTCGATGTCACCGGCCGTATTCGTCATCCCAGCCGACCAGCATGACCCGCTGACGGCGACCAAGATGGTAAACAGGCTGCTCGGACAGGGCATCGACGTGCACCAGGCGCCGAGCGAGTTTACCCACGAAGGCCGTGTCTACGGCGCGGGGTCGTTTGTCGTCTCAATGGCTCAGCCGAAGCGAGGCGTCATCCGTTGGCTGCTCGGCCGAACGTTCTATCCCGACAACACCTACACGCGCGACCGCGACGGCAATCCGATCCGGCCCTACGACATGTCCACCGACACGATGGCGGAGTTCATGGGTGTGCGCGTGGACCCGGCCGACTCGGTCGTCGACACCGCACTCGCAACCGTTGACGAACTGCTCACTCCCGCAGGCGCGGTCGTCCAGGGCCAATTCGGTTATGTTCTCGATGGGCGGCTGAACGATAGCTTCAAAGCCGCTAACCTGCTCTTGGCGGAGAACATTGCGGTGCGGCGTGTTACGAACTCGGACGCAGGCGCCCAGGCGGGAGACTTCATCGTACCAGCTTCAGCGACCGGCACCGTCGTCACTGAGATCGCACGAACGACGGGCGTTAGTTTTTCGGCGCTCGACATCGACGCGACCGGTGTGAGCCAGCCGTTACAACGGAATCGGATCGGGATGTACCAGCGTTACTACGGCGGCAACATGGACGAGGGCTGGACCCGCTGGCTGCTCGAAGCGTTCGCGTTCCCTTACGACACGCTGATGGACGCAGCGATCACGGAGGGCAACCTGAGGAACGCCTACGACGTGATCGTCCTGCCGGCCGACAGTGTCACACGCATGACGGGTGAGTCGTCCGAGGGCGGCGGCCGCAGTGGCTCTCGACCCGAGGACTACCCACCAGCTTACCGCAGCGGCTTCGGCGACGAAGGTGTAGCCGCGCTCGAAGCCTTCGTCAACAACGGTGGGACACTCGTCACGTTTGCACAAGCTGGAGACCTGCCAATTCAGAAATTCCGTTTGCCAGTGCGCAACCTTGTGGCTGGATTGTCGTCGACGGAATTTTGGTCACCTGGGTCAACTCTCAGGGTTGATATTAATCATACGAACCCACTGGCCTATGGCATGCCAGCCGATGGTCTAGCCGCCTTTCTTGGTGGCAATCAGGTCTATGAGGTCGTGGCCACTCCGCACAATGACCGGGTTCAGCGAATCGTCACCTTCATCGACCGTGACATCCTGCAGAGTGGTTGGCTCCTCGGTGAAGATACGATCGCAGAGAAAGCGGCCATGGTCTCGGTGCAGCACGGACAGGGCCGGGTAGTCTTGATCGGTTTCCGGGCCCAGCACCGGGCTCAAACGCACGGCACCTTTAAGCTCGTCTTTAACGCCCTGATGGGCGCAGGCGTGCCGTAGGCGGTGAGACACCTCTCCACGGCATTTCCCTCTCGCCGAACGAAGCGGCCACCCGTTGGTCGTACAGTTGAATCGGTGAGCGTACCCACTGGACGAACTTGGCGTCGATTGACGAAGACGGACCTCTGGAGTCAAAACCATGACAAAGCAGCCACACCTCGCGCGCCTTGCATGTATTGCGACCCTCACAGCCTGCGTAGTGACCCCCGTTGGCATCGCTCAGACCCAAGACATCCCCAAGGTCTTCATCTCGGTCGATATGGAAGGCATCGGGGGCATCGGCACAGGCCGGATGACGAATGCCTCCGGGAAGGACTATGCGCTTGGTCGCGAGTTGATGACCGACGAGGTCAACGCGGTTGTCGCGGCGATCTTTGAGCGAGGCCCAGCCGACGTGCTGGTCAACGATTCGCACGGCGACATGCAGAATCTGCTGCACACCAGACTGGATTCACGGGTGCAGTACATCCAGGGCAACCTAAAACCGCTCGGAATGGTACAAGGACTGGACGACTCCTTCGACGCCGCCATCTTCCTCGGCTATCACGCCCGCGCGGGCACGGAAGACGGCTTCCTCGCCCATACCGGGTCAGGATCGGTGAAGGGAATCTGGCTGAACGGCACCGAAGTGGGCGAAGGTGGGTTGAATGCCTTCTATGCAGGCAGCCAAGGCGTCCCGGTTATTCTTGCCGCCGGCGACTTAGCATTCACCAAGCAGTTTAGCGCGCTGGTTCCAACCCGGACGGTCGTTACCAAGGAAGCAATCGGTTCTTCAGTGGCAAAACTACGCCATCCGGACAACGTAAAGGCGCGGCTGCGTTTAGCAACACTTGAGGCACTTGCTGATCTCGCTGCTGCTCGTCCCCTCGATACCCGGGGACCGATTACATTCCGGCTACGCTCGGCGTCAACGACACGAGCTGACATCGTCCAGGCGATCCCTAACGTACGCAGAATTGATGGGATCACGGTGGAGTACGACGCGCGGAACATGACCGAGGCCTACAAGCTGATCCGCCTGATGTATCGCTACGTGAGTTGGTAGCAAAGCAACATGGAATAGTCGTTGCGTCGACTCACAGCCAAGAGTAAATCACGCTAATCGCGGTAATTCTCGAACTGAAGGGGCAGGTCAAGTTTGGCTTCTTTGAGCATGCCGATCACCTGCTGCAGTTCGTCGCGCTTCTTGCCAGACACACGCAGCTTGCTACCCTGAATGGCGACCTGCACTTTGAGTTTCGGTGCTTTGATGAGTTTAACGATTTCCCTCGCCATCTCCGACTCGACGCCTTGACGCACGGTAATGAGTTGCCTGGCCTCGCTTACGTTGATTTGTGGGTCGTCGAGCTTTAGGCAGCGAATGTCGACCTGGCGGCCGACGAGGCGCTTCGTTAACACGTCATACATCTGGCGGAGTTGAAATTCGTTCGGCGCCCGCATGGTGATCTGATCGTCCTCCACGTCGAACTTGGCGTTAGTACCTTTGAAATCGAAGCGCGTAGCCAATTCACGGTTTGCTTGATCGACGGCATTCGTGACTTCCTGCTTATCCACCTGCGAGACAACGTCGAATGATGGCATTCGTTACTCCGATGAGCGGAATGCGCTCTTCTGAAAAACTGAACCTCGCAGCAGTATGTCACTCTGCCAGCGAGTTACGGAATCTTCTCGGGCTGCGCGAATCAGATTTCAGACACGAAGCGCACTTCAGCAAGGGCGCTCAGGGCTGATTACCACAACTCAGAAATTTAGACAGATTTTTTATGATATAAGGCAGCCATGGCCTACTGACTGACGTTATGATGATACTCGCGCTGCAGCGGCTCCAGGCCGCCAGTTGGGAGGTCTCTAATGTCCAAGTCCCGCACCATCGTCCTCATAGCCATACTCACGCTCGGCGCCGTGTCCGCCTTCACCCAGGACCAAGGCGACCCAACCTTAACCGAGGTCTGGAAACCCGAGCCATCTATCATCATCCCCGGCGTCTCCAGCGGCCCGCCGTCAGACGCGGTCATTCTTTTTGACGGGACTGATCTCTCAGCCTGGCAAGCACGCAACGGTGGAGCACCTCCCTGGGAGGTCTCCGACGGCGTCCTTACTGTCCTGCCGGATACTGGCGACATCATGACCAAGCAGGGCTTCAGCGACGTCCAACTGCACGTCGAGTGGCGGACACCGGCGATTGTGACAGGCGAGGGTCAAGACCGGGGGAATAGCGGCATCTACTTGATGAGTCGCTACGAGCTGCAGGTGCTCGACTCCTACGAGAACCGAACCTACTCAAACGGCCAAGCGGGTAGCATCTACAAGCAGCATATCCCGCTGGTCAACGCGTCACGGGCACCCGGCGCCTGGCAGACCTACGACATCATTTTTATGGCGCCGCGGTTTCGCGCGGGTGGCACGGTCCCGCAACCGGCGACCATGACGGTGTTCCACAACGGTGTCCTCATCCAGAACCATGTAGCGCTTCGCGGAACGAGCGTCTTCATCGGCGAAGCCGAATACGAGGCACACGGCTCCAAGGAGCCACTGCTGCTCCAAGAGCACGATCACCCGGTCAGCTATCGGAACATCTGGGTCCGGGAGTTGTAGGTCACCACCTCGCCATTCCGCCCACGGGCGGGTGAGGAACCGTCGGCTTCCCGGGTGTTCGGCCAGACGGGTTCGTTACCGGGGACCTGTTGCCCTCTTGAGTATCGACAAGGGTTCGCCCTCAAAGCCTCGAACCTCCCATTTTCAGGGCCCAAACACCAGTCCGTATAAACTCTCTAGTTGCCTGGCAAAACGCGAAGCTTCGGCGAATATTCACATGATTTCCGGATGGAGTCGAGCCCCGGACTCATGTTAAGCTGCGATGGTTAGACAGAGGCCATCCCGGTAAGCTGAGTGGGGTCGAAGACGCGGAGGGGACAACGTGGCTGACTACAAATACATAGGCAAGAATTATCAAACCCCGGACATTGTCGCGAAAGTGATGGGTCAGGCAAAATACGCCGAGGATTTTCGCGCCGAAGGAATGCTCTTCGCGAAGCTACTGCTAAGCCCGATGCCCCACGCCCGCATCACGAACATCGACGCGAGCGAAGCGCTGGCCATGGAAGGCGTTGAAGGGATTCTCACCGAAGACGATCTGCCGCCGCTGCAGCGCGAAGGCGTCCAGGAGCGCGCGCTCAATTCAACAGAACCGCTTTATGAGGGACAGCCGGTCCTTGCCGTGGCCGCGGTCGACGAAACTACCGCGGCGGATGCGGTCGAAAAGATCCGGGTCGATTACGAGCCGTTGCCGTTCGCCGTCGACCCGATGGAAAGCCTGCGGCCGGGGAGCGCGAACGCGCGCCTAGACGGCAATGCCTTCGTGGGACGCGAAGTCGAGACCATCAAGTGGTCGGAGGATGTCTTCGCGTCTGCCGAACCCGGCAAGCTGCCGATGGGTGATGTCGGCGAGGAGTGGGAGCACGGCGACGTCGAAACGGCGCTCGCCGAGGCTGACCTCGTACTCGACGAGACGATCATCCAGGCGTCGACGTCGCACCAACCACTCGAAACACGAACCGCGATGGCCTATTGGCAGAACGGCAAGTGTTACATGCACTGCTCCACGCAGAGCACGGTGCGCAGCCATGCACCAGCCGCCTCCTGGATTGGTATCGAGCCAGAGAACTTAGTGCTCATCGGCGAGTATTGCGGTGGGGGCTTCGGCAGCAAGATTCCTGGGTCAATCTTCGAGGCCATTCCGGCATTGCTATCGCGGAAGACCGGCAAACCGGTCATGATGCGAATTACTCGCCAAGAGGAAAATTACATCGGCCGTGCCCGCCCCGGCTACCAAGCGCGCGTGAAGGCCGGTTTCCGGTCGGACGGCCGCTTGACTGCGGTGGACCTGTTCGTCGTGCAGGACAACGGTCCCTACAACCGCCAGGGTGACTTCCTGACAACCGCGCGGGTCGCGTCCCTCGCCTATCAGCCCGAGAACATGCGGTTCCGCGGCCTAAGCGTGATCACGAACACGCCACCGCGAACCTCGCAGCGTGGCCCCGGCGGCGTTCAGGCGATCGCCATGTTCGAGCCAGTCCTGTCGAAGGCTGCGCGGCAACTCGGCATCGATCAAGTCGAGTTCCACAAGATCAACGCACCGAGTGGCACGGCCGCATACGGCCCGGCGAACGACGAGGGTGTCCGTCGCCGTGTCACGAGCGCCAACGTAAGTGAGGCACTCGACCTGGGCAGCAAGCTCTTTAACTGGGAGGAACGGAAGCAGCGCAGCGGCCAGCGTAACGGCACGAAGGTAACGGGTGTCGGCGTGTCCGTGAGCCCCTACGTGGGGGGCAGCCTCGGCTACGACGGACTGCTCGTCATCCAGCCGGATGGCAAGATGTACGTCAAGTCGGGCATCGGTAATCTTGGCACGCACTCCGTGTTTGACACGACCCGGGCGGCGTGCGAGGTGCTGGACTTCCCCTGGGAGGACGTGTCGGTTGCCTGGGGCGACACGAGCAAGAATCTCCCCTGGAGTGCCAGTCAGGGCGGCAGCCAAAGCACCCATGCGCATACGCGCGCCAACTGGGCCGCCGGCCTCGACGCCAAGCGCAAGCTGCAAGAAATTGCGGCACGGGATCTAGGCGGGGCGCCCGAGAACTATGACGTTGGCGGCGGTCGCGTCTATCACCGGTCCAACCGCTCGCGCTATCTCACATTCGCGCGTGCGGCTCGGCGGGCGATCCAGCTCGGTGGCAAGTATGATGGCCACGAGCTGCCGGAGGACATCAATCCTTTCACTGTGAAGTCGGCCACGAACTTAGCCGGCCAGGGTTTGATGGGTATAGCACGTGACAACTTCGGGCGTGACGGTGACACCTATACGTTCGTCATCGGCTTCGCGGAAGTCGAAGTGGACGTCGAAACGGGTCACATCCGCGTTGTGGAGTACGCAGCAGCAGCCGACTGCGGCGTAATTCTACATCCTCGCAGCCTGGGCGGTCAGATCAACGGTGGGTCCGTGCAAGGTTTCGGGCACGCGCTGAATCAACGGTGGGTGTACGACCAGCACTGGGGCCTGGCGGTGGCGAAGCGGTTCTACTCAAATAAGCCACCGACAATCCTCGACGTCCCACACAATATGAAGTGGGGGGCACTCGACCTCCCTGACCCGCAGACACCGGTCGGTGCAAAGGGGATTGGTGAGCCACCACAGGGTGCGGGTGCAGGTGCGGTGCTCAGTGCCGTCGCTGACGCGACCGGCGACGTGCTCCGGACGCCGGTCACGCCGGATATGATCCTGAGTTCGCTCGAAGTGGGGCCGGACAGGCAGTTCACGGCACACCTCGGCTAGCCGACGGATTGAAAATTCGCGCGCAGGGGGATGGCGGATGCCGTCCCCCTTTTTTTGTACGTTGGCCTCGCGGACGATAAACTGAGCACGATGCCTCGCGCGACCGTCGCCATTCTCCGGACACAGCCGTCGACCGTTCTCAGCGACTACCATGAACTGCTGAACCTAGCCGGTTATCGCCAGGTTGTGGACCCGTCTGTCGATACGGCACTCAAGATCAACATCTCCTGGCACTTTTTCTTCCCTGGTAGCTCGACGACACCGTGGCAGCTCGATGGAGTGATCCGCGCGATGAAGCAGGACGGCTACGACCCCGCGCTAATGCACGCCTGCCACAACCGGACAGTTGTCATCGATGCGCATTTGGGCGAGCGCGAAAATAAGCAGCTGCCAGTGGTGAAGGCGCACGGCCTGCGCAATATCCATCTCTACGAGGGCGAGGACTGGGTGCACATCCGGGACGCCGTGGGCGACCTGGCCGACCGCTTCCTCTGTTTGAACGACGTCTACCCGAAGGGCTTTCTCATCCCAAAGCGGTTTATCGGTGAGAACATCATCCATTTACCCACCGTGAAGACCCACGTCTTTACGACCACGACCGGCGCGATGAAAAATGCCTTCGGTGGACTGTTGAACGACCGGCGGCATTGGACCCATCCAGTGATTCACGAGACCCTCGTAGATCTCCTGCTGATCCAGCGCAAGATCCACCGGGGCGTATTCGCCGTCATGGATGGCACGTTCGCCGGGGACGGCCCGGGTCCGAGGTGCATGACACCGCACGTGAAGAACGTGATCCTCGCCAGCAGTGATCAGGTGGCGATCGACGCGGTAGCGGCTAAGTTGATGGGATTCGATCCGCTGTCAATCAAGTACATCCGGCTAGCGCACGACGCTGAACTCGGATGCGGCGACCCCCGCGACATCGCCATCGTCGGCGACAAGGCGGCCGGAGCCGAACAGTGGAATTTCGATGGACCATTCCGCCGGATGACCTTTGCAGCCCGCATGCAACACAAGATCTACTGGGGACCGCTGCGCCGCCCACTCGAGTGGTCACTCAAGACCGTACTAGCGCCGTGGGCCTACCTCGCCAGCGTCCTGTATCACGACAGCTATTGGTATCCGACCAAGGGCCGCTCGGCAATGCGTGAGGTGCTGACCAGTAACTGGGGACGATTATTCCGTGGTTGGGAGCGAGCCGTCGCAGACGAAACTGGCTACTGCGTCAACGACGCACTCCCAGCTGAGCTGCACCGCTCAGGATTCCGTGCGCTTCTGACGTCGTTCGGAATCTTGGCTACCTGCCTCAAAGAGGCACCGGAATTTTCCAGCCGCCGGCGCCGCGTGGCCGACCGGCCCTGACGGTAGGGTTTGCATCCGGTGTCTTTTTGGTTGACCTGCGCCTATCCGAAATCTACGTTGGTCGACTAGCCAGTGGTCACTGGCCAGCCGTCTCTAACCGCGGGGTCGTCTGCCCTTTGACGTAAGTATCGAACCACTCAAGCCATCGCGTCCACAAATCCAGATAATTCTCCTTCGCACGTGGCCCGTGCGACTCGAACGGATAGATGTAGAGAGCCGCCGTCTTGCCCAAGCCGGTCAGCGCCTGCATCATCCGCTCAGACTGAATCAGGAATGTTCCGGAGTTATTGTCTTGTTCCCCGTGATACATAAGTAACGGCGAGTGGATCTGATCCGCGTAGAAGAACGGTGAGGCTTCCACGTAGGTCGTCGGCGCGTCCCAGATAAACCGTCGCTCCCCCTGGAAAGCCATCGGCGTCAGCGTACGATTGTAGGCACCGTCTCCGGCGATCCCGGCCTTGAAGAAGGGCGTGTGCGCAAGCATGTTGGCCGTCGTGAACGCGCCGTAGCTGTGCCCACCGTGACCGATCCGATCGACGTCAACGTAGCCCATCTCGTCGACTTTCCTGATCGCCGCATACATCGTCTCGGTCATGTCCGCGACGAAATGGTCGTTAAACCGACCGTCCTGACCGACAATCGGGATATCGGGATACACCACCGCGTAGCCCTGGGTCCGCCAGATGTCCGACCAGCGGAGAAAACTGAGCGGCGTAAAGGCGTTGTGATTGCGAGCCCGGATCGCCCCACGGCTATAGTCCTCGGCTGACTCATATTCTCGCGGATAGGTCCAGAAGACCGCCGGAACCCGCTCGCCCGGTTGGTAATCAGTCGGCAACGAGATCCGCCCCTGGATGGTCAGCCCATCCCGACGCGTGAAGTCGAAGTCGACCCGACGGGCCGCGGTGATCTCGGGATACGGGTCAACGTTGTGGGTCAGGTTCTCCCAGGCGCCGTCGGCGCTCCACAGATAACTGTCAGGCGCCGTTGCACGCGTTTCTCGGTTAACGATCATCCGCGTTAGATCGTCGTCGAGCGCGATCAAAGGCTGGTCGAATGCTTCGGCCGTGCCCTCAAACAGCCGCGAGGTAGCACCATTCGCAATCTCGACCCGATCGATGAAGGGTTGCGGCGTAAACTGTTCGCGGTAGCCTGGACCCCGCAGATACGCAAACGTGCCGTCGCTTGACGTCACGGCAGCCGTGATGCCGTTACCGTCTTGCTGCGTCAGCAATTCGCCAGGGAGCTCGAGGACGTTGTCCGGGTCGTAACTTGCCAGCACCAGTTCGACAGCCGGCTCGGACGATAGGTCGTACACAAGGATCGCTCGCTCGTCGTCCTTGGCGGCCTCCGCGAACACATGGCTGCCGTCGGCGGCAAACCGAAGGCCACTGAGACGGCCTTCTGTCGATGCGAGGGCTCGCGCCTCCGCCACAACGAACGGCGCCCCGACAGTCATCACGCGGTCTCGTTGCTCAGCATCACCAGTATCATCACCCTCCCCATCAACCCCAGGCGTTCGGTCGAGCCACGACAAGCCCCTTCCATCGGGCCGCCACGCGACCTCCCGCGGCAGGTTTGCATCGGGCCGGTTGTCCCGACCCGCTATCTCGTGCAGCGGCACCTGCCGGATCGTCGACACGACTTCACCGTCTACATTTAAAACCTTGAGGTCACGGCCGAAACTCGTGTAGCCCACGATGTATGAGAACGGCTCGACGAGCCATTCCGAGAGGATGTGACGCCCGTCGGGTGACACAGCGACCGACAGATACATGGCTGGATCGCCGATCAGCTGCGGCACCTGCCCGGACGACAAGCGCACCAGTTGCGCCGTGGTGTAGTAGCGGAACAGGTCAGCGTCGTGCTCGGTTCGTAGCAGAAACGGGAGCGTTCGGGTCGGCGTGGCCTTTTCGCGCGTCCGACGAACGATGGGTCCGGTCGGCACTGGGCCGGCTTCAGGCTCTGAACCACGATTAACTGGCACGAGCAATGCGAGGACTGATCCATCCGGTAGCCACTGGAGCATCCGTGACGGTACACTCGCGCTGCCGAACTGTGCTCGCGCCGCAAGGGTCGCCATCACACGTGCATCGCTGAGCGGTCTAGCCGTGCCAGTGGCGACATCCGCCGTCCACACTTGGGTGCTGTCTACCAGGTGCGCGAGAAATGCGAGCTGGCTCCCATCCGGAGACCAGATGGCATCACTGACAAAGATCCCTTCCGGCAGGTCAATCGACCATCGCCGACGGTCCTCTAATGCGTAGACGTCGTAACCACGGATGCCGTAAGTCGCCAGCCGCCATTCCCGGTCCACTTCTGGCATCAGCTCTAGCATCGCCAGCCGGAGCGTCCGCCGCGCCATTAACTCGAGGCTCGACAACTCATCAGACAGGGGAATCAGGAAGTGCACACCATCCGGACTCAGCCGGTCAAGCTTCGCTAGGTTCTTATCCCGCTCGAACAGCTCCTGCACCGCCCGGGGCGGCAGCACATAGCTATCGGACGGCTCGACCTGAGCCCGTATCGCTGGAGGCCAAAGCACCACCGACGCCAGCAGGATTGACCCGACCACGCGCGTGGATCCGCCGAACCACCGTCGCCGAGGATCGATGTCGAACTTCATCTACGTCTCCTTCAGATTCCCGTTTTAATTGTACGGGACGGCTCCCGGGCGACCGTTACTGCGGTGGCTCTCTCACGGTCGGATACTCGATGCCAAGCTGCTCAAGATACGTATCGTACCGCGTCGGGTCGAAATAGTACTGCCGCATTTCGTCCCTGAATTCCTCCATGATCGCGCCATTCAGGTGGGTCGCCGGCCGGTCATCGGCGCTGATGAACGGAATATACTGCTGGTCCTTGGTCTGGACGTCGTTAAAGTACGCCCAGGCCGCCTCGACTTTCGCCGACTGTAGGAGAAAATCGAGCGCGGTCATCGCCATGACCTTCGCACCGGCCGTTGCGCCCTTATGGGCGATCGGCGTCGCCATCGCGACGGCGCTCGACCAGTGATGGCCACCACCGCCCGTCCGGAAGTTCGATGGGAATCGAAGTGTGACCGTCGGGACGTTCCACGAGATGTCACCAATATCATCCGAGCCGCCGCCGGTCCGCACGCCTTCAGGCGGCCCACCCAACTCGCTGAGCTCCGTCGCAAGGCCTGTCGGCTCGGCCCCAAGCTCATCCTGGAGAGCCTTGGCCAACGCATGGTCCGCGTCGCTCCACTCGGGGAGCCCAACCGTCTTGATGTTTTCGTACATCGTCTCGGCGATCACCTTGTTGAAATGGCGCGGCCAAGCCGACCCGAGGATCTGCCACTCCACCTCGGTATTGGTCATCTTGGCCGCTGCCTCTGCCGCCGTGTTCCCAATTTCGAACAACTCTTTGATGTGGTCGTAATCGAGCTCACGGAAGTAGTACCAGACCGAGGCACGCGACGGTACGACATTCGGCTGGTCGCCTCCATCAGTGATCACGTAGTGTGTGCGCTGTGACAACCTGAGGTGTTCGCGCCGGTAGTTCATAGCCGCATTCATAAGCTCGACCGCATCAAGCGCGCTGCGACCCGCCCACGGCCCTCCGGCCGAATGTGCCGACTCACCGTGGAATGTGTACTCCACTGACACGAGCCCATTCCCGCTACCCTCACCCCAACTCACGCCCATA
>DBHR01000074.1:45979-46235 GCA_002296225.1 Acidobacteria bacterium UBA823 | reverse complement strand
GTTTAGCTCGTTCATTTCGGGGGCCCACCGTCTAGCTGACGGTCACACGATGATCACCTCAGGTGCGCAAGGACGATTCTTGGAAGTTACTTCAGAGGGAGAGATCGTCTGGGATTACCGGACGCCCTACTCGGGCGATGTGAAGATGCCTGATGGATCGCGGCCCCATCCGACGGCCAGCTTCACCTACCCCGTATTTCGGGCCACAAAGATTTTTCCCGATCATCCGGCTCTCGCCGGCCGCGACTTGACACCC
>DBHR01000074.1:33791-45664 GCA_002296225.1 Acidobacteria bacterium UBA823 | reverse complement strand
CTCGCCGGCCGCGACTTGACACCCCTCGATCCGCAACCGCCCATCGTGTTACCCAGCAGTTCGGTGGAGGATGGTTCTTGAACGCCTTACGGCGGGCGACGGAGAGCCGAGATTGGTGCGGAAGAGGGGATTCGAACCCCTACGATGTTGCCACCGCCAGCCCCTCAAGCTGGTGCGTCTGCCAGTTCCGCCACTTCCGCTTCTTAAATTAGGGTACGCGCGCCCCCGGACCGAAGGCCGTGGTCGCGTTTAACTACCGCTGAGGCGGGTCGGCTGGCGTTTCTTCAGCGGCTTCTGCGTCAGCCGGTGTTTCCCCTGCCGCCGGTTCCGTTACGGGCGCAGAAGCCGGCGGGAGCGGTGCTCCCGTTGGACCATCGAATCCGCTCAGAAGCGAGCCTGGTCCTTGCTGACCGATGATCGCAAGTGCGAGTGCGCCGACGATGAACAGTGTTCCCAGAACAGTTGTTGCCTTTGAGAGAACGGTCGCACTTCCGCGCGCGCCAAACGCCGTCTGGCTACCACCCCCGCCGAAGGCACTCGCGATGTCGCCGCCCTTACCTTGCTGTAAAAGCACGACCAAGAGCAAGAGTAAACAGACGAGCACGTAGACAGTCAGCAACACATAGTAAAACATTGTCGCCCATTATACCGTCGTGGCCCGGCCCCCCGCCACAATCTCGAAAAAGCTTTTCGGGTCAAGGCTGGCTCCGCCGACCAGCGCGCCGTCGATCTCCGGTTGTGCAACGATCTCTCGGACATTTCCCGGCTTGACGCTGCCACCGTATAGGATGCGGCACGACTCGGCCGCGCCTGTGTCGAACCGCTCCCGCAGGATGCCACGAATGTGGGCATGCGCGTTGCCAGCCTGATCGACGGTGGCGTTGTGTCCCGTACCGATCGCCCAGATTGGTTCATAGGCGACTACGAGCGAGGCGACCTGCTCGCCGGACAGACCGTCGAGGCCTCGCCGGATTTGGCGTGTCAACACGACGAGCGCCTCGCCGCGGTCGCGTTCCTCGAGTGTTTCTCCAACGCAGAAGATCGGCGTTAATCCGAAAGCAATTGCAGCACTCATCTTCTTGTTGACCGACTCATCGGTATCTCCAAAGAGGTTCCGGCGTTCGGAGTGGCCGAGGATAACGTGCGTGGCACCTGTGTGCGCCAGCAACGACGGACTGATCGCGCCGGTGAACGCACCCTCAGCTTGCCAGTAGGCGTCCTGTCCCGCAACGGCGATCGACGATCCCTGCACTCCCGCGACGACGGCTGTTAAGGCCGTGAATGGTGGCGCGATTACGATGTCGACACCAGTCACGTCTTCGGTCAGACCGCGAAACACTTGGAGGAACGCCTGGGCTTCCTGCACCGTCTTGTGCATTTTCCAGTTTGCTGCTACGAGGGGAGTGCGCATTGTTGCCTCGTTGAGAAGAAATCTATACGGCCGGGTCGGCCGGACGATCCGGTAATGCTGCTACGCCTGGAAGTATTCGCCCGCTGAGAAATTCCAGCGAGGCACCGCCACCGGTGGAGATGTGGGAAATTTGATCTTGGACCCCTGCCTTGGTGACTGCCGCGACGGAGTCACCGCCTCCGATGATCGTGGTGCCCCGAACAGCCGCGATGGCGCGGGCGATCCTCGTCGTGCCCTCTGCGAAGGCGTCGGTTTCGAAGACGCCCATCGGCCCGTTCCAGACGACGGTACTCGCGTCCGCGAGGCTCTTTGAGTAACGTTCGACCGTCTCCGGTCCGATATCAACAGCCAGCCGGTCGGCAATCGCCGGGTCGTTGATGGCAAGCACTTCGTAGGGGCTCGAACCGTCAGCCTCGGCCGTCACGACATGATCTACTGGTAGCTCGAAGGCGATACCCCGAGTTTTGGCTCTGGCCATAATGTCTCGCGCTGTATCTAGAAGCCCATTCTCGACCAAGGACCGGCCGACCGGCAGCCCCTGTTGCTTGAAGAAGGTATAGGCCATGGCCCCACCGATGAGTAATGTGTCGGCGCGTTCGAGCAGATTGTGGATGACGTCAAGCTTGCTCGACACCTTCGCGCCGCCAATGACGGCAACGAACGGTCGCTCCGGGTCATCGAACGCTTGCCCGAGGTAGTCGAGTTCGGAAGCCATCAGGAGTCCGATGCCCACTTCGGTTAAGTGCCGCACAATCCCTTCGGTGGACGCGTGGGCTCGATGGGCGGCACCGAAGGCGTCGTTGACGTAAATGTCGGCAAGGCTAGCAAGGGCCCTCGCGAACTCCGGGGTGTTGCCTTCTTCCTCCTGATGAAACCTCAGGTTTTCGAGCAGCACAACGCCGCCAGGCTTCGTGTCCGCGACGGCTGTCTGTGCGGGCGTGCCGATTGCGGTTTCGGCAAATGTGACGGGACTGTCGAGGAGTTCAGACAGTCGCGCGGCGACGGGTCGCAGTGTGAGGTCCTGGCACCGACGCCCCTTCGGACGTCCCAGATGCGAGGCGAGAATGACGATGGCTTTACGTTTGAGCGCGTGACGAATGGTGGGAAGCGAGGCCTTGATCCGGGTATCGTCGGTAATCGTGCCATCCACGATCGGAACGTTAAAATCAACTCGGATGAAGACCCGCCGACCGGCGATGTCGAGGTCTTCGATCGTTGGCTTGCGGGGTCGGTTAGCCTCAGCCATTCACAGGGGCCGGGTAATTAGAGGCCCTTTTCGGCAATGAATCGCACGAGATCGACGCATCGGTTGGAGTAGCCCCACTCGTTGTCATACCAGGCCAACACCTTTACGAAGTTGCCGTCCATCACCTTCGTGTAGGCCGCATCGACGATCGACGAGTGCGGGTTCCCCTTAAAGTCGACCGACACGAGATCGTCTTCGGAAACCTGAAGAATACCCTTCAGTGGACCGTTGGCGGCTTCGTGAAACGCCTCACACACTTCGTCGCTCGTTGTTTTCTTGTCCACGTTGGCAACGAGATCGACGATTGAGACGTTCGGCGTAGGGACCCTGATGGACATACCGTCAAGACGGCCCTTGAGCTCCGGCAGCACCTCACCAACAGCAACTGCCGCACCGGTTGTCGTGGGGATCATGGAAACGCCGGCAGCGCGCGCGCGCCGGTAGTCCTTGTGCGGGAGATCCAGTAGCTGCTGGTCGTTGGTGTAGGAATGCACGGTCGTCATCCAACCGTGCTGTAGGCCGAAATGTTCGTGTAGCACCTTAGCCACCGGCGCTAGGCAGTTGGTCGTACACGAGGCGTTTGAAATCAGCTTGTGAGTAGCCGGGTCGTACAGTTCGGCGTTGACGCCGAGGACGATAGTCGCATCGGGTTCTTTTGCTGGTGCAGTCACGATGACGCGCTTGGCGCCGCCCGTGAAGTGCTTGCTAGCGCCTTCCCGGTTGGCGAAGAGGCCGGTCGATTCAAAGACTACGTCCGCACCTAAGTCGCCCCAGGGCAGGTCGGCGGGGTCGCGGTGTGAGACGACCTTGAATGAGCGGCCGTCCACGCTGATCTTGCCGTCACCGGCCTCGACCGTAGCCGTGAGATTTCCCATAACCGAATCGTGCTTGAGCAGGTAGGCCAGCATGTTCGCGCTGGTCAAGTCGTTGACTGCGACCACCTCAATGTCTGGCCTGCTCATCGCAGCCCGCATGATGTTCCGGCCGATGCGGCCGAACCCATTGATCCCGACCCCGATACTCATAATGTTTTCCCTAAAGACGTCCTTGTCCAGACGGCGTGCCTGTACACGTTGGCACGGAAACCCCATTTTAGTTAACGATCTTGCGAATGGTCAAACCGATAGCTATACTCGGCCGACGTCGCAGGGACGGTGTCGCTGGATCGAACGGGCCCGCGCGTGGCTGTTAGCGCGTGCAGAACATCTCCGATGTACCTCATCTATGGTTTGCTGACGCTCGTCTTCTTCCTAACGGCGTCGCCGTACTTTGGCTATCAGGCGCTGCGCCACCGCAAATATATCGGTAGCTTCTGGCAGCGGCTCGGATACCTTCCAGTGTCGCTTAATCTCGATGCCGAGCCATCCATTTGGATCCATGCCGTCTCGGTCGGCGAGGTGTTGACGGCACGTGCGCTGTTGCCCGGGCTCCGCGAGCGATATCCGTCGCTTCGGCTGTTTATGTCGACAACAACGATGACTGGCCAGCAGCTAGCACGTCAGAATCTACAAGGGCTCGACGGCGTCTTTTACTTTCCTTTCGACCTGACCTTCATCGTAAACAGGATATTGCGGCTAGTGAAACCCCGTCTGTTCATCATGATGGAAACTGAGATCTGGCCGAATTTATTGCGAGCGTGCCGTCGCTATGGCGTCAAGACGATCCTGGTGAATGGCCGCATTTCGTCGCGGTCGTATCCGCACTACCGTGTTATCCGGCGGCTGTTCTGCTCGGTGCTGGAAAACGTCGATCAATTCTGCGTGCAGGGGGACGAATCGGGACAGCGCCTGATCAACCTCGGCGCTGATCCGAAGCGGGTGACCGTAACCGGCACCCTGAAGTTCGACTCCCTGGAGCCGGCAGCAGCACGTCCGGCGCTTCAGACGAGAGACCGTGTGTTGCGATATTTTCGAATTAGCGCTCGTCGGTTCGTGGTTGTTGCGGCAAGCACAGTGCGTGGTGAGGAAGCGCCGGTTCTACGCGCGTTCACCAGAATTAAGCGCTCCACGTCAGACGCTTTGCTTATCATCGCACCTCGACATCCTCAGCGCTTCGATGAGGTCGTTCAAATGGCGGAACTCGTCGGATTTTCCGTCGCCCGCCGTACGGATCTTCCGATCGACACCGAGCCGCGCGTTGACGTCGTGGTCCTCGACACGATCGGTGAGCTTGCGCGTCTCTATCAGGTCGCCACCGTCGTGTTTGTCGGGGGGAGCCTAGTTGATCGCGGTGGACACAATATCCTAGAGCCTGCCATTTTCGGCAAGCCGATTGTTTTTGGACCTCGGATGCAGAATTTCAAGGAGGTCGCCGAAACGTTCGTGGCATCGAACGCAGCCTGCCAAGTACGGTCGGGCCGCGAGCTTGAAGAGACACTGCCGGCATTACTCAACGATCCCGTGCGCCGAGCTGGGCTCGGCGCCGCTGCGCGAGCGCTCGTCGAGTCGAATCGTGGCGCCAAGGAACGGACTCTCGAAGTGATCCAGAATCTCCTGCCGCTTGCCGCGTCAGAAACCTTTGCACGGGTGGTCAGACCCTCCCGTTTTGCCCAGTAATCGGTTTACAGAGGTCGTGTGCAGCTGATCGATTCGCTTTACGCGGCGGTCGCTCGACAGCGACGCCGGTGGTACGAGTCAGCCTCGTCGCGCCGCCGACGTTTGGATCAGCCGGTGGTCAGCATCGGTAGTCTTTCGGTCGGAGGCAGTGGTAAGACGCCATTCACGGCTTTCGTGGCGACATTGCTTCGTGATGCCGGGGAGCGTCCGGCGATTCTCAGCCGAGGATACGGTCGCCGAGAGCACGTTGATGGAGTAACGGTTGTGCGCGACGCCGAGGGGATCCGGGTGGGCTTAGAGTGTTCTGGCGACGAACCGATGATGCTGGCGCACGCACTGGACCGGGTCGCAGTCGTTGTTGCTTCCGAACGCTATTTAGCAGGTCGTTTCGCGGAATCTCGACTTGGGGCTACCGTCCACCTTCTTGACGACGGGTTTCAGCATGTGCAGCTTGAGCGCGATGTTGACCTCTTGGTGATGGATGCCCGGGAAATCGACCACCAGGCGACGCTACCGTCGGGTCGACTCCGGGAGCCGTTGGGTGTGGCGGTTCGAGCGCACGCCCTGCTATTAAGCGGCGCTGTGGGGGGCGAGGCAACGACGATTAGTGCCCGCCTGGGCGTACCTCAGGTGTTTGAGTTTACTCGCCGCTCTGGACAGCCGACCGGCATCGACTCGAGTCAGCCAAATGTCACGCTGACTCCGGAGACGCGCGTGCTGTGTGTCGCCGGCATTGCCCAGCCTGAACGATTTTTTGACGATGCCCGAGCGACGGGCGCTGCCGTGGTGTCTGAGTTGCGGTATTCGGACCACCACCCGTTTTCCGTAGACGACATTCGAAACATTGGACAGGCTGCAAGCGAAGCAGGGGCCGATCTTGTTTTGACCACAGAGAAGGATCTCGTGAGGTTGCGGCCCTATCAACCACTACCGTTCACTTTGGCTGCATTGCCACTCGTCGTCGAGATGGTGCAAGAGAGCGAATTCCGAAGCTGGCTACTCACCCGGGTCGAGTCGGCCCGCCGTGGGCGCCTACGTGGGTAATGGGTGGCCTAAGCGCGATTCGGTACCGCTGTGAGTACGCGGTGCTCGTCGTCCTTGCGACGGTCATCGGGTTGCTGCCGTGGGCGTTCACGCGGTGGGCCGGCCGGACGCTCGGGCAGGCGTTCTACGTGTTCGACCGTTCGCATCGTCGAGTGGCCACTGCAAACTTGCAAGCTGCCTTTCCCACTCGGTCGCCTGCTGAGTGCCGAGTTCTGGCTCAATCGACGTTCCATCATTTTGGTCGGCTAGCCACCGATCTCCTAAAATTCCGGACACTGTCACCTGATGCCATGCTCAACTTGGTCGAGGTGTCCGGTGCGGAACGTGTCGAGGAGGCGCAGGCTAAAGGCAGAGGTATTTTATTTCTGACTGGACACTTCGGGTTTTGGGAGATCCAAGCACTAGCTCACCCCCTGAAGTTTGGATCAATGTCGGTCATGGCACGGGCACTCGACAATCCGCACGTACACGATTTCTTAGAGCGCATTCGTATTTCCACTGGCAATGGTGTGATCTACCGCCGCGGAGCATTGCGCAGAGTGTTCAGGACGCTCAGCGAGAACGGTGCGGTGGGCATCCTTATCGATCAGCATGTCCAAAGTCGCGATGCGGTTCAGGTCGATTTCTTTAACCGTTCAGCCGCGACAACTTCGGCGCTAGCGGTGTTGGCGGCGCGTACTGGGGCGCCGGTGATTCCGTTATTTGCCTTACCCTTGAACGACGGACGGTATCGTTTAGTGTACGAATCGGTGGTTGAACCACCCGCCAACGAAACTCCGGAGGCCCTCCGTGCATTCACTCAGCGATGTACGGACGTGCTTGAGATGTACATACGGCGACATCCCAATTTGTGGTTGTGGATGCATCGTCGGTGGCGGGACGAAGAGTCTAAGTTTGAAGAGTCTGCTGGCGTGTTTCCCGCAGTTCGCTAAGAGGGAAGCCTCGGGTGTGAATCAAGTGAGTGGTTTACGTGATCAACCGTGACTGACGCGACGCGTGTGTTAATCGTGGCGCCGAATTGGCTTGGGGACATCGTAATGGCGTTGCCATCGGTAGCCGCCGTCCGGCGCCATTACGCTGTGGAGCATCTTAGCGTGGCGTTGCCACGAGCGATGGCACCGGTTGTGCGAATGATACCGGGCCTCGATGCCGTCGTGCCGCTCGAGGGAGGGCATGGCGGGATTGCCACCGATGCGGCGACCTTGGCTGCGGGGAGATACGATATTGCGATTTTGTTCCCGAACTCATTTCGATCAGCGTGGGTCACGCACCGGGCTAGCATCGTGGAGCGCTGGGGCTACGGAGCTGGCTTCAGGGGTTGGTTGTTGACCCGTGCCATTAAGCGGCTGCCGAGGGGTGGTCATCATTCGGAGTCCTACCGGACACTCTTGAGAAAACTCAACATTTCTGTGGAGTCTGATGCTGTCACGCTCGTCGTCACAGACGCACAGCGAGCTCGTGGTGCGGCACTCCTCGAACGGTATAAGGTTACATCTGGCGCGTCGATTGTGGTGATAGCACCGGGTGCGGCACATGGGCACGCCAAGCAGTGGTTGCCTGTGCGGTTCGCCGAGGTCACGCGACGGTCGGTGATGGAATTGGGCCGAACGGTTGTGTTTGTTGGCAGTCCGGACGACCGGCCAGTAGGTCGTGCGATAGAATCCGCTTTGACCCAATTTGGGCACGGATTGTCCGATGACGGCCGGGTTGTCAATCTGATTGGTCACACTGACATTCCGACGCTGATCGGCGTACTCGCGGGCTGCGACGCATGCGTGTCGAATGATACCGGCGCGATGCATCTTGCAGCAGCGCTCGCCCGACCTGTGGTTGCGGTGTTCGGGCCCTCAGATGAGCGGGCTACGGCGCCCGCGGGGCGACACACACTCTTGACGCATCCCGTCCGGTGCCGTCCTTGTTTACTGCGGGACTGTCCGATCGACCATCGCTGCATGACAGGCATCTCGACTGATGATGTATTCGACGCTCTTGCGCGGTGCCTGACCTCGGACGAACCGAAGGCGGTGTCCTGGTGACGCCGGCCGTGTTTCTCGATCGCGACGGTACATTGACTGAGGAAGTTGGTTACCTTGATCGACTCGATCGTATTGTGTTCTATCCGTGGAGCATCGATGCGGTAAGACTCCTTAACCGTGCCGGTTTTAAGGTCGTCATCGTGACGAACCAATCGGGTGTGGCGCGTGGTATGTTCGATGAGCGTTTCGTCGAGGAAGCCCATGAATTTATCGATGCGCGCGTGCGTGAAGGTGACGCGTTGATCGATCGCTTCTACTACTGTCCTCATCACCCAGATGCGCCAATCGAGGCCTATCGTCAGGAGTGCGAGTGCCGGAAGCCGCACACCGGTATGGTCCAACAGGCGCAACGCGAATTACATCTTGATCTTGAACGGTCGTTCGTAGTTGGCGATCGGTGGCTCGACGTCGAGTTAGCACAGGCCTTCGGCGGTCAAGGCGTGCTCGTTCGAACGGGTTACGGAGAGGCCGAGGTCGCTCGCCCGAAGCCTCGAGTCAGCGCTGCGCTGATCGCGCCGGAGTTGCTCACCGCGGTAGCGTGGATCCTGCAGCAGGGTGCCTGAGCGTTGGATATGTGTCCACAGCTTTCAGTGAAGGCGGTGCTAGGCGGTCACGATCAAGCCAATCGCTTTCTCGCGCTTATTGACGGGCTTGCGAACAAACGGGTGGCCATTGTCGGCGATGTGATCGCCGACGAGTTCATCTACGGTCGGATCGAGCGAGTTTCAAGAGAAGCGCCGGTTCTGATCTTGAACTACGATTCAGCTGAGGTCTTGGCGGGCGGAGCCGGTAATGCTGCGAACAACGTCGCCGCGCTCGGAGGGCAGTCGCGGCTGTGTGGCCTGTTGGGCCGGGATAACGTTGCGGAACGCCTGGTCGCTGGACTGCACGGTGGCGTCAAGACTTCGAGCCTTGTGCGCCCCAGTGGTTATGTGACACCGACCAAGACACGAGTTCTAGCTGGCGGCGTGCACTCGGCGAAGCAGCAGGTCGTGCGAATTGACAAGTCGGCACCGGCCTTCGACTTCTCGGGTTCCAAGACCTTCCTACGGGCAGTGCACCGTGCAATCAAAGGCTGTGATGCAGTGATTGTCTCCGACTACGGGTCAGGCCTAGTCACACCGGCGTTGGCGCAGACGATCAAGCAGCAGTGCACCCGTACGACTCGCCGGCGGCCGATCCCGGTTGTAATCGATTCGCGATATCACCTCCTGGACTACCGGGGCTTCACGGCGTGCACGCCAAACGAGTCTGAAGTGGAGCAATTACTAGACGTAAGAATCGGGGAAGACGCGCAGGCCCTTGAACAAGCTGGTCGAACTGTGCTGAAGCGGCTACGCATGGGGGCTGTACTGATCACGCGTGGTAGCCGAGGGATGGCTCTGTTCGAGCGCAAGAACCGCACCGTTCACGTGCCGATCTTTGGCTCAGACGAGACCGTGGACGTCACGGGCGCTGGCGATACCGTAATTGCTACTCTGACACTCGCGTTGGCGGCCGGGGCCTCGATGTTTGAGGCGACGCGTTTAGCCAACTATGCCAGCGGGTTGGTGGTGATGAAGCGCGGGACCGCAACAGTTACAGCTGAAGAGCTTCGGGGGGCCGTGATGGGGGATCACGAACTCCCCGAGCTGTGATGCGGTGTGGAGCGTGACGTGGGACGGATTGTCAATCGCGCCGAACTCGTAAAGTTGGTTGCCACGTTTCGGCGAAACAGAGAATCGGTCGCACTCGCCAACGGCTGTTTCGACCTCCTCCACGTGGGGCACGTGCGATACCTGCAGGGAGCCAAACTCGAAGCCGACCGGCTCGTCGTGGCTGTCAACGACGATGCTTCCGTCACCAAAATCAAGGGAGGTGGCCAGCCGATTCTCCCAGCGGTGGCTCGCGCGGAGCTGGTGTCGGCGCTCTCCGTTGTCGATGCCGTTGTGATCTTTTCCGGTCTGACGGTCAGCGATTTGCTCCATGCAATACAACCGGACGTGCACTGTAAGGGCACCGACTACGCCGTTGAGACAGTGCCCGAGCGCGAGACCGTACGCGCCTACGGCGGTCGTACGGCGATCGTCGGAGACCCGAAGGAGCATTCGACCAGGGACCTTTTTGCTCGTATCAAGCAGAAGCCAGACGAAATCTGCTAATGGCTACCGTCAACCGGATCTTGATCGTTCGACTTGGCTCACTCGGGGATATTGTCCACACGCTGCCGTTGGCCGCCGCGCTTCGCCGCGCGTTCCCCCGTGCGCGTATCGACTGGGTCGTCGACGAACGTCACCGTGAGATCCTCGATCTCGTGCCGGTTGTGGACCGGAGCATTGTCTGGCGAACCCGATCGGTGCCAGCCTGGCGGAGCGTAGGCGGATTGATCGCAGAACTGCGTCGTGAGCGCTACGACGTTGTACTAGATCCGCAGGGGCTGTTGAAATCGGCTGTGCTTGCAAGGATGGCGGGCGGCCGTCGCGTGATTGGCTTTTCGCGAACGCACCTCCGTGAGCCAGCGGCTCGTTTATTCTACGGCGAGCAGTGCCGTCCCGACACTGTGCGCCATGTGGTCGAGTTGAACCTCTCGCTGGCGTCGTCACTCGGTGTGGACTTCGGGTCCTGGGAGTTTCCACTCGAGGTCCTGGACAAGGCTGGTTCCACCGACGTCCGGCGGCGGCTCGGCCTGGAGAAGGGCCATTACGCCGTCATCAACCCCGGTGCTGCTTGGCCGAGCAAGCGCTGGCCACCGAAACGGTTTGGCGCGATCGCGCAGCAGTTGCGTAGACGGCACCAGCTCCCGGTCGCGGTGACTTGGGGCCCGGGCGAGGAATCGCTCGCCGGGTCTGTTGTAGCAGCTTCTGACGGGGCAGCAATCGTGGCAGGAATGACATCGCTCACCGAGTTGGTCGCTGTGTTGCAAGATGCGGTCCTCTTGGTATCTGGAGACACGGGCCCGCTTCATATCGCTGCGGCCCTCGGGACACCGATCGTCGGCATCTACGGTCCGACTGACCCTAACCGCAATGGTCCGTGGGCACCCGCGGATTCCACGGTTTCACGCTTTACTGACTGTCGATGTCATCACCGTCGTTGGTGCCGAGCGACCCGGTGGTGCGTCGGCGATATTTCGGCCGACGCGGTAGCTGCCGCCGTTGACGATCGTTTGTCAACCATCGCGCTACATGCCTAAGTGAGCGTCCGTGCAGTGGTTGGCTTGTTGACCGTCGGCGCTCGTCTCTGGTTGCGGTCTCGGCCGGGTGATTACTGTTTGACCGCAGGTGTCGGCGCCTCGATGACATGCTCGTGGTGGCGCTGGCGAGAGTGCCGGGGCGGTTAGCTCAGTGGTAGAGCACCGGCTTTACACGCCGGCTGTCACAGGTTCGAATCCTGTACCGCCCACCAGCCTTCCACGCCGGAATCGTTGCGCCGACCAGAGTAACTTCGTGAAGACGTCGAGATTGGACCGTCGTAGGTTGGAGTGTCGGCACAAGCAAGTATGATGGGCGTGAGTGGGTCGCGCAGGCGAGCGGAGATGCATTATAGTACGTAGCTGGACCGGGTGGGTTACATCTAGTGGGGTCGTAGTTCAGTTGGTTAGA
>DBHR01000074.1:8363-33444 GCA_002296225.1 Acidobacteria bacterium UBA823 | reverse complement strand
GGTCGCGAGTTCGAGTCTCGTCGACCCCGCCATTTCTCTCCATGCTAAATCGGGTCGAGTGACAGCGAGCCGAGCTTTCTAGGTTTCTCAGACGGGCCTCCCGCTCCTTCAGAGGGTCAAGGCGTTGCGGCCCCCGTGATACGATTCGCACGAGGTCTTCATGCCACTGCGGGCCGTTACCGGCCACCGGTCTCTTATCGGCCTCTTGGCGCGTGCTGTCTCACGCGACACGCTTCCGCCGACCTTGCTGTTTGCTGGTCCCGAAGGCGTCGGAAAGCGAACAGTGGCGTTCGCGCTGGCGCAAGCTATTAACTGCGAGACGCCAGTGCGGATGCAACCGCTGCCGAAGGCGGCAGATGACATTTCCGAGTTGGACGCCTGCGGGTCGTGCCGGAGTTGCCAGCGGATCGAGCGTCGCCTTCACGGCGAGGTGCTACTGGTTGAGCCGGGGGATACCGGTGTCATCAGGATCGACCCAGTGCGAGAAGTTTTGGACCGGTCAGGCTACCGGCCGTTCGAAGGCCGAACGCGTGTTGTGATCCTCGATGAGGCAGACACGCTGATGGGGGCGGCGCAGAACGCGTTACTGAAAACCCTGGAAGAGCCGCCGTCGTCGTCGGTGTTCATCCTCGTGTCATCCCGGCCGGAGGCGCTCCTTCCCACGGTCCTTTCGCGGTGTCCGCGATTACGCTTTGGACCGTTGAGTGCGGCTGAGCTCGTGGGGCTTCTTGTGAAGGATCACGGATACAACGAAACGGACGCGCGCGCGGTGGCGGCAACGGCGGACGGAAGTCTCGGCCGGGCGCTTCGTATGAATTCTGGCGATCTGGCTCGTGCTCGTGAGGGCGCCTCTCGGAGCCTACAGGGCGCGGTGGCCACTAAGGATCCTCAACGCCGCTTGGCTTACGCGAAGGACCTTATTGCGAAGAAAGACGTCGCGGCTACCGACCGGGAAGCGCTCGTGCTCAGGTTGGGCGCGATGAGGTCGCTGCTCCGGGACGTCGGACTCGTGAACAGCCGTGCAGACCACGCTGCTCTCGCCAACGCAGATCTCGAGTCAGAATTGACCAAGTTGGCAGCTGCCTACGAACGTGGAGAAGAAGGTCGAGTACTTCGCGCGTTCTCGGCGGTCGGTCGAGCTCTCGGTGCGATCACTGCCCGCAACGCTAGTCCGAAAATCGTTGCGGACTGGCTGATGTTACAGCTCTGAGTCGGCTGGCCGAGACTTCCTTACGCACGGCAGATTCGGATTTCAAGCATCATGTGTAAACGGCTAAGAATTGCGATCACCGTGGGCGATCCGTCTGGGATTGGTCCGGAGATCTCGCTTAAGGCAGCAGAAGACGCGCGGGTCCAGGCAGCGGGTGAAGTCGTGCTCTACGGTCCCACGACAGATGCAGAGCTCGCCGCGTTTCCTTCTGGGAAGGTAACGGCCGAGGCCGGCCGATCTGCGTATCAGACGATTAAGCGTGCGGTCAGTGACGTTCAGGCCGGTCGAGCCGACGCTCTCGTGACGGCGCCGATCAATAAAGAGGCGTTCGCCGAGGCTGGCCTACCGTGGCGGGGCCATACCGAACTGCTCGCCCATCTCACTGGCGCGCCGAGAGTTGCCATGATGTTCTACTCCGAGGTCTTGCGGGTGGTGTTAGCAACCGTTCATGTACCGCTTGCTGACGTAACGGCGCTACTTACCCCAGATCGGCTCGAGGCGACCATTCGTCTGACGGCCGCCGAGTTGCCCCGCTTCGGCTTTCCGAATCCTCGGCTTGCGATGGCGGGACTCAATCCCCATGCGGGTGAGCATGGCCTACTAGGGCGCGAGGACGAACAGATCCTGAGGCCGGCGGTGGAGGTCTGCCGACAGGCCGGCATCAATGTGGTCGGTCCGCTTCCGGCCGATACGTTGTTCGTGAGTGCGACGCGAGGTGAGTACGATGCTGTTGTGGCCTGCTATCACGATCAAGGGTTGATTCCGGCAAAGTTGGTGGCCTTTGGGCGCACGGTCAACGTTACGCTCGGGTTGCCAATTGTGCGAACGTCGGTCGATCATGGTACGGCGTTCGACATCTCCCGTCAGGGTATTGCCGATCCGTCGAGTATGGTGGAGGCGGTCCTGCTGGCGGCGCGGCTGGCCAAGGTGACGAGGGACCGGCCCGCGGCATGACTGACCGCCCGCGTAGGGAACGGCCGATCGCGGAGAATCGCAAGGCATTTCACGACTATCACGTTCTTGAAACCTTCGAGACCGGCATCGTGCTGTCAGGGACCGAGGTCAAGGCGATTCGTGAAGGTCGTGTGAACCTCCGCGACAGCTACGGTCGGGTCGAAGCCGGGGAGGTGTTTGTCTATAACATCCACATCAGTCCGTACAGCCACCGTGGTTCTGCTGACCATGAGCCAACCCGGCGGCGAAAAGTGCTGTTGCACAAGGCGGAAATTCGAAAGCTCGTTGGCAAGACGGTCGAGCGTGGCATGACCCTCGTGCCGGTCGGGATGCACTTCAAGAACGGCCGGGTAAAACTCGAGGTTGCATTGGCCAAGGGCAAGAAAACCTATGACAAACGCGAGCGCATCAGGCAGCGCGAGGCCGAACGGGAGACGAGGGCTGCTATCAAGGAGCGGCGAGACAGATGAGGCAGCCAACTGGGATGAAAGTGCCGTTGGTCGATCTCGGGGCGCAGTACGACACAATCCGCGATGAGGTAGTCGCCGCTGTCACCCGGGTCTGCGACAGTCAACGGTTCATCCTTGGGGCTGAGGTTGAGCTTGTTGAGAAGGAACTGGCTGAATACCTTTCGGCCAAGCACGCCGTTGGTATGTCCTCAGGAACCGACGCGCTGCTTGCGATCATGATGGGACTCGGGGTCGGCCCTGGTGACGAGGTAATTACCACCGCCTATTCGTTCTTTGCGGCCGCGGGCTCCATCGCCCGGCTTGGTGCCACTCCGGTATTCGTCGACATCAACCCGGCGACCTTCAACATTGACCCGGATGCGGCCAGGGCCGCCATGACGTCTCGAACGAAGGCGATAGTGCCGGTGCACCTGTTTGGTCTGAGTGCGGACATGGATCCGTTGCTCGAGGCGGTTTCCAAACATGGCGTTCCAATTATTGAAGACGCTTGCCAAGCGTTCGGAGCCCGCTACCGGGGACTGCCCGTCGGCGCGCTGGGTGTAGCCGGCGGCCTCTCATTCTTTCCCAGTAAGAGCCTTGGGGCGTACGGCGATGGGGGACTGATTGTTACGAATGACGGCGTGTTGGCGGAACGTCTTCGCTTGTTGCGTGCACACGGTGCCGAGCCTAAGTATGTGCACAAGATTGTCGGCGGAAATTTTCGACTGGATGCGATGCAGGCGGCCATCCTGCGAGCGAAGTTACCGCACGTGAGCCAGTGGTTTGAGGCGAGACGAGAGGCAGCGAGTAGATACCGTCATTTGTTTGCTGATGCAGACGTGGAGGTGTTCGGCGTTGAACTGCCGGTCGAGCCTCAGGACCGATGGCACACCTACCATCAATATGTTGTTCGAGCGCCGAGGCGGGACGAGCTACACGCGCATCTGGAGTCGCACGGGATTGAAACTGCGATCTACTATCCGGTGCCACTACACCGGCAAGAGTGCTTCGCGAGCCTTGGGTATTCGGAAGGCACGTTGCCTCAGTCTGAAGCCGCCGCTCGCACTGCGTTGGCGCTTCCCATGTATCCCGAGTTAACCGAAGAGCAGCAGGCGCACGTGGTTAAAACGATCGCGGAGTACCTGCGGATGTCATAAAGGTCCCGTGATGGGAAAGCGAAAAGTCCTTGTGACCGGGTCCGGTGGCCAGCTCGGCGGAGTAATCTGCACTGAGTTCGAAGACGAAGCGCTCGTTCCCTTGACACATGCAGACCTAGATTTGGTCGACCACGATGCCGTTATTGAGGCCGTCGCAACACATGCCCCGTCGATCATCATCAACTGTGCCGGGTATAACCGAGTTGACGATGCTGAAGGAAACGCCGAGGCAGCGTTAGCAGTAAACGCCTTTGGCGTGCGTTCACTCGCGTGCGCGGCGAACAATGTCGGCGCAGTCTTCGTCCAGTACAGCACCGATTTTGTTTTTGACGGTACAGCGACGGCACCCTACACGGAGCAGGATGAAGCAAGTCCGCGAAGTGTGTACGGCGCTTCGAAGCTGATCGGGGAATGGTTCGCGAGCGATGTTTCGCGCGCCTACATACTGCGCGTCGAAAGCCTGTTCGGTGGCGTTCCCGCTCGCAGTAGCATTGATCAGATCATCGACGCCGTAGAGAGCGGCCGAGAAGCGCACGTGTTCACAGACCGCGTGGTATCGCCAAGCTACGCACATGATGTGGCGCATGCTACCCGTTCACTCATCGACGCGAAAGCACCGGCAGGGCTGTATCATTGCGTTAACGCCGGGCATGCGACGTGGTTACAGCTTGCCGAAGAGATCGCGCGGCAACTTCGGTCGACATCGTCTCTCAAGCCGATCTCCGCTACCAGCCTGTCACTGCCTGCTGTCCGGCCGGTGTTTTGCGCCCTTTCTAACGCAAAGCTTGGCGCTGCCGGTGTCACGATGCCGGCTTGGCAGGACGCTGTGGCCCGTTACTTGGCGTCTCGCCAGCGGACGTGATAATCAAGTTGGAGGACACGCCCGGCGACAAGCCAAGGTGGTCCATTTCCACAGGAAACCGCGTGCTATAGTGGAATTGGGATGAGTGATGCGCGTACGCTGCTATTGCAGCGGCTGCGGGGTCGGTCGGCTACCGTCGGAGTCATCGGGCTCGGATACGTTGGGTTGCCGCTCCTCGTGGAGTTCGCGAAGGCGGGCTTTTCGACAATTGGCTTTGACGTTGACCACGCGAGAGTAGAGCGGATTGGCCGCGGCGAGTCCGACATTCCAGACGTCGCTACTGAGGAGCTCGTGGCCGCCGTGGAGGCCGGTCGCCTCCTGGCAACCACCGACGTTCGGCGGCTGACAGAGGTCGACACTGTCAACATCTGCGTGCCGACGCCGCTCCGCAAGACGAAGGATCCCGATCTGTCGTTCGTGGCCGCAGCCACTGAGTCGGTTGGTGCGCATCTGCAAGCTGGCCAGCTAATCATTCTTGAGTCGACGACTTATCCTGGGACGACCGAAGAGGTCGTCCAGCCGCGACTTGAGCGTGGTGGATTGAAGGTGGGGCGCGACTTCTTCCTGGCGTTTTCCCCAGAGCGTGTGGACCCGGGCAACGCCGAATGGCGCACCGCGAACATTCCCAAGGTCGTAGGCGGAATCGACCCTGCGTCAACGGAGTTGGCCGCCGCTCTATACCAGCAGATCGTCGATACGGTTGTGCCCGTTTCATCGACGCGTGTGGCCGAGATGGTCAAGCTACTGGAAAATACTTTCCGGGCGGTCAACATTGGCCTCGTGAACGAATTGGCGCTGATGTGCCGCGACCTGGGTGTCAATGTCTGGGAAGTCATCGACGCCGCAAAGACAAAGCCGTTCGGATTTATGCCGTTCTATCCGGGCCCTGGTCTTGGTGGGCATTGCATTCCCATTGACCCATTCTATCTAAGCTGGAAAGCACGCCAGAACGGCTTCGAGAGTCGCTTCATCGAACTAGCCGGGCACATTAATGGCCGCATGCCACGCTATGTGCTTGAGCGGATTAGCGATGCGCTGAATACCGTCGGCAAGCCGCTTAAGGGGTCAACGATTCATTTGTTCGGCATTGCCTACAAGGCTAATGTTGGTGACACACGGGAATCGCCGGCGATCGATTTGGCGCAGTTGCTGCGCGCGCGCGGGGCCTCGTTGTCCTACAGTGATCCATACGCGGCGGTTCTTGAACTCGGGCCGTCGCATCTAGATGCCATCGAACCCGCTACTGCGTTCGACCAGGGGTTCGACTGCGCAGTAATCACGACGTCTCACAGCCTGTTTGACTACGACGAAATCGTTCGTCGTTCGCCATTGATCGTTGATACACGTAACGCGCTGCGAGGACGGACCGAGTCACACATCGTCCGACTGTGACGGTAAGTAGTTAGGTTGTTGTGAAGAGAAATTCTGCATACCCCGTCGCAGGGGTTTAGGTCTTTATGGATCACGTGAAACTCTCAAAGCTCGGCCGTGTGATCTAGTTCCTCGAAGGTAGGTCATGGGTCTGAAAAAACAGAAGGGTGCTGGGCGTCCCAGCGTCTATTCCCTCCCAGGATATGTTAGTGTGAAACGGAAATAGGGCCACGGACTGCCAGAACTTCTAGCGCGCCGGTCCATATCGACCGTCGCCGTTGCGTCCTCATGTCGTCCACCGATACACAGGCTCTTTATGTTTCATACGACGGTGTGCTCGAACCGCTCGGTGAATCGCAAGTCGTCAATTATCTAACGCGACTCGCAACTGATTACGAAATTACGCTGATCAGTTTCGAGAAACCTCAAGACCTGTCGGATCGCGCACGCGTTGCGGCGATGGAACAGCGGTTCCGCACATTTGGCATTACGTGGATTCGTCTGCGCTACCACAAGTCACCACCTGTCTTTTCGACGATTTTCGACATTGTTCGTGGAATACAAAAGGCCCGTCGCGTGTGTCGGGTTAGGGCCGTCCGGATTGTCCACGCCCGTGGCTACGTCCCAGCATTGGTGGCACTGTTCGCTCATCGCACAAGTGCTGCGAGATTCCTGTTTGACATGCGCGGGTTCTGGCTAGACGAGAAGGTGGAAGCTGGGCACTGGCGTGCGAACGGGCTCCTTTATCGGGTCGGTAAGTGGTGGGAACGGCGGTTCTTTCGAGGGGCTGACGCCATCGTCTCGCTGACGACAGCTGGGGTGCAGGCACTGCCGACGCTTGGACACGAGATTCCAGAGACCGTTCCGGTTGTGGTGATCCCGACATGTGTCGATTTGCAGCGGTTCAAACCCACTGGAAAAGACCCGGACCTGGTGGCAACACTTGGTCTTGAAGCTAAGCTCGTCGTTGGATGTGTGGGCACGATGAGCAACTGGTATATGCGGCATGAGATGTTGCGTTACCTAGCCTACTTGTCGCGATCACTGGAATCGTTGCGGGTCCTGATCGTGACGCGTGAAGACCACGCGGCGCTACGGCGAGACGCTGTGATCCACGGGCTACCGCACGCCTCATTGGTCATCACCCAGGCCAGATTTTCGGAAATGCCACTCTATACGTCGTTGTTTGACGCTGGGTTATTTTTCATCCGGCCAGCACTGTCGAAGCGTGCATCGGCGGCCACCAAACTGGCGGAGTTTCTCGCGTGCGGAGTGCCGGTCATCTTAAACCAAGGCGTCGGCGATTCTGGTGCAATTGTTAGGCACCACGAAATCGGTGTAGTTCTGTCGGCCTTGGACGAAAAGGCGTTCGTGGGGTCGCTTCCGGCCGTGCGAGCTCTTCTGGCTGATGCGTCTGTGCGCAGCCGCTGTCGTCAGGTCGCCACCAAGCTGTTCGACATCGAGCGGGGCACGGACCAGTATCGAGCATTGTACGAGCAGCTTGATGCCGGGCCACCGAGGGAGTCGCCTCTGTTTTGACAAACCAATCAACCTGAGGGGAAATCTCGTGTTTATATAGTGAACGCCATTCCCACTCAGGCTTGATAAACGAAACAGCTCTAAAGAGAGATCGTGTTCATATTGTGAACGATATCTCAGCCAAGCCTTGACAAACCAGTTAACTCTGCGGAAAAATCATGTTCATATTGTGAACGCCAGGCCAACTAGGGCTGCAATCTGTGCAGTTGTGCCTGTAAGTGAGAGGGCGTGAGCCTGTCCGGCTCGCGCTCCGGTCCTGTGCCTCGAGAATCGGTCGGCGTCCCATGAAGTTCGTTGAGTTGGCGTTGCAGGGCGTGTCGCTCATCGAGCCGGTGGTGTTTTCTGACGAGCGGGGCATGTTTCGCCGTCACTTCTGCACGGAAGAGTTCGCAGCACACGGCCTCGCACCTACCGTTGCTCAGGGTAATATTTCTGAGAATCTCCAATCTGGGACGCTGCGCGGTTTCCACTACCAGGTGGGTCGTTGTGCCGAGGCTAAGACCCTGTCATGCATGACCGGTGGAATCTATGACGTTGTCGTGGATCTCCGGCAAGACTCGCCAACATTCATGCAGTGGGTCTCGGTGGAAATCTCGGCCGATGACCGTCGGAGCCTTTATGTGCCAGCCGGCTGTGCTAACGCTTGGTTGACGACTGCCCCGAGCACAATTCTTCACTACTACATGAGCGAGATGTTTTCGGCGGAATCCGCGCGCGGATTCCGCTACGACGACCCCGCGTTCGGAGTCCGCTGGCCGATGGAGCCAAGCACGATCTCTGAACGGGATCGGACCTTTCCGGACTTCGATCCAGCGTCGCTCGAACAGTCTTGAATTGCAATGCGTGTGCTGTTAACCGGCGGCACTGGTTTTGTCGGGAGTCGGGTACTTCCGCTTCTGGAGGAGCACGAGGTGCTCTGCGTCTCTCGGGACCCAGTTCGTTTGCCCCAGCGTCGCGGGATGAAGGCGATTGCCGCAGACTTGGGGAGAGACGGCGACTGGATCACCGAGATCGCGAGGTTTCGGCCGGACTGGTGTCTCCATCTCGCGTGGGAGGGACTGCCGGACTATTCGCTCGAACGCTGTCGCACGAATCTAGATGCCGGCCTTCGCCTTGTCGGTGCCGTGGCCCGATCGGGCGTGAAGCGGGTGGTCGTTGCGGGTACCTGTGCGGAGTACGGCCTTGCGTCAGGTGCCGTCGCCGAGGAAAGCGTTCCTATTGCCCGGGGTTTCAGTGGGGCGACGAAACACGCGCAGCTGACCATGCTGGAAACCGTCGCTCGTGAGTCGGGGTTTAATTACCAATGGGCCAGGGTTTTCTTTGTCTATGGGCCGGGGCAGGGACAAGGTTCGCTTATCCCGTCTCTTCAAGCCTCCTACGCATCTGGACGGAAGGCAGACATTCGTACGCCAGCAACCTTTCAGGATTTTGTGCACGTGGAGGATGTCGCCTCCGCTCTAGTGGCGCTGATGGCCTCCGAAACACCGTCTGGAATCTTTAATGTGGGAAGCGGCCAGCCAACGAGTGTCGGCCACGTCGCGAACTTGGCTGCGGACTACTACAAGATGCCACGTCCATTTGAACGCCTTCCGGGCGGTCACGGATTCTGGGCGGACACACACAAGATCCACGCGTCAACCGGCTGGTGCGCACGCATCGGTATTGAGGAGGGGGTCGCAAAGACCCTCGCGGTGTTTGACGGCAGATGAGGCGGGCGCAGCAGGCAGTTGTTTTGTGCGGCGAATTGGCAAACCGCCTTCGGTCGCTAATCGATTCCGACACCTCAAGGTGCTAAGAACTGCCGTGAACTCTCCTCTCGTATCCATTTGCGTCCCCACTATCGGTCGATTGGAATACCTAAGTAGCGCTCTGCACTCGCTCCGTGAGCAAACGTACGAGAACTACGAAGTGATCGTTCTGGATAATGCGAGCGGGTCTGAAGCCCAATCGGTGTTGGCTGAGTTCGCGTTGACAAGTTCGAACGTTCGTATTCTGAGGGTCGACGAGCGCGTGTCCATGTTTGCCAACTTTAACCGCGGTATCCGCGCCGCCGCTGGTGAATACGTCGTCTTTTTTCACGATGACGACAACTACGACCCTAGTTTCCTGGATGAACACATTGCTGCGCTTGAGGCCAATCCATGCGCGGCGTTCGCCAGTTGTAACTGGAACGTGATCGATGGTGAAGGACGGCTTACCATCCGCCGGCGGTGGATCGCGAAGACTGGAACGTGGGGTGGGAGATATTTCATCGAGCGTCTGATCCGAAGGGGAAGGTCGGAACTTGCAACGCCTGCACTCGTGTTCCGGCGAGATGTGGTTAAGGCGTGTGGCTTTGATGAGCGTTGCCCGATTCACTGGGGCGATTTCACGATTCTGATGCGGATCGCCGAACGGTGGGACGTTGCCGTGTTGGCCGACACGCTCTTTTCGTGGCGGGCGCACGGAAAGAATTCTTCGAGCATGGTTTTCAGTCGAAGCATTCCCCTCCGGACCCAGGTGCTGCATGATTACTGCGCGGAGTACGCCGCGCGCCATCCCGATGACTCGGCGTTTCTGGGTCGGCTCAGGCGTCTGGTGAATCGGGGACACAATCAAGGCCTGTTGTGGGGGTGGCTTGTGGCTTCTGATGACGTGGAGTCCAGCGCGTGCCGTCGCCTGTTGCAGTCGTCGTCTCGCCCAACGACCGTAAGGGTTCTGAGGCTACTGGAGTCGGCTGGTCTGACGGTGGATTGCCGCCGAGCTCTTGTTCCGGCTGCCCGTTACGTTATTGACTTGATTGGAATCTGAGTTCGATACCAAATATGAGTAGAGTCAATACCGTTTTACGTGATGACCACAGCATCTGAGAGAATCTAGAGCAATCAGCGTCTTTCCCTATGTCGAAACGAGCCGTTATCACCGGAATTACCGGCCAAGATGGGTCCTACCTAGCCGAGTTGCTGCTTGAGAAGGGCTACGAAGTTATCGGCATGGTTCGTCACGCCAGCACACCGAATCTGTGGCGCATCGAACACCTTCTCGACCGTGTGCAGCTACGGCACGCGGACCTTCTTGATCAACTTTCGATGATTCGTGTAATTGAGGAGGTGCACCCGCACGAGTTTTACAACCTGGCGGCCATGTCGTTTGTGCCTGCATCGTGGGACCAGCCGATGCTGACGGGTGAATTCAATGCACTAGGTGTAACGCGCATACTCGACGCAATCCGCGAGGTTGATACCTCAATTCGTTTCTATCAGGCCTCGTCCAGCGAAATGTTTGGGAAAGTACGCGAAGTGCCCCAGACCGAGGCGACGCCGTTCTATCCCCGGAGCCCCTACGGTGTTGCCAAGGTGTTTGGACATCACATCACCGTGAATTATCGTGAAAGTTACGATTTATTCGCGGTCTCTGGGATTCTTTTCAACCATGAGTCGCCGCGACGTGGCCTCGAATTCGTCACGCGCAAGGTGAGCGATGGTGTTGCCAGGATCAAGTGTGGTCTCACCGATTCACTGTCGCTTGGGAACCTCGATGCGCGCCGAGATTGGGGCTTTGCGGGTGACTACGTCAGGGCGATGTGGGCGATGTTGCAGAGAGATCACGCGGACGATTACGTCATCGCCACAGGGGTGAGTCGATCGGTCAAGGACCTGGTGCGCGTTGCATTCGCACACGTAGGGCTCGAGTGGGAAGAGTGGGTCCGTGTGGACAAGGCGCTTCTTCGTCCGGCGGAAGTCGACCACTTGACCGGAGATTCGTCGAAAGCCCGGCGGGAACTGAACTGGGTGCCGACTGTAGGTTTCGAACAGTTAATTGATCTGATGGTCGATGCCGATATTGAGCGGACGAAACGAAAGACCTGACGTTATTGGCCATCCTTCTCTCGGTTGACAACTCGTTCATTCGCCGCGTCGGTATCATCCATCAGCGTGGGGCGAATGTGCTGGTGGACACTCCGAAGATTGCTGTATCCAATGTCTTTACGGGCGAACGGTTCACGGAACAACGCTGCCCGTGGCCCGAGACCGTTCGGGTGCTGTTGAGGTGCATTCCTCTTCGGCGCAGTTCGAGCGGCTAATCGACCGTATTTCAGGCACCAACACATGACTGGTCACTCTAAGCGGCAAATGTGCCGAGTCTGCGACGGTACTAAGCTCACCAGGTTCCTTTCCTTGGGCCCGACTCCACTCGCCAATGCTTTCCTGCGTTCACCTGATGAATTTACGGGTGAGCAGTTCTACCCTCTTGATGTCTACCGGTGCGAGGGGTGTTCACTGGTGCAACTGTTAGACCTGATCGACCCGGAAACACTGTTTAGCCATTACATTTATGTCACAGGCACTTCGGAGACAGTGGCGGCGCATAACCGCACCTACGCTAAGACCATCGTTGATCTACTTAAACTACAATCCGGAGATTTGGTTGTGGAAGTGGCGAGTAATGACGGGAGCCTTTTGAAATGCTTCGAGCCGTTCGGAATAAGGACGCTGGGCATTGAACCTGCCAAAAACATTTCAGACCTAGCTCGATCGCAAGGAATCAAGACACTCACTCGATTCTTCAATTCAATCACCGGTCGCGAGGTACGGGAGACGTACGGCCCAGCCCAGGTGGTCATTGCGAACAACGTCTTAGCCCACGTGGACAACACGGCGGACTTTCTTGAAGGGTGTAAGCATGTTCTAGGACCCGATGGATTGATTGTCATCGAAGTTCCCTATCTTCGAGATCTCCTGGATCGTCTGGAGTACGACACGATTTATCATGAGCATTTGTGCTATTTCTCTATCACGACCTTGATGCGTTTATGCGCCCGCGTCGGTCTGTGCATCCGGCGATTTGAGCACGTGCCACTTCATGGAGGGTCGGTGCGGGTGTATCTGGGAAGACAAGAGGGCCTAGGGAATCATGCACCTGCCGTCGTTGACTACTCTACGGCGGAAATCGAGGCGGGCCTGGAAAACATGAGCCGATATGAACAGTTTGCGACTGACGTTGCTGTGAATCGGCAGGCGGTCCGCAGCTTATTGGAAACGTTCAGGTCCGACGGAAAAGTCGTTGCGGGCTATGGTGCGCCGGCGAAAGGGAACACTTTACTCAACTACTGCGGTATTGATACCGAGTTAGTGTCTTACACGGTTGATCAAAATCCCTTGAAGGTTGGTCACTATACCCCTGGAACGCACCTGCCAGTACTTCCGGTGTCGACGCTGCGTGAGCGCCAACCCGACTTTGCGTTCATCCTGGCGTGGAACATCGAAGAGGAAATTCGGCGGCAACAGCGCGATTACACGGACGCTGGTGGTCGGTTCATCATTCCCATACCTGAGCCTAGGGTCACCTGAGGCACTGACGGCAATCGGGCGTAGCAGTGCGGCTCGTTTCGTTGCCAGCACTCGTTCCGAGAGGTCTCAGTCTGGGCCTGGGCTCGCCGCGGGAAATAGTGATTTCCCTCCCCGCTGACAAGAATTCACTCGTTGTTTCGCGCACCCGTCACGGGGTGATTGGCAGTCTTCGATTTCATTGAGGAATGGTGCAAATCATAGTGACGACATCCGGCTCTCGAGGATGCATCGCCTTGAGAGAAGCCCACGATTGCCTGATGCTGTGTCTCGCAATTCGCTCCCGCATCTGCCTACCTGACCCCGGCCACGAGCCTCCCGCGATCCTTATGAACGAGAATACAGAGCGCTGCTTGGGTGGAGGTCATCGTGGATCCTGAGGCGCGACGCGACCTTCAGGCACTCGAGGCCATTGCTGAGAATTCGCGAATTACCCAGCGCGGTTTATCAACCAAGCTGGGAATCGCCTTGGGTCTGGCTAATCTGTACGTGAAGCGATTGGTCCGGAAGGGCTACGTCAAGTGCGTCAATTTTCAGCCCAACCGGATTCTATACATGCTAACCCCGACTGGCATTGCTGAGAAAACGCGGCTTACATATGAGTTCATGGATTACTCACTGTACTTGTATGGTCAAGTGCGACGACAATTGCGAGCGGTCCTGAGACCGTTTGCGGCAGGTGAGCGGAGGCGCGTTGCTATCTACGGCACTGGCGAAGCGGCTGAACTGGCATACCTGTCACTAACCGAATTGGGCATGGAACTTGTAGCGGTCGTTGACGACGCAGGCACGGCCACGTTTTTGGGTATGCCGGTGCAGGATGTCCGTGAACAGCGCACCATCAGCTACGACCTCATTATCGTTGCGACACTGGAGCAGCCAGATGCGAGGGTCAAGAGGCTGCTCAGTTACGATGTGCCGCGCGAAAAGATCGTGATGTTTCAGAATGGCATTGACTGAGGTTGGGCCTTATGGGCCATGCCTAGGTGGGTGATATGAAGCTACGCCTACTTGAGTGGCTCGTTTGTCCGGCGTGTTCGAAGCCGTTCTCTCATACGCCGCTGGCGTGTGTAGGCGATGAGACGACGGAGGGGTTGCTCTCGTGCGACTGCGGTTGCTGTTATCCGATCGTGGGCGGCATTCCACGGGTGGTGGAAGACGCGTTTGTTCTCTTTTCAGCTTTTGCGGAGAAGTATGCCGATCTAATACCTAATGCGCGTCCTGTACGCGTCGACAACCACCCCTCAGGGGAGGCCCTTCGCCGGACTCGCGAGAGTTTCGGTTACCAGTGGACAGCATTTTCGACGATGGTGGTCGACTTTCGCGAGAATTTTCTCGAATACATCCATCCGATCAAGCCGTCATTCTTCCCGGGCAAGCGCGGGCTTGATGTTGGCTGTGGGTTCGGGAGGCATATCGCAAACGCGGCACAGTTTGGTGCCGAGATGGTTGGCATTGATATCAGTTCGGCGATCGACGTGACCTACGAGAACACGCGCAATCTCTCGAACGTTCACTTGGTACAGGCGGATGTGTACCGGATGCCATTTCGACGAGGGACCTTCGATTTTGCCTACAGTATTGGGGTGCTCCACCATCTGCCTGATCCTGAAGCCGGGTTTCGGCAACTAGTCTCAGTCGTAAGACCGGAAGGCGTAGTGTTCATCTGGGTGTATAGCAAGAAGCGCCGCGTTGTGAACGCACTACTCGAAGGCGCTCGGATGTTCACGACACGACTTTCTCCGCGAGTGCAAATGGCGCTGTCGTGGGTTGCCGCTGCGGTGGACTGGGGCGGGTTCGTCGTCCCGCACCGGGTTCTGTCGGGCTTGCCAGGCATTGGCCCTGTCGTGCGCCGTTTAACGGTTCCGCGATTGAAGGTCTACGGCAATTATCCGTTCCAGGTCGCGTGGGCCGATTGGTTCGACCGCCTCGCGGCGCCAATCCGTTTCTACTACAATGACAAAGACCTTGATGCATGGTTGAAACGCAGCGATCTCGGTCGGACTCTCGTCTCACCAACGGGTCTGTTTGGGTGGCGGGCGTATGGTGAGCGAGTTAAACAGGCCCATATCTCCACCCGGTCGTAACCCTATGGAAAATCCCCCGGTGATGATCCTCTGTGGTGGTTTAGGGACCAGGCTCCACGAGGAAAGTGACGTCAAACCGAAACCCATGGTGATGATCGGCGACCGCCCGATCCTGTGGCACATCATGAAAACGTACGCGGCACACGGCCTGAAAGAGTTCATCGTGTGTCTCGGATATAAGGGCCACGTCATCAAGAACTACTTTCTGAATTACAAGACCCACAGTGCTGACTTCACCGTCGCTCTGCGAGATCCGGAGCGTATCGAGTATCACAATCATCCGATCGAAGAGGATTGGCGGGTGACCCTGGTCGAGACAGGCGAGCACAGTCAGACAGGTGCTCGGATTCGACTCGCGGGGCAACGCTACGTCAAGACCGACTGCTTTTTTGTGACTTATGGCGATGGTCTAGGCGACGTGAACATTACTGCGCTGCTAGCCTTTCACCGGGCCCACGGAAAAATCGGTACGATTACAGGCGTGCGTCCACCTGGGCGCTTCGGTGAAATGCGCGCCAGCGCTGACGGTTGCGTGCACGAGTTCAACGAGAAACCACAAGTGAGCGATGGGCTCATCAACGGGGGTTTCCTAGTATTCCAGCGCGAATTCCTCGACCGCTATCTGCGGGCTCGGGACGACGAAATTCTAGAGCAGGAACCGCTGAAGCGACTGGCGAGCGACGGGCAGTTAATGGTTTACCAGCACGGGGGTTTCTGGCAGCCGATGGACACGTATCGTGAGGTCAAGATCTTGAACGAGTTGTGGGCGAGCGGCCAGGCCCCTTGGAGTATCTAGACGTGAAGCCAGCCGAAGCGTGGCGTCGTCGTCGTGTCTTTGTCACTGGCTGCACTGGCCTCCTGGGAGCGTGGCTCACGCGGTGGCTGGTTGAGCAACAAGCCGATGTCGTCGGGCTCATCCGTGATCACGGGCCCCAGTCGAACTTCTACCGCCTTGGTCTCGACCGGGACATCAGGATTGTACACGGCGCGCTGGAGGACTATCCTCTCGTCGAACGTTCGCTCAACGAATACGAAATCGAAGTTGTCTTCCATCTCGGCGCGCAGACTATCGTCGGCATCGCGAATGAGAACCCGCTGTCGACCTTCAGGGCAAACATTCAGGGCAGTTGGAATGTGCTGGAAGCGGCTCGCCATCGAAAGGGTATTCGTGCCGTCGTCGTCGCTTCGAGTGACAAGGCCTACGGGGCCCAGGCACAGCTTCCATATCGTGAGGATGCGCCGCTCATCGGCCGGCATCCCTACGATGCGTCGAAGAGCTGCGCCGATCTTATTGCGCAGATGTACTGGCACACGTATCACCTTCCGGTTGCTGTCACGCGATGCGGAAACTTCTACGGCGGCGGTGATCTTAATTTCAACCGGATCGTGCCAGGCACGATCCGTTCGTTACTCGACGGCCAGCGCCCCATCGTGCGAAGTGACGGGGCGCTCCGGCGTGACTACCTTTATATCAAGGAGGCCGTGAGCGCATACGTACTGCTCGCAGAGCGACTATTGGAGGGGCAGGCGGGCGGCGAAGGCTATAATTTCAGTCATGGGCAACCGCTACGCGTACTGGAACTGGTCGACATCATCACCGGCCTGATGGGGCGCGCCGATCTCAAACCCGTGATCCTGAACGAAGCCACGAACGAAATTCCAGACCAGTTTCTTGACGCAAGCAAGGCCGGTGCTGACTTGGGCTGGAAACCCCGCTATCGGCTTGAGGATGGACTGAAGGAGACGGTGGCGTGGTACGAAGAGTTCTTCAAAGCGCAACACGACGCTCAAGCAGCAGGTCAGCAAACGTGGGCGAAATCCGTGTAAACGATCGCTCGGCAATTGGTTCTCAGGGTGCCCCTGCGACCTGCAGGGAGGCTGGGCGTTCAACCTGAAAGCTACTACTACCTTGTTACCTTCTCAGCGGTGGATGCTGCTGGAATAGGAATAGCTGATGCCCCTTTTTGACGACCGCGGACATTTATTCGGGCGAATCAATCTGATTGACGCAGCGGTCGCTATTGTAGTGCTTCTGTTCATTCCCCTTGGCTACGGTGCCTACCAACTCTTTCGCACGCCCGCACCGGAGATCCTGACGATCGAGCCGGGTACGCTGCTTCAGGGAGACAATCTCACAGTGACAGTCGAGGGCAAGTATCTGCAACCGTTCCTGAGAGCGGTTGTTGGTAATCGAGAGGCTCAACTACTCGTCGAAACTCCGACCCAGGGCGAAATTCGGCTGCCAGCGCTCGACCCCGGAGTGCACGACCTTGTTTTGTTTGACGTTTCTCGGGAAGTCGCCCGTTTTCCAGCCGCTATCGTCATCGAAGCCCTCCCCGAACGCTCGGTGGAACTACCGACGTTGGAGATTCGCGTGCTGGGTGCCTTCACCGGTTTGGAGCTGGAAAGTGCAGCAATGCCCGCGGAGTCTGAAACATTCGGCATGCAAGGAGAAAGCGGGTCCGGAGAGATCCTTGCCGTAGCCCCGGTGGAGCGGGAAGTTATGCAACTAGCCGGAGGTCCTTCAGTCGCGCGTCGCGATGGTGACAAAGTGCGTGTTGTGGCCTTGGTGCGAGTTCGGTGTGCGCTCATCGGCGGTGAGTGCAGCGTTGGAGGTACCACTGTAGCGCCTGGAGCTGTGCTCACCCTTGTGCGGCAAGCCGGTAGCTTTCCGTTCGATGTGATGGAACTCTACCGTCCGCCGACGGAACTGCAGGCCGAGGTCACCGTTATGGGAGCGTTCGTCGGACTGGATGAAGCGCGAGCCGAGCGGATATCAAGCCTGGGCGAGTCGAGCGAAGCGTCCTCGGAATCCTGGGGTCGCATCCTGTCTCTCGGGCGCCCGGAGCCAGAGAATGTTCGACTGACGGGAGGGGTGCACGCAGGAACCACGGGCAAGCGCAGGATCCGCGCACTGGTCGCCATCCGCTGTGCGATTGTGGGCCACGAATGCCGGCTAGGGAGCAAAGAGATCCGTGTTGGTATCAATCTAGCCATTCCCACACGCGAAGGCATCGCCTGGTTCGAGGTAGCCGAGATCTACCCGGGCGCAACCGAGCGGTTGGTGGAGCTCAAGGTGGTTGGGGCTTTTGTTGGTCTCGACAGAGAGCAGGCCCAGAAGCTAGCAGCAACTGCGCTCTCCGACCAGCAGAACCGGCCCTGGGGCAAAGTCCTGGCCGTGGGTTCTCCCGGGCCGGAAATCGTAGAGGTTGGTGAGGACTCGGGTCCGCTTGGTGCTGGCACGACGGGCAAGTTTAAGGTCGACGCCTTGGTGGCCGTCCGGTGCGTGGTTTCTGGGGCCAATTGTCAATTGGGGGGAACGACGATCGGGCCTGAGGCCATGCTCTTGGTTCCCACCACCGAAGGCCTGTTGCTGTTTGATGCCGCCGAGGTCCAGCCCGCAGAGACCACTCTCGTGGACGTGACGATTCGCTGCGCGACCGACCAGAGGATTCTGGCGCTCGCGCGAAGTGGGCTCTCGACAAGAGGTAACGAGGCACAACAGGGGCGTGAGGTTCCGGCCCGAGTCACGCTCTTGGCCGTGAGCGAGGTTGAAGAGGAGACCATGCTTCGGACCAGTAATGGTCCCTACACCTGGGAACAGCCGGGTGTGGTTTTCTCGGTTGTCCTTCGCGTGCCCGCTCATCGAACTGTCCTAGGATGGCAGTACGGCCTTCGGACCGACCGTTTTACTCCCTTGAGAGCTGGCGAAATGTTCCAGTATGCGCATCCCTCGTACGTGCTGGCGGGCGTCATCACCCACGTTGAGGTGGCGTCGACAGAGGAGAGGGACGCAGGCAGGCAAGGATTAGCACGGTGAGACCCGCTTTTCGGGAGGCCTGTTCTACCAGCATGGCCTGCGAGTGTTTTAGAGGCGTTGCTGATTTGTTCCGGCGCGGAGCATCCTCATTGGAAACCAGTTTTCTCTTAGGCGCGGTAACGGGGTCCGAAGATCGCCGGAGATTGGAACAGGTCCAACAGATGGTTCAGACTAGCCGGCTCGGGCGTTTGACGGATCGGAGCTTCCCTCATCTGCGCGGGGCGTGGTCGTCCGCCGCGACCATTCGGGTGCTGAGGTCACAGAAAAACCGGGTGTTGGCGATTGGTCCCGTCCGGAGTTGCCGACTCGCAGGTTGGATGCTGTTCGTCGTCGTGCTGACGCACCTCTACCTCACTGCTGATCCGGTCAGTGAAGCTAGAACGTCTCCAGCGATTTGGGTTGGGTTGCTTGCCTTCTCCGCTGTGCTCATGCTTGCCGGCGATGCTCTGGCACGAGCTTGGAGGAGTCGGAGCACCAAGCGACAGATCGATTCGTGACCTGCCCTTTTCTCCTACTGAAGGCCACCGATGGAAGTGAGCTTAGTTGGTTGTGCTTTCCGCTGGCGGGTCGGAAGGCAGCGCCGTGCACGCGCCGCGAGTTGACGCAAGATTTGAGTCGCGCCGCATTAGCGCGCGATTGTTCTTTTGAGAAAACCTCGTTTGTTAGCCAGCTTATCGCGACATTCCGTATCGTAATGGAGAGCATCTTCTGAATCGGCGTCCATCCCGGTTTGGGTCGTCAGGCTATCGAGTGCATGCTCGACACTTTTCAACAGCCAACCGCATAATCGAATGCGCTGCTTAGTCACGGGGGCATCAGGCCACCTGGGTTCGTACCTGACAAGGCGTTTGCTGGAGACGGGTCACGCAGTCACGGTGGTTGTGCGCCCACAGAGCGAGTTATGGCGTCTTGCGGATGTGCTCGACGACATAACGGTTATCCGCGGTGAGCTCGAAGACATTGACCGAGCGGAGGCGGAACTGATAGCGGCCGCGCCGGAGGTGGTGTTCCATCTCGCCTGGTACGGCGTAACAAGTAGGTTCAAGAACGAACTGCGTCAGATCGAAAGCAATCTCCTGGGCAGCGTGCGCCTGTTGCAGATTGCGCAACGAGCGGGCTGCACGTGTTGGGTAGGTCTCGGTTCTCAAGCGGAGTACGGTGTTCAGAGCGGTATTACTGGGGAAGACCTCCCGCTCCGGCCGAAGACCTTGTATGGTGCAACCAAGCTCTCCGTTGGTTTCCTCACACGGCAACTGTGTGACCTGGCTGGCACGCGCTATGTGTGGCTTCGGCTGCTGTCGGCCTATGGGCCGAAAGACGACCCCGATCATCTGATTCCCTTAGTCATCATGAAGTTGCTGGCCGGTGAGAAGCCTGCGCTTACGCTAGGTGAACAATGGTGGGATTACTTGTACGTTGAAGATGTTATCGAGGCGGCATGCCAGGCGGCTCAGCAGTCTCACGTTCAGGGTGTCTACAACCTCAGTTCGGGCCAGGCTCATACGGTGCGGGACATCGTGACGCGTGTTCGTGACATGATCGATGCAGACCTACCCTTGGGATTTGGTGAGATACCTTACGGGCCAGGGCAGATCATGCGCTTGCAGGGGGAAGGCACGAACTCGGCGTTCTGCCGCGCGACCGGCTGGATACCAAAAGTCGGCTTAGACGAAGGACTGCGGCATACAGTCGACTGGTATCGGACGAACAGGCAACGTTATGGCCTCTGATACCACCGCGGTCGTGGAGCTGGCTCGAAAAATCCGCGTGGACGTCTTGCGAATGACCCACAAGGCGGGGGCCTCCCACGCCGGTACGAGTTTGTCGATTGCGGATGTTCTGGCGGTGCTCTATGGAAGCGTCCTGCGTATCCAGGCGACCGAGCCAGAGTGGCCAGACCGCGATCGGCTCGTCGTGAGTAAGGGACATAGTGCGGCTGCCGTGTATGCTGTCCTCGCACAGTCTGGGTTTTATCCACGAACGTGGCTCGACACCTTTTGCCAGGACGGCTCACGCTTGGCCGGGCATGTGACGCGAGGCGTTCCGGGTGTGGAGGCGTCCACCGGTTCGCTCGGCCATGGCCTCGCCATCGGTTGCGGGATGGCCATAGGGGCGAAGCGTAGTCGGAGGCGCTATCGAGTCTTCGTGTTGATGAGCGACGGCGAATGCGACGAAGGCTCAACGTGGGAAGCGGCGCTCTTTGGTCCTCACCACAAGCTGGATAATCTCGTGGCAATCGTCGACTACAACAAGATTCAGAGTCTTGGCTCGGTGAAAGAGGTGCTCGATTTAGAACCGCTGGCCGAGAAGTGGCGGGCCTTTGGATGGTCCGTCCAAGAGGTCGACGGGCATGATCACGAGCAGCTGTTGGAAGCGCTTGGACGCGCGCCGCTCGCCAAGGGACGCCCGAGCTGCATCATTGCCCACACTGTGAAGGGCAAGGGTGTGAGTTTCATGGAGCATCAGCTTGCTTGGCACTACAAGTCGCCGGATGCCGAGCAGTTGCGTGAGGCCTTGCAGGAGCTTGAGGTGCCGCGATGAGGAAGGCCTTCATCAGTGCTCTTCGCGAGGTGGCCGCTGCTGATGACCGTGTGTTTTTGCTGGTTGGTGACTTGGGTTATACGGTTGTCGAGCCGTTCGCGCAAGAGTTTCCCGACCGCTTTCTCAATGTTGGCGTTGCCGAGCAGAATCTAGCCGGGATCGCCGCGGGACTGGCCTCGACGGGGAAGGTCGTCTTCACATACTCCATCGGCAATTTTCCGACACTCCGCTGCCTGGAGCAGATTCGTAATGACATCTGCTATGACCGAGCGGCTGTGAAGATCGTTGCAGTCGGTGGAGGGATGGCCTACGGCAGCCTCGGCATGACACACCACGCGACCGAAGACCTCGCGATCATGCGTGCGTTGCCCGGCATGGAGGTTATCGCGCCAGGCGATCCGACTGAAACCAGTCTTGCCACACGGGCAATCGCTGCTAGGCCTGGCCCTGGCTACCTTCGTCTTGGGAAGGCGGGTGAGCCGGTCGTACACACCAAACCTCCTCCGTTCACTGTTGGAAAAGCCATTACTCTCAGTCGAGGCTGCGACGTCACTTTTGTCAGCACGGGTGGCATGCTGGCGCCTGTGGTGCAGGCGGCTGAACAGCTGCGGCGCAAGGGCATCGGGGTTGGCGTTATCAGTATGCCCACGGTTAAGCCATTTGATTCGGATTCCATTCGAGCTGTGGCCGAACAGTGCGAGCTGATCATCACCGTCGAGGAACACAATGTGATTGGTGGGCTGGGAAGCGCGGTGAGTGAAGTGCTCGCGGCGGAGCGCGGTATGGGAGGCGGACTGAAAAGGTTAGGTATTCAAGATCGGTTCTACGACGAGATCGGCAGCCAGGAATACCTGCGCGCTCAAGCCGGGCTGACTGCGGTACAGCTGGCCGAGACCGCTGAGACGTGTTTGGCTGAGCGCCGGTCGCCGGGTGCGCGGGTAGGGAAGCCACTCCGGAAACGACAAGGATCAGGCACAAGAGAGCAGGCCTAAAATGTCTAGGGGCGACGACGGACGAGCGACCGAGGTAGAGCCGACGATGGTTCCACTGGTGTCCATCATCATTCCGGCGCTGAACGAGGAGGGCAACATTCCTCGGCTTGAGCGCGAACTGCTAGCTGTTGTCGAACATCTGCCCTATCGATTCGAATTCATCATCGTGGACAATGCCAGCACCGATCGGACGGGCGAGCTGGCGAAATCCATCTGTGAGCGTGATCGTCGCTGGAAGTACCTGAGGTTTAGCCGCAATTTTGAAGTTGAAATGTCGATCACGGCTGGGTACCGATTCGCCTCAGGTGACGCGATGATCGTGTTGTCCTCGGACCTCCAGGAGCCACCCGAGGTCATTCCTCGTTTCCTCGAGGTTTGGCAGCAGGGATATGACGTTGTGTATGGAGTCCGAACGGTCAGGCCAGGCGATCCGCGGTGGCGGAACGCTCTTATACGGTGCGCCTACCGGGTGATTGCCTGGTCGGCTGACGTTTCGATTCCGACCGATACTGGCGATTTTCGGCTGATTACCCGACAGGTCCGCGATGCCCTGGAAATGTGCGGCGAGTACAATCGGTACCTGCGAGGATTGATCGCATGGCTGGGTTTTCGGCAAACGGGGATTGTGTACGAACGCCAGCCGCGAATCGCTGGACAGAGCAAGGCGCCGTTGAGGCATCTTGTACTGTTCGGGTTCAATGCGATAGCTAGCTTTTCCCTGAAGCCCCTGCGGATATTCACGCTGACGGGTTTCGTGCTCCTTATCCTCGCCGGCTTCGCGAGCGTGGTCTACGCGGGGCGTGCGATCACTGGGATGCCTCCGCCTGGCATCACGACAATCATTGTGCTGCTGCTGTTCGCCATTGGGCTGAATAGTCTTGGGATTGGTGTCCTCGGCGAGTACTTGGGACGAACCTACGCCGAGGCAAAGCGTCGTCCGCTGTATGTCGTGCAGGACTCGATGAATCTTGAGACCGAGGGGGTCGAGTCGAGGCCTTCGGCATCCGCTCTGTGAAGCGAGTGCACCCAGTTCCCGTGAAAGGTCAAGCGCGCGACATACCGGCGTCAAGTCCGGACCGGCGAAGCCTGGCAAGCTTCGTACAGGCCTTCGGATTTTCGATTTCGGCCACGGTGCTCACAATCGGTCTAGGTGTTGTGTCCAACAAGATTGTTGCCGTCTGGGGAGGCCCCCAGCTCTCTGGACTCGTGGCGGTGTTCCGCCAGCTGTATGGGGGGCTCTCGCAGGGATTGTCGTTCGGCGCAGACGTTGTTGTTGTGCGATGGGTGTCTTCGGGCCACAAGGACCTCTCGACCACCGTTCGCATTGCCTCGCAGCACGTTCTCCTAGCCAGCGGCCTGTTGGCGGTTGTGGCAATCTTCCTATCGAAGTGGATCGCGTTCGGCTTGTTTGGACGTGCTCTGGGTGGTTCCTACATCGTCGAGGTGGCAGTTGTGGTGATGTCGTCGGCCGTCGGCCTCGCCATCATTTTCATAACGGCGATTTTCAATGGGCTCATAAGGGTCAGGACGGTTGCCGCGTTGAAGGTCATCGCGGCGGGCACGACGGCGACGGCAGCATACCTTCTGATTTCTTACTGGACTTCTCTTGGTGCGGCGTTGCTCGTGGGTTTTGGGAATGTTGCGGCCTTGATCGTTGGCGGCTGGCTTCTCCGGCGCGTGCGCTCGACTGGTCACTTGCTGCGACAAGGGACGGTGAGCGCGGTCAGGACGTTGGTAAGTTCTGGCAGCCTACTTGCCGGTCTGAACGTGCTCGCAACGCTTGTCGTGCTGTTGGTGCAGGCCATTGTGACGCGCGGCTACGGTCTCGAAGGCCTGGCTTTGTATAGTGCCTCCGCGACGATTGTGAACACATCCCTGTTGCTGATCATGTCACCCATGAAAACCTACGTACTGCCCACCCTAGGCGGATTGGACGCATCACCCGCGCGCTCTGCGTTCGTTAATCGAGCGTTGCAATTTACACTGGTGCTTGTCTTTCCGTGTGCTCTTGCCCTGATGGTGCTAAGAAGTGGGATTATCCATGGGCTTTATAGCGCGGCGTTCCTCGGTGCGAGTGACCTTCTAGCCATCGAGGTGCTGGCCATCATTCCCAGGGCGTTCACGTGGGTCCTTGCCATGGCGTTACTCAGTGCCGGTCTCTACAGGACTTACGCGGTGACAGAAGTTACGCGGGCGACCATCGTTGTTCTCGGCTGTGTTGGGGTTGTGGCCCTACAGCTCGGCATACGTGCAGTGGTGTGGGTATTCTGCGTAGCCCACGCGGTCGATCTGCTCATCTATCTTAGCTATTCGATACGACAGGTTCACCTCCGACTCAACGCGGCCAGCGGTGCGTTAGCGGCTAGCATGATGCTTCTGGTGACGCTGTCCTACTTCTCCTAGCCACCACTTGTATTTCTCTGCACGGCAGAGTCGCAGGATGAAAGACATCCAGCAAGCGCCGCTCGTTTCCGTGATCTTGCTGTCCTACAATTACCGGGAGTATCTCGCGTGTGCCATTGACAGTGTGCTGTCTCAGACTTATCCCAACTGGGAGTTGCTCATTCTCGAAAATGGCTCGACTGATGGTTCGCAAGAGATTGTGTCGCGCTATGCGGGTGATTCCAGAATTCGGTTAATTTTCATAGAGCACAACATCTTTCCAACGCGGTGCTTGAACCAGGGCATTGCCGCCGCCACGGGGGATTACATTTCCTTTCTTCTGGCGGACGACTACTACCTTCCTGAGAAACTTGAGCGTCAGGTCGAAGT
>DBHR01000074.1:0-7988 GCA_002296225.1 Acidobacteria bacterium UBA823 | reverse complement strand
TCGATGTGCAGAGCAAGACTGAGTGGATACCCGCGGGTGTTCAGAGTTCTGGCACGATCTTGCGAGCACTCCTGAACTATCGACAGAATTTTATTGATTTCATTACCGTACTCGTGCGTCGCGAGTGTCTTCAGCGTTACCGTTTCTACGAGGACATTTTCTTCCAAGGCGAAGCTATCTTCTTTCACATCGCACTCCGGTACAAGTTTGCCTATGTGGCGGAACCATTAGTGATGATGAGAGATCATGCACGGAACATGGGAAAGGATTTCAATCTGAATATGGCCCCGACCCTTACGATCCTCGACCGTCTTGGCCAGTCTCCAGACTTCCCATCCAAGCTTGCCGGTGATTTGGCGAGGCTCAAGGGGCGGTTATTAATGAGCTGTGGATGGCAGAGCTTACGCATTGATGGGAACGGCCCGGTAGCACGGGAGCGGATGCGACTGGCCGTGGCCGCACACTGGCTGCAACTGTTTCAGCCGCGAGTGGTGCTCGGGTGGTGCCTGTCGTGGATTCCTCGCCGAGGGTTCTCGTGGGTCAACCGGTTGGGCGACGCTGTCAGCGGGCGCCTGCGTCGAAAACCGGAGCGGCGAACAGCCAACAATACCAAAGCTCTCAGCGACGAGCGTGACTACGGATGATCGTCAAAGGGTACAAGCAGACGGGGACGGGATTCGCCGGGCAGGACCAGGAGTCCTGGACCGGAGTATGGGGCTCGGTCCACGATTTGACGAAGAGCTTCGACTGCGCGGACAGAGACTATCTCGCACCATTTTTCAGAAAGTTTTTCCCGCGTCCGCCGGGGAAGATCCTCGAAGGCGGTTGTGGGATCGGCAAGTATGTGGCCGCATACAAACGTCTCGGCTATGACATCCGCGGCGTCGATTTTTCGGCTGAAACGATCCGACGGGTCAAGGACTTCGACCCGGATCTTCCGATTGAAGAAGGTAACATCGTCGCGCTCCCGTACGACGACCACTCTTTCGACTGTTACTACTCCGGTGGGGTGATTGAACACTTCGAAGAAGGTCCGGATGGACCGCTACGGGAGGCTCGTCGCGTACTGAGAAACGGCGGGGTGCTTCTCGCAACCGTTCCCTACGTGAATTTCTTGCGCCGCATGTACTTTTCGACCGGATTGCAGCGGAGAGACAAGAACCTACTCCTGCAAAAGTGCGACCAGTGTGCTCTCGATTCGATGACCCCCGAGGGGTTTCTGTTCTCCGAGTATTCATTCGATGTGGGATCGGTGCGCCCCTTTTTTGAGCGCAATGGCTTCGCCATTGAAGAAAGCATACCAACGGATTTTCTCTGGGGCGAAGTTGGGATGCTCTTGGTCAGTACAGCAAGACGCCTAACGAGACAAAATCTGGACCACACGAAGAGTTTAGACCACACGAAGAGTTTACGTGACCAGCCCTCCGCTGGTGTGCTCGGTGGGTCCTACGGTAGCCTGCGGCGCTCCTGGCTCTATGACTTTTTGGTCACCGAAGACTGGGAGCATCCTTGGTTCAGGCTTCCGCTACGCGCACTGAATTACTTGAGTGGTCACATGGTCATGTTGGTGGCCAGGGCGGTGTAACTGTTGACTTACCTACTTCGCGCAGCCGGACTGATCGCGTGGCTAACTTGAGGCCAAGGTGATCAATTGAAGGTGTCGATGTCGGGTTCGCGTTTGGAGAGATACGTCCTGCTGGGCACACTGGCAGTCGCGGCGATGCTGCGCGGTTGGGCAGTGACGGAACGCGGACTGTTCACCGATGACGAGGGCTTCTATGCCGGGGGCGTCAAGACGTACTCAGCAGTATTCGCCTATCTGCGGGACTACCTTACGGGAGGCGGGCAAGAGGGTCTCGTTGCCTATTTTACCCAGCACGGGGGCAACCCGATCCTGAGCGACAAGCCGACGTTCATAGTCCTTGGGTTTCTGGCGTCCCTTGTGCTCGGCGTTCATGACTATACGCTCATCGCCGTCTCTGCTCTCTTTGGTGTGCTGACCGTTTTCTGTGTCTACCAGGTCGGCAAATTAGTGTCCGGACGCGCGGAGGTCGGGCTCGCCGGTGCGTTGCTGTTGGCGGTGTCGCCGTTGCACGTGGCCTATTCGCGCTCGGCGTTTGCAGATGTCACGGCCGCGGCGGTCGCGTGGCTCGCGACGTGGATTTATCTACGGTTTTGGACTGACCCACACCGGTATCGGCGATACCTGCCGGGGTCGGCACTGCTAGTTGGTCTGGTCTTCACGATTCATCCGAGCCTACTTTGGCTGCCACTGCCGTTTCTTTTTCTGGAACTCTGGCGAAGCTGGCGAGGGGCTGCCTTGGGCTCGGCGAAGCGACGGTTCAAAGCGGTCTTCATGTTTGCGTGGCTGGCTGCCGTGCCAACGGTGTTGTGGGAGGTCACAACGCGCGGAATGCAGTTCTTAGTCTTTTCGAATCCATCTTGGTCCACTGCCCTCGCGCGCGGGACCGGCCAGGGCCAGTTTGAGACCTTCCTTGAATATACCGGCCTTCGTGCGATCATCGACGTCAGTGCGCCTGTCATGCCTGTCGTGAATCCTCCGTCTCCAGAGTACACCTACTATTTCACTCTGCTCGGTGCTCACGAGGGGTGGGTTATCTTCGGACTTGCCATGGCCGGAGCGGCATTTGCCGGCCTGAAATGGTTCAAGGGAGCACGACCGCCGCAGGTGTTGCTGGTCGCCCTCCTGTTGCTAATCCCGTTAACCTTAAATTCTCTTCTTTTCTACTACCCGCAACATGCTGCTCCGAGGTTTCTCTTGATAGCGATGCCCACGTTTGTGTTGCTTGTGGCGCTTGCTCTTGTCGAGGTGGTGCAGGGAACCATGAGGACGTGGACACCGAAGGTTCAAACTGTGGCGGCCGCCACGCTCACGGTGGCAGTAGCGCTGTGGCAGGCACCGTACCTCGCCGAAGTTCTTAAGATTCGGTCGGCCTATCCGAGAGTGGTGGACTACATCGCACAGCGCGGGGGAACTAAGCACATCACGGATTCCATGTTGGTAGCGAGGGTATACGTAGGCCGGCAAAATGCGATTGACCACTATGTCTCGCTGCGAGTATCCGATTCGGATCGAGGATATCGTCACATCTCGCTTCCCAAACTTCAAGATGCCTACGCAAGAGGTTACCGCTACTTCGTTCGCACGCCGGGCCATTTTTATGCCAATGAGCTCGTACGACTGACCGGTGGATCGTATCTGTTGCCAGAGACAGCTTGTCGCCATCCTGTGCAGCCCCTTTATGAGCTGTTTCATCCGCAGGGCAGCTATTGGCCGGCGGAGATTAGACACTCTGAACGGGACGCACACGTTCCCCACTACTTGCGGGTCTATCTATTGCAGGATCTGATCCAGCGATTGGAGCGCGACCCATTGGCATATTGTGACTGAGCCGACGCGTGACGCTCAGCCGATCAGCGACAACGGACAATGTCTTGCGCAGTACGGTCGCGTAGCTGTGCTGGCGCTCGTACTGGTCCTAGCGGCATTCCTTCGCTTCTCCCATCTTGAAGAGCGTGGGTTGCTGGCAATCGATGAGGGTTACTATGCGGATGGTGTCAAGAGCTACGTGGCTCTGGGCTCGTATGCTCTCGGGCGTATACAGGGAAACCTTGACGGGGGGCTGGCATCGTACTTCGAAGTCCATGGTGGGCATACCACCCTGAGTGAGAGACCGACGTTTCTCCTTCTTGGCTATTTGGCCTCTTTGGTGCTGGGCTTCCATGATTACACGTTGCTGTATTTGTCGGCGTTTTTTGGAACGTTGACGGTTGGGCTGACCTATTTAGTTGGAGGTGCCGTCTTCGATCGGTGGAACACAGCGCTCCTGCCGGCCTTCTTGCTAGCCATTTCGCCCTTGCACATAGCGTTTTCGCGCTCAGCCTATCCGCACGTTGCGGCCGCGGCACTCGTGTGGTTGGCGACGTTGGTCTATCTAAAGGCGCTGAACACGTCAACCAGGTCGAGCACGCGATGGCGTTTGGCGAGCGGCAGCCTGGTGGGCTTGGCGTTTACGGTTCACACCGGGGTCTTTTGGTTGCCGATCATGCTTTTCTGTAGCGAAGCCGTCCGTCTCGCCACGCGAGCGCGCCGGGAGGGTTTCGTTCGAGCCGCTTCGACGATGGGTGCCCTGGCCGTGGTGATGGCACTCCCGCTTCTCTTGTGGGAGGTTGTGTTTCGCGTTGGCAGGTGGCTACTTCTGAGCAATCCTGCATGGGCGGCGGCACTCCGCAGACCAACCGCCGAGGTGTTCGAGACCTACTTCGAGGGCTTGTTTTGGCCGTTCGTGTCCGATGCCGAATTTGTGACGAATGCGTTTCTTGAGCCGCTTTTCTACGTGAAATTCCTCTATACGCATGAAGGCGGGATCGTGTTCATCCTGGCCGCGGCTGGGCTGGTCCTACTCGTGAGAAACGCACAGCGGACCGTCACGGCAGGGTGGGTATGGGTCGCGGCGTTGTTCGTGGTACCGACAACCATATTCTCGTTGATGGCGGTTGGTAGCGTAATGGGTTTCCAGACGGTGAACGGAGGAGGCGGGGCGCGCCATGTGGTGCTGGTGGTGCCGGCAATGTGCCTGCTGGCCTCGCGCGGGGCAGTTTGGATCGTAGACATCCTTGTAGGGGGTGAGGCAAGAGCTCGGGTGCTAAGGGTCGGCGTTGGGGCTGCCATCGTGGCACTTGTCGTTTCGCTGGAAGCGGGGTGCATTCGAGAAATTCTGGCTATCCGAAGCAACTATCGTGCGGCGATTGATTACATGAGCCGCAACGCGGGAGTGAGGCACCTCAGCGATCGCATGTATGTTGCTCGCGTTTATGTGGGCCGGTCCAATGCGATTGATCACTTTTACTCCCTTCGAGCGTCTGAGGTTGACCGGGGGCGGCATCGCATCTCGCTGGGCAAGCTCAAACAGGTGTATGAAGAAGGCTATCGCTACTTCGTCAGGCACTCACGGCAACCCGCTGTCGTTCCTCCCTACGATAACGAATTAGTGGCGGCCACAGAAAACGGTCAAGTGCAGCCGGAGTTCACGGTTTCACAGCCGGTGGGGTGTTACTGGCCAGCCGTGATATGTCGGTCCGAACGTGACATGAGCGTCCCTCAGGAACTTCAGGTATTTGCTGTAGAGGCTGTCATTCGGCATATTGAGCAGAATTCCTCGGGTTAGGTCAACTTGAGAATGACCCGAATCCTTCATGTCATCGACTCGTTAGGTGCGGGCGGCGCCGAGCGTAATCTCCTGCAGACGGCGGCCTATCTGGCCGGTCGCGGCATGGAGCAAAGGGTCGTGAGCCTGTACGATGACGACGATTTGGCGGCGGACTTCACCGGCCGCGGGATCGGTGTCGTTTCTCTCGGGCTTCTGCGCAGGTTCTTCCTGCTCCCTTTCGCTCTTCGACCTCTTCTGAAAGCCGCGAAGAAGTGGAAGCCGGACCTGATTTCCACGCAGCTGATTCCTTCAGATATCCTTGGTCGAACGGCGGCGAAGAGGCTAGGCATACCGGTCATATCGACCTGGCAGAATGCCCCTTACGATGCGCCTAACCTCTTAGCCCACTCGCTACGTGCGCGAGTCGCTTTGAGGATATCCAGAAAGTTCGACCGGGGGACGAGCGGCTACGCCTGCCGGTTCATCGCCGTGTCGAGGTCTGTCCGGAAGTCCTACTGTTGCGCGTTGGGCATTGATCCGGTGAGATGCGATGTCATCCCCAACTCGGTGGATCTGTCCAGATTTCCCGCGGAGAAATCAGAGCGTGCCGAACGGACCGGGACCCTGCGTCTGATTCACGTCGGGCGTCATGTTCTGCAAAAGGGACTGTCGACGCTGTTTCGAGCCTTGCGCGTCGTGCCCGACAGCCTTGACGTATCGGTGGACCTGTTCGGAAAGGGACCACTGTCGACTTCGTTGGAACGAGAGGTGCGCGATAACGGGATAGAGTCCCGCGTGAGATTCCGAGGCACCGTCCTCGATGTTGTCCCTCACCTTCTGGAGGCGGACGCCTTCGTCTTTCCCAGCGTGCACGAGGGACTTTCTCTGGCGTATGTGGAGGCGTTAGCTGCGGGCCTGCCCGTTATCGCGAGTGATGTTCCCGCCAACAAGGAGGTCGACCCCAACAGTCGTGCGACCTTGTTCTTCCCGGAAGGAGATGCTGACGCTCTTGGACGCGCCATCACGGCACTGGCTGAGACTCTGGATCTGCGAAAGACCCTCGCGAAGCGAGCTCAGGCTCTAGCCGAGCCCTATTCTCATGAAAGAATCGGACCCCGGTACTATGACCTTATCGAATCCTTGGGAGGCGGGAGTTCCTAACGCTTCGCTCCGACCGAGCGGATGTGCTGAACGACTAGGCCGCTGTCGGAGACATCGTTGACCAGAGTGCTCTTGGCGTGTCTGAGTTGCGGGTTTCACCGGCCGGCCCCGAGCCGTTGGCCCTCGCTTGACGCGTCGAGTTGGCGACACAGCTGAGACAATCATGACCGAGCGGGACCTCTTCCGGAGTGCGGGGCGAACCTCGGCAGGTGCGTTTCCTTTCGGGGGAGCGGGTGCGATGGGACTGACAGCCGGACGCTGGCCGCTGGGTGTCCCGTGGCGCCTGTTCCTGCTGGCGACAGCGTTCGCAGTCCTAGGCGGATTCCTCTACACACTCTCCCCGGTGAGTGTGTGGTGTGGTGCGGGATTCGTTGGGCTCTTTGTCTGGGCTGGCAGCGGACTGCCGGATCGCGAGCGGCGGTGGCTTCTCAGCGTGCTTGCGGTAGCACTGGGCTTGAGGCTTCTCGCTGTCATCGGACTGTTCCTGGTTTTCTCGTATGCGCCCGAGAGCAGACTTCTGGCGGATCAGTCCGTGTCTGATGCTCCTTTGACGAGCTTCTTCTTTGACGGCGACGGGCAGGCTCTGAAGCAACGAGCGTGGTGGCTTCGCAATACATGGCTGGATGTTCCAATCGGGGAGCGCTATTTTCGGCTGGCCTTTATCGACTACGCATGGACGGGCTATCTCTACGTGATCGCTTATCTCCAGTATCTTCTTGGCCCGGCGCCCTTCGGCGTCCACCTGTTCAACATCCTCCTGTTTCTGACTGCCTCGGTGGCACTGTACCGCCTGGTACGGACGGCATATGCCCCGGGTGCGGCGTTTGTCGGCTTGACGCTGTTGCTCTTTCTACCGACCCTGTTCGCGTGGTCTATCTCGGCCATGAAAGAATCGTTTCACCTGTTCGTTGGAACGGTGGCATTCGTTGCGGCGATCAAGATCGTAAGGGGTCGCGCCCGGATGCGGTTCCTTGCTGTCGCAGGTCTCGTGGCCGCTATGGGAGTGCTCGCCACGGTCCGAGGGGGTGCGGTCGAGATCATGGCCGCCGGTCTCGCAGGTGGGCTGCTGGTCAGGTTACTGACACTGAAGAAGTGGCTTGTCGTTGCCACGCTGGTCTGTCTCGCTGCGGGGCTGTTCGCCACGAGTCGCAGGCCAGACATGCTGGACCGGGTGACGAGTCCGATTCTTGGTGGGTCTGTGCGAACGTTTGTCACGGATAGCCTCAGAACAGCCGCACACGTGCATCTGGGACACGCCAATACACGCGGGCATGCATTAAAGCTGCTGGACGACTCGTCCTATTCAGAAACCAGCCTCAGGAGAGGTTATAAAGCAGTCGTTTCGGCGCTGACTCCAGAGGACCTCACGCGATACGTCGTTCGTGGTGCGGTCGCGTTTCTGGTGGTGCCGCTGCCTTGGGACGTCGTGTCGTGGAGTGAACTCATCCTAGTGCCCCAACAGGTCGTTTGGTATCTGATGGTACCGTTAGCCATGGTGGGTGTTGTCGCCGGTTTCAGGCGAGATCCGCTGGTCACTTTGCTCTTGGTGAGCTGTATTGTGGTTGCGGCTGTACCTATCAGCCTGAGCAATGGAAATATTGGCACACTGGTACGGCATCGAGACACGGTCGTGCCCTTCGTCGTCTGGCTGAGCGG
>DBHR01000027.1:927-37777 GCA_002296225.1 Acidobacteria bacterium UBA823 | reverse complement strand
GTCGGCGTTTTCGCGGTGGGAGGGTGGTTACCGATGGTCGAATCGCTGCGCTCCGCGGACCCGAGGCTGCTCGAGCCAATGGGCACGTTTGGTTTGTCGATCAGCGGGGTGGTCAGTGCGGCCAGCTTTGCTGGCATCGGTTTAGCGTTTCTCGGTGCACCCCAACTGTTAACGCGGTTTATGGCGGCTCGATCGGAAGGGGAGATCGTTTCGGGTAGCCTTCTCGCCGTCATGTGCATCATCGTGTTCGATGTGGGCGCAGTTTTGACTGGCATGGCCGGACGGGTCTTGATGCCTGGTCTGACGGATCCAGAAACGGTTCTTCCAGCGATGAGCGTAGGTTTACTCCCGGCGCTTTTCACGGGCCTCTTTTTGGTAATCGTTCTCGGGGCCATCATGTCGACGGCGGACTCGTTGCTTCTCTTGGCGTCGTCAGCCGTGGTCCGGGACGTGGTCCAGCCAGTGTTCCGGCCCGATCTAGATGAAAGACGGCTAGCACGCTACGGCAAGGCGACGACGGTGGTCCTCGGCCTAGGTGCGCTCGGATTTGCCCTGACGGAGGTTCGGCTCATCTTCTGGTTCGTATTGTTCGCCTGGTCTGGACTCGCGTCGGCATTCACCCCGGTCGTGTTGTGCTCGCTATTCTGGGACAGGACGACGCGCGCTGGCGCACTCGCAGGCATGGTGACTGGATTCCTTTCAGCGGTCATTTGGGTGATCGTCTTCAAGTCCGACTTCTATGGACTGTACGAGATATGGCCGGGCTTCCTGGCCGGCTTCAGTGCTACGATTGTGGTTAGTTTCTTGACGGCACCGCCGGACGGTGCGGTGGAAGAGCACCAAGCGATCTGGTCATCCCAAGGGTAATGGTTGGTCTGAAGAGGAGCGGAATATGCACAATCACGTAGTCGTAGGGCTCGTCGTCGCGATGCTCGGTTTGGAATTACCGCTGGTCCTGTCAGGGCAGCGCGCGGCGCCATCGCCAGAACGACAAATCGTGGAAGCACTCAGTCCATTACCCGAGACGATGCGTGAGGGTGTAGCCGTGAAGGGATTCAGTGATGCTGGTGATTTCGTGACGCTACGGGAAGGGACCGGCCTCATTACCTGCCTTGCTGACGACCCGGCGGTACGCGCCTTCACGGTCACCTGTTATCACCAGGATATGGAAAACTATGTCATGCGCAGCTTGCAACTGACCAAGGCTGGCGCCGATACCCCAGAGCGGTTGAAGACGTTGGAAGCGGAGATCGACTCTGGCCAGCTCTCGCTCCAGGACCGTGGTGTCGTCTACCAGCGGTCTGGTTTCGATGCCGACATCAACGACGCGGCAATGTTGGTCTTTTTACCGAGTGCTACCGCAGACGCCACCGGCCTGCCCGAACAACCGAGTTCGCAGCACCCCTGGCTCAGGGAGGCCGGAACGAGACAGGCCCACATGTCGGTGCCGCTCCGATAGCACTTGGGTTGGATGTTGGATTGCTACCGGAACGCCGCGCCGACTGTGTCGAGGCCGACACCGAACACGTCGAGCGCGATCCGGTTGAGGTTCTCCTCAGTGCCCTCGAAGTGATACGTCTGGTGTGTGTGGGTGAGTGCCTGGTTTGGCGCGAGAGCCGCCGCAGGCGACGAGGTCTCCAACTCATAAAACGGCCCAAGTGGGGCGGCTCCGGCTGACGGCGGCCCGTCGTTGTAGCTGTTAATAGCATCACCAGCATACGGTTTGTCCTGAAGCTCCCACATCGAGTTGACATAATCAGTGTTGCCCTCGGGTAGGTCGTACCGGATGACCGTGAGTAGTCGGCGGGTAGCGTCGTAGCTGCCGAGCACCGGGCGGGCTCGCCGTGGGCTCAGGCCGATCTTGCTCCGGTAGGCGCCGTCGGCGAGAAAGAAGAGTACGCCATCCGACACTTTCAGCCGGTCATCCGGCACTCTACCGAAGTAGGCGTCGTTGACGACCGGTCCCAATGCGTCTCCGGAACCGTTCCGGTACGGGATGATGACCGTGGTCTTTGCCGAGTGCTTAAACATCCCGAGGACCCAGATCGAGAGCAGACCTGTATCGGGGGTCCAGGCGGCCGTGCCAACGTTGGTGATGGTATTTTCTGATTCATATCCCACGCTTTGGACCGAAGCCGGCAAGGCAACGCCAAGACTATTTGGTTCGACCAGGCGCACCGTTCGGTCGATGCGGAGGTCAAACTTACTGTCCGAATAGTTGGTCAGTGTCACGCGGTGCGTGAACACCACCTGCGAGTCATCGCGCACCGCGACCTCGTACGGAACGGTGTCGATGGCCGGTGGTGTCTGCCAGTGATCGAGATCGAACGGATCCCCGCCCGCGAAGAAGATCGAGAACTGCCCGCCTTCCGGTCCGAGCCAGAATCGGTCTTCGCCCCCGATGGCGTTGATGTGAGGCTGCAGCTCACCAGACGCAATGAGCGCTTCGTTGATCCAGCCGTACCCGATGCCGCCGTCGCTGTTGGAGGTACTGGTCATGACCCGGCCTTGCCAGCGGGGTGCTACCGCTACCCGTGAGCCGGCGTCAGGCCCACCAAGGATGACGAGGTCCATGTGGCGCTTCAGAAATTCGACGTCATCTTGAAAAGACCGGACGCCCTCGGCGCCAGAAGTGAGGTCGTCTTTGTTTAATGGGACATCAGCCATCGGTTGACACGCAGCGACACCGAACAGGGCGCCCGCCGCCAGCATGCGCCAGGCCCATCCCGTGGTGGGCATGATTTCAAGCTCCTTCAGTATTAATGTGGCGTTTGGGCTACCAGTGGATTGTATCGCTGAGTTCCACCCGCTTCCCGTCCTCACCGTGGTCGGTCACGTTTGCGCCCAAGAGCCGCTCGCCGCGCTCGCCAAATTGACTGATCACCCGACGCGGCTGCTTCCGGTCGCTGTTGATGAAGTGCATCTGGAAGGCGAGCCAAACTTCGATCTCACCGGGTTCGAACGATGAAATATTGATCTCGACTTCGAACCGGCCATCCGACGCCGTCGTCAGACCTTCCATGAAAAGCATGTCTATCGGGGTTTCCGGGTCGTACTCGTAATCCTCGTGGCGCACTTCATACGCCAGAATTGCGCCGTCGAGTAGATCCGTCGTTCCGTCGATACGGACCTGTGCGCCGTGGCGTTCCACGTTCATGGCCAGTTCCACGCGCGCCGGGGGCGTCTCGCAGCCCACGGCCACCAAAGAGACGAGCGCCACTGACGTGGCGGCTCTGTGCAGCGGTTTCATAGGCTCACGTCTCTTCGTGAACTCAAATACAGACAGCCGCCGGTGCCTTCGCAACGCTGGCTAGGCCGGGAGTGTAGTAGGCCATCGGTGGCATCGCGTCAGGTCAGTCTCAGCGGAGGAGTGCGCTCAGGGCCTCGCCGGTGGGCCCGTGAAAACGGAACGTCACACGTTCCGTATCGCCGCGATTCAACAAAAAGAGTTGGGTGCCCTGGTTGGGGCCGTCTGCGTAGACAGGGAACACAACCGCATCCAGGGTTTGTCCGCGAGAGGTGCGTGTCAGGGACGGCACCGTGGCTACGATTGTCTCGTTCCGCACGTTGAGGGTTCGCTGGTCCGCACTCACCGCAATCGGAATATCGCTTGCGATGCGGATACTGCCCCTGAATTTGCCACGGTTGGTGAGATCGACGTGTGAGAATTCCACCTGTCGGCCTGCCGGCAGGATTTGATACGAGCGATTCAGCAAGTTGCCATCTTCATCGTACACGAGCAGTCGTACGTCGGCCGTGCCTTCAGTGGCGTTAGTCAGCGTGAGGCGGAAGTTTGTTTGGCCGTGACGAACCACGCTTGGGTAGGTGTCGACTGGAAACCACGCCTCCTGCGTACTGTTGCCAACCGTCGTGTGTTCGGAGATTAGGGTCCGTCCCTTGGTCAGACTGACGATGGTGCTGGCTAGCGGATGCCCTGAGAACGCTTCGACCATTGCGAAGCCCTGCTCGATGGAAACGCCTGAGCCGTCGGTGGTCCAGACGTGGGTTCCGTGTGCCGGAATCTCCAGTGGCACCTCGCTCGCGCCGCCGAGGGTGACCGGCTCGCCGCTGAAGGCGAAGAAGCTAAGGCGACCGATTAACGGGTCATCGCTCGGGTTCACCACGACGATCTCAGTTGTCGTATTGCGACCGAACTCGTAGCGTGGGAGGGCCACAGTTCCTCCGCCACCCGCGCCCGGGCCGTAGGCGACTGGCGTCGCGGTGACGATTTTCTCGTTCCGGTCGTTTGTGGTTTCGCGTGTTGCTATCAGAGCCAGCGGTGCGTTGGCGCTCAGTTCAACGGAGCCAGGTCCAGAGGCCTGAAGTTCGTCTAGCGGCCAAGCGGTGCTTCCGTTGCTGGCGATCTGACGTTCGATTCGATCACTTACTTCTGACCCGTCCGCGTCCCGGAACACAAGTGACACGGTCACAGGCTCACTATTGGGATTAGAGAGGCTGAGGATAGTAGTCCGACCAGCCCGACCGTCGGTAAAGACCGTGGCGCGATCTGTGACCGGCGGCGCACTCAATCCAGCTTCGCTGATGAGCACCCGGCTTTCACGCTGCGAGAGCTCGTCGAACAACGTTGTTATGTGGGTCAGCATCAGGACACCTCCACCAAGAGCTGAGGGGCCTGTCGCGACGGCCCAGCCGCGCTGTGTAACGAGTTCGGTATCGGCACTGGCGGATTGGTAGTTCTGGATTCCCTGCGCAGGGAGGAGGCTCTCGTAAGTCGAGCGCGCCATATCGTGAATCATGATATTTGAGGCAAATCCCTGCGAGACGTACAGCCGCTGATGCTCGCTGTCAAACGTAAGGCCCCGCGGATCCCAGAGTTCGTTGGCGCGAACCGGCCCGAGCCTTCGCGTATCAAAATCGGGTTGCCCGATGACGTGCTGGGCGTCTGGACCGTTGTCGAGGCGTGCGGGATGCGCGTCGAACAGCAAGATGCGGTCGCTCCCGTGATCTGACAGGAACAGCCGGTCGTTGACGTAGTCATAGGCCAGACCGTCTGGGCCATCAATGATCTTCTGGGACCGCCCGGCACCGAACGTGTTGAAGTCTGGCTGCCCGATGACCACCGTTGGCTCGGCGCCATTCGTGAGGGCATCCGGCCTGGCGTCGAACACTAGGACGCGGTTGTTGTTGCCGTCGGCGACGAATAGCCGATGCTGCTTTGATTCGTAAAGTAGCGCGGCGGGCTGATACAGGCCGGTCAGCGTCGAGTTAGAGCCACGGGTTGTGAAATCGGGCTGTCCGAGCACGACCGAGGCTGGCATGCCGCTCCGGAGCCGGTTGGGTGCGACGTCGAAACCTAGAACGCGATGGTTCCCCCCGTCCGAGACGAACAGTCGGTCGTGTACAGGGTCGTAGGCCAGTCCAGTGCCACGAGGACGTGTGGGTGTGATGCCGGTGCCCACTCGGGTGTCGAGGTTGATTCCGACCGCCGTCGTCGCTGGGGTAATACTCGTGAAATTGGGCTGACCGAGAACTGCGATTGCTTCTGGCCCATTACGCATTCGGTCCGGATGGGCGTCGAAAACAAGGATCCGGTTACCCCACCCGTCACTCACGAAGACGCGCTTGTGATGGACGTCGTAGGTGACGGCCAACGGAATCTTAATCGTGGTGGGTCCTATCGGATAGAGTTCGCCGGAATAGAGGTCAGGCTGGCCGAGAACCCAACGCGCGTTCCGGTCCTTTACGCGGTTCTGCCGATCGAGTTGCCATACGACAACACGATTGTTGTACTGGTCGATCGCGAACAAGCGATGGTCAATCGGGTCGAGAACGACATCACGAGGATAGATATTCTTCGGCGTGGCACGATCGTTGGCCGCGCGTCGCTCAAAGTCCGTATGCCCTTCGTCGTCCAAATGCCCGACCACTTCGACGGCAGGCATGCCGGTACGCAGTCGCTCGGGCGAAATATCCCAGATAATGGCGCGGTTTCCGCCTGGGTAGCCCTCAGTGGCGACGAGCAACTGGCGTTCGGAATCGATTGATGCTGAGCCGAGCCGGGGCCAGACGGACTGCTCTCGCGAAACGATTGGGTCATAGGCGCCGAAACCGGGTTTACCCAAGATCGCCAACGGTTCTGCCGCACGTAGAGATGCGCTCGGACTGACGTCATAGACGGCGATGCGCATGTGCTCAATCCGCGAGACCTGCTCGGCGATGAAGAGGCGAGCCGTCCGATCGTCGTATGCGAGGCCCCCAGTCGCGAACCCGCGCATGTCGGTTCGTGGCGAGGCCGTCTCGAAATCGGGTTGGCCCATGACGTCGATAGCTGCTGCGAACGTCTGCAGTCGATCAGGTGCGACGTCGAAGACGAGCACCCGATTGTTTCCGCTGTCTGAGACAAACAGACGCTCACCGGTGGGGGAGAATGCCAGTGAGCCGGGTCGACTCAGCCGTCGTGCGTTTAGGCCAGCTTCCTGGGACGTGAAATCTTTCTGGCCGAGGACGATTGAAGCGTCCATGCCGGTTGCGATGCGATCAGGCGAAATGTCGAAGATGAGGATCCGATTATTTGATCCGTCACTGACGAACAGTCGCTGATTGACTTCATCGACGGCTACGCCGAGCCGCCGGGCAACGTGGTTGGCAGCTAGGCCGGCCGTCTTCGTATTGGCGTTGGGCTGACCGAGGACGAACAGCACATCCGCACCCGTCTTAATTCGGTCCGGATGGATGTCGAACACCATGATCTGGCTACCCCGGCCTGGCAGACTCTGCCCGGTGGTGTTGTCCACAAGGAACAGTCGTTGGTGGGTGTGCTCGATCGCGAGCGCGCCGGGAAACTCGGTCTGGCTCTCGCTCCAGGCATCAGCGTGCGACCGACGGGCGTACTCGCTCGGTTTGCCGAGGATGTAGGCCGCGGTGGGTTGAGCCAAGGTTCCGTCGTCGTTCAGGTTGAAGACTTCGACACGGCCATTGCCATTTCCCGCGACGAACAACCGACCATGGACGCGCTCCAGCGCCCCCTGGGGCGGTCACCAAATGCTGTGACCGGCTGCGCCCCCGTTGGTCACGCCACCGACGAAGGTTGGATTTCCCCAGATGTCCTCTTGTCCGAGCTGATCGGTTGCCGGCTGGCCATTTCGCTGTGCGTTTAAGGTGACGGGCAGTACCAGCGTGACCGCAAACGCCAAACGCACAACACCTGCGACGTGGGCTCGATACATCACGACCTCCTCGGATTCTTGGTGGCTGCCAGGGAACACTTCCCGCGCAGCTTTACACCGTTCGCCATGGTAGCGAACCGGCGGTCACTGTACCATGGGGCCGAGGGTGCCGCCAGCACCCGGCATCTTGACGAGTGGACAATGGAAACGCGACCGTATTTCATTATCGGCGATGTTAGCTGTAGCGTGACGGTAGGAGTTATGTCGGGTATCGCGGTGATGGCCACAGTCGACATGGGGTGGCCGATGCCGGCGGCGATGTTCGCGGGGATGTTGTTTGGCATGGTTGTTGCGGCCGGCGGCATCATCGCATTCGGATTGTGTTTCGGGATGATGGAACTGCACATGCCGGCGATGATTACCGGCATGCTTACGGGTATGGTGGTCGGCATGCTCGCGTCCACGCGAGCTGTCGCGATAGAGACGGCCGCGATTCTCGGAGCGGCGATCGGCGCGACGGTCTACATTGCCATCTGGGTAGCCGACGCTCGGTTGTGTGTCGATCGGTCATGATGGACTTTTATACACAGGAGAAGTGGGACCGCGCGTCGTCGTGTTTTGACCTCGTGCAGTCTTTTGGTGCCGAAAGACGGTGGGGACCCGCGAAGCGTGAATTCTTCGGTGCCATGCAAGGTAAGGTGCTATTCGTTGGAGTGGGCACCGGTCTCGATATTCCCAGCTTCCCGCCGGACAGAGAAATCGTTGGCATTGACATCAGTGCACGGATGCTGGCGAAGGCCCAGCTGCGAGCTACGGCCTATCACGGGCGCCTCGAGTTACGCCAACTCGACGTGCACGAGATGGGCTTTGCACCTGGTTCGTTCGATCAAGTCTACACATCCTGCACCTTTTGTTCGGTCCCGGACCCCGTGAGAGGTCTCCAGGCGCTTCGAGGGGTGCTCAAGCCGGATGGCGAACTGCGGATGTTCGAACATACCGGCAGCCGCTACTTTCCGTTCAATCTCCTGCTGCATCTAATGAATCCAATCGCCCGATTCAGCGGGCCAGAACTCACCCGGGATACCGAGGGTAACGTTGCGCGCGCCGGGTTCACGATCGTTCGCGTCCGACACGTCTACCTCGACGTTATTAAAACGATTCACGCCGTTGCGCCCGTCTGACCAGGGTGTGGCAGGCGGCCTCGCTACATGCCCAACAGATTACGTTGAAGCTTGGTGAGCCCCTGTTCATCGCACCAAAGGTCCAACTCGACCGACGCGATCTCATCAACGACCGGTGCCAAGGTACCTTCCGCACGCAGGTCGATGATTTTGAGGTAGGTGCGGCACGAGGTACAGGCCTCGATCCGCACATGAGGCACGCTGTCGGCCACGTGATAGTCCAGGCGCTCTGCTTCATCCTCCCGGCAGTTGACACAGACCGATCGTGCGAAGGTCCACTCGACCGAGCAGAGGGCACAGACGAGTGATCGACGTCCTTGGACCTCGGGTTCGTCCTGGAGTAGGGCAAACTGCGGTGGCCAGCCGCACAGCGGGCAGGTCGCGTCAGTCCGCTTGCTCGTGGGTTCGGCGTAACTGTGGGCTAGGGCTTCGGCAATTGGCTGGAGGAACGCCCGGCAGAAGAATTCCAGCGTAGCGGCATCGGTCCGAAGACTTTCGGCGCGAAGGCTTAGGGGCCGACGCGCGGCGGCGTCACGCAGCAGGTCGGCACTCAGACCAGCATGGGCCGCGTCGAGTGTCGCGACGGCTGGTGCAAGCGTGTCTGGCATGACCTGACGAAGCTCACGGACGAATTCGCCGAAAGTCCTAGCGAGTGATTCGTAGGGCAGCCGCTCCAACCTTAACATTGGCCGTGCGTCGCCTTCAGCGTTTCGCAGGTCAGGCCAGTGTCCGTCTCTTGAAATGGCGTATAGGCGTTCCTGCTGATCGAGTACACCGAGATAGCCGCCGAGCAAGTCGGTGGCGTGAGGACGCTCGGCTTTGAGGGCCAACGCACGTGTTCGGCGTGCGTGCCACGACGGATGGCTACGTTCAGCGCCGATCGTCATCCTTGGGGACGCGTGTGGCGTCCGTGGCTGGCTCCCACGCCGAATGGTGCATGGTGGCCCAGGCACGTGTTACCTTGCCGTCGATCATCCCTCGCGCCGTGCCAGGAAACGCGAAGAGCCCGAGGTAGACATGCATCGTCAGCAGGAGGCCTCCGGCGAGCGTGGCTGCGTAGTGTACGAGACGCATTGAGGCGAGCAGGGTCGATGCGGTTGGGACCACGTTGGCAACGGTGTTCGGGAACCACAGCGCGAGTCCACTAATCAGGAGCACCACACCGAGTACGGTCTGGGCCCAGAAAAACAGTTTCTGTCCGCCGTTGTACTTTCCCGCCGGCGGCACGTCCGCCGTCTGATGCTGGGCGTAGGCCCGGATCGCCCGTAGCCAATGCCAGTCAGTCGCGTCAAGGGACATTTCGCGCATCCACATGCTGAATGTTGCTGCCATCGAGATACTGAAAACCAGACCCACCCAGGGGTGCAGCGCTCGGGCAGTGGGTCCGCCGCCAAGAAGATTGGTTAGCCAGAACAGGGACGGATACGAGAACGCGAGGCCGGTCAGGAAAAGCACCGTGAAGCTTATTCCGACGGCCCAATGAATGAGTCGTTGCGCGGCGTTGAAGCGATGAATCAGCGCGGCGGGCTCAGTGGTCATGGGGGTGGAGGTCCTCGGCGGCCTGTGGTCCGATGGTCAGGTAATGCACAAGGCTCGACAGGACGCCAACCCCCAGCAAGTAGGCGCCGATTCGTTTTAGGACTCCCAGTCCGGTAAGCGGCAGCGGGCTAGCCGTCGGGTTCGCGGGCAGCCGGTAGTCTGCCAGGTGATTACCGTGCGGGACAACATACATCATGTGCGTGCCGCCGACGCCAGCAGGATTGTAGGTCACCGGGTTCTCGAATCCGCGGTCCTTGAGTAAATCAACCTTGTGTTCGGCTAGCGACAGCATGTCTTCCTTGCTGCCCCACGAAATGGCGTGGGTGGGGCAGGTTTTGACGCACGCTGGTTCGAGGCCGGCTTCGACACGGTCGACGCACATGTTGCACTTGTAGACCTTCTTCGTTTCCTTGTCGAAGCGCGGGATATCAAATGGACAGCCGGTTACACAGAACTGGCAGCCGATGCAGTGCTCGTGGTTAATGTCGACTATGCCATTCTCGTACTGGACGATGGCACCTGGTGCGGGGCAGGCGGACAGGCAGCCAGGGTCTTCGCAGTGGAGACACGCGTCCTTCTTAATCAACCACTGCACCCGCCCGCTCATCTCAACCTCGTCGAACCGCATCAGTAGCCAAGTGTGGGCGGAAAGATCCTTATGGCTCTGATAGCTTCCGAAGTTGGCGGTCGGTTCGACCTTCAGGTCGTTCCACTCCTTGCAGGCGACCTCACACCCTTTGCAGCCGATGCAGCTCGAAATGTCGACGAGTTTCGCGTACTCGGGGGTCGACCGAATTCCTGGGGCCGGCGAGGCGGTTGCCGAAATACGCTTTATCGACAATGTGCTCATACTTCACCAACTCCTAAGAGTGCGGACCAAGCTGAGATTACAGGTGGGTGGTGCTGGCTAGCCGGCCCCCCACTCGCCATGAGGCCCTCTGCTAGTCGCTGCGTTTGGACCGGGCACCGGCGCGGCATGGCCTGTGTTAGAGCCGTTCGAACATTGAGTTCATGACGCACGCTAACCTCGCTTTTCCACTGCTTCGACATTCACCAGAAACGCCTTGAATTCCGGACAGCCCGTGTTGGCATCACCGATGAACGGCGTCAATTCATTGGCCATCGAGCCTTGCGTGATACCGACGAAGCCCCAGTGTACCGGCACACCGATTGTCCAGACCGTCCGACCATTCACCGTAAGCGGGCCGATTCGCTTCGTCACGATAGCCGTACCCTGGACCTCTCCCCGCCGCGACCAGACCCTCACCTGTCCGCCGTTTTCGATTCCCTTCTCGGCCGCGAGGCCCTCGGGCACCTCAACGAAAAAATCTGGCATGGCCTCGACGAGATAGGGCACGTTACTCGTCACGAAGTGCTCGCGCTCGACAACACGGTAGATGGTGCACGGATAGGGGTACGCATGGCGATCGTTTTCTTGTGCGAGGGTCTCACGGATGCCATCGTACCAGCGTAGCACCGGATTGATCGGTACCCGCTCGTGCAGAACGTTCACCGTCGGGCTTTCAACGGGTTCGTAGTGCTCTGGGATTGGGCCGTCTTTGAGCAGCGGACTGAACAGCCTAGCCACGCCTTCTTCGGTCATGATAAATGCGCCCATCGCGCCTGGCGGAGTTGTGCGGCCGTAGTCCGGCACGTCTCCGATCCATTCGCGGCCGTTCCAGGCGATACCGGATCGTGTGCCGTCCCACGGGGCGCCGTCTTGGTCGGCGGATGCTCGGTTGTAGAGCACGCGGCGATTGAGTGGCCAGCTCCAGGCCCAACCGTGATGCATGCCAAGGCCGGTCGGATCCTCGGTCGCCCGGCGAGCCATCTGGTTCCCTGCTTCGGGATAACTGCCAGAGTAAAGCCAGTTGCCCGAGGCGGTCGAGCCGTCCTCTTTCAATTCTCCGAACGAGGATAAACGCCGCCCACTGGTGAGGTCTGAGCCGTTAATCTCTTGTGCCAGTTCAGTCATGGTCGGCTCACGCGGGTTGAGGTAGTTCCACGTTAACGACTGGATTGGCTCGTCGTAGGCACCGCCCTCGGCGATGTAGAGTTCTTTCACGCGCCAGAAAAGTTCTGAGAGAATCCAGGTGTCCGACCGAACGCCGATCGGCGCGTCGATCGCTTTCTCCTTCCACTGTGCCCAGCGTCCACTGTTCGTGAACGAACCGTCGCGTTCGATCCAATGCGTGGTCGGCAGATAGAGCACCTCAGTGTCGATCTCCGACGGCTTCATACCGGGTGCCTTCCAGAACTCTGCGCTGTCCATCATGAACGGGTCGATGACGACTTTCCATTTCAATTTGGCCATTGCCTCGAGTAGGCGCGAGACGTTTGGACCGGCGAGCAGCGAATTGAAGCCCAAAGCAATAAAGCCTTCAAGTTTGCCCTGGTGGGCCTGGTCCCAGATCGACAGCCAGGTCGCGTCTTCCTCCATCTTGCCGAGGTAGTGATAGCCGAACTCGTTGTCGGGTTGCGCGCGGTCACCGAACCACGCTTTGAGTTGCGAGACGAAGAACTTGGGGTAGTTCCCCCAATAGTTCGCGGTGTCGCGAACAAGCGGCTGAGGTGTCGAGGCCTCAAGGTGGGACGCAAGCGATGTCTGGGACGGCTGCGGAACCCTTAAATACCCTGGTAGGATGCCGGCGACGATCGCGTGGTCAGTTGCGCCTTGTACGTTGGCGTGACCGCGCAGCGCGTTGATACCGCCGCCCGGCCGTCCTATGTTGCCCAGGAGCAGTTGTACAATCGCTGCTGTTCGGATAATCTGGGTACCAACCGTGTGCATCGTCCAGCCCACGGCATACATGATCGTTCCGACCCGGTCGGCCGTGCCGGTCGAGCAGACAATCTTGGCGATTCGGAGAAAATCTTCTTCAGAGCATCCGGTGATTTGGGCGACACGTTCCGGTGTATACCGATCGTAGTGTTGTTTTAGAAGTTGGAAGACTGACCGCGGGTGTTCGAGCGTCACATCGCGACGAACGTAGCCATCGGGAGCGCGGTCGTATTCCCACGTGCTGGCGTCGTACTGGCTGGTGGCTTCATCGAATCCAGAGAACAGACCATCTTCAAAGGAGAATCGCTCGCCGATGATAAACGACGCGTTGGTGTGCGCACGGACGTAGTCGGCGTGGTGTAGGTTGTTCGTCAGGATGTACCTGACGAGGCCGCCTAACAATGCGATGTCAGACCCCGGACGAATCTGCAAATGTTCGTCGGCGACGGCTGAGGTCCGGGTAAAGCGGGGATCAATGGTTACTAACTGGGCTCGTCGGGTATTACGCGCTTCGAGTGCCCACTTGAACCCGCAGGGATGGTTCTCGGCTGGATTAGCACCCATCACCAACACAACGTCGGCGTTCTTGATGTCCTTCCAGTGGTTGGTCATTGCGCCCCGTCCAAACGTGGCGGCCAGACTGGCCACCGTAGGGCTGTGTCATATCCGAGCCTGATGGTCGATGTAGACAAGGCCCATGGCGCGCATCGTCTTCGTGATGAGATAGGCATCCTCATTGTTGACGGTCGCGCTGCCGACCCAGGCGAGCCCCTCGCATCGATTGACGGTCCGGCCCGCCTCGTCGCGCTCGACGAAGCTGGCGTCCCGCGCTTCCTTGAACTTTCGCGCGAACCAGTTCATCGCGTCGTCCCAGGAGATCTCGCGCCACTCCGAGGATCGCGCGTCGCGGAACATCGGTGATTTCCGAAGCCGCGGACTGATGGCGAGCTGCATCTGTGAGGCGCCCTTAGGGCAAAGCGTGCCGCCGTTAATTGGGTTGTCGGGGTCGCCTTCAACGTGGATAACAGTCGGCGTCGTGTTGAGGCCACCGCTACCGTGGACATAGGCGATTGTGCCGCAGCCGACGGCGCAGTAGGGGCAGACCGTACGATATTCCCTGGCGTTCCGAATCTTGAGTTGGCGAACCGCGGCATAGGCGGGGCGCAGGTCGAATCCCAGCGCGCTCAGGATGAGCCCGCTTCCGGCCGACGCCTTCAGGAAGCTTCGTCGCGAGACGTCCATTAGGGAGTTGCGTGTTCGTTATACACCAGACGTGGCTACGCCCCAAGTGCTACAGGGTGCCTGGGTATGGCACTAGAGAAAAGGGGCGGGCCGGCTGGGCCGGCGCGCCCCTGGGAATGGTCCGGCGAGTGCGGCTCAGGCCTAGGTCTCGAGGATTTTTCTGAAGACCTCCATGGCCCGCTCCATTTCCTCCATCGTCCCAAGCGAGATGCGCGCATGTGTCTGTTCCATCGGCGGGAAGTCGCGTCCCACCATGACGCCCTGTTCGCGGGCGGCATCGCGGAACTCCGCCGCGGGCTGACGGACGTTCACAAACAGGAAGTTGGTTTGCGAGTCTGACGCCTCGTAGCCCATTTCCCTGAAAGCATCGATCGTGAACTCTCGGATCCGACTGTTCTCCTCGCGTTCAGCCACCATGTGATCGGGTTCGTTCAGTGACGCGATGGCAGCGGTTGCTGTCAGGATGTTTAAATCGCCTAAGCCCCAGGCGGCATTGAGTTTCGCGAGGGTGGCCGGTCGGCCGGCCGCATAGCCGAGCCGCAACCCAGCCATGCCGTAGGCCTTCGAGAACGTTCTTGCGATGAAGACATCGTCGTATTCCAGTGCCTGGGCAGCAGCTGTCTCGACGGTCGTGTCGGTCGCATACTCGATGTAGGCCTCGTCGACAAGGATCGCCGTGTCCGGTGAGTTCGACTTGACCCGGCGAATGAACGCCGAGACATTGTCTAGCGAATGCGTAGTGGCCGTTGGGTTATTCGGATTGCAAAGGAAGACCAGCCCCGCGCCGTTGGCGGCCTCGGCCATCCCGTCCAGATCGAGTTTTAGGTTGGCATCGACCGGTATCTCACGCACACTGGCACCGATCGTTCGGGCGGTTCGATTCGGGGCCCCGTAAGAGGGGGACCCGTTGACGAGCGGCTTACTCTCCGAAACGTAGGCGCGCACCCCAGCAGCCAGAATAAAGCTCGAGCCCGTTGACGTCAGAATATTCTCCGCCGTCAGCCCATGGCCCACGCGTCGGGCAATGGCCTTCGGGAGGTCGTCGCGTGCCACGTTACGGCCGTAACGCCCGACTTTTCCGCTAATAACATTGTGCAGGGCGTCGAGGGCGGCCTTACCGGGACCGCGGGCGTTTTCGTTCCCGCTGATTCTGATCACGTCCTGCTGGGTCGATGCCTGCCGGGCCGCTTCAAGTGGGTCCGGTCCCCAGGCCAGAGCTTCGTGGTTTCGACCGACGACCCAAGTGCTAGATAGCGCGCCTGCGCCACCGACCCCAAGGGAACGAACGAACGCGCGACGTGACAGTGACATAGAGGCCCCCTTCGTTCGGCAGGCCGGTCGTCATCGACCGGCTGCTTGAAACCCTGAGTGTCGGTGCTAGCGGTGTTCGTGTCAAGTAGAAGCGCTAGAGGTCCTACTGGTAAGGGTGTGTGATAATTGGCGCCGATTGTCCATAAATATTCAAGGCGTATCCGGCATGGCGAGGGTGCTAACCGGTACGAGGTGACAGCATTACCTGGAGGACTTCCATGAGTTCCAACAAACTAACCCCCCGCCGCGGTTTTCTGGGTCAGGTGGCGGTAACGGCCGTCGTGGCTGGTCTCCCCTGGAGGGAGAGGGATGTGGCGGCCGCGCAACAGAGTCACGAGGACTGGATCGGCGAAGTGTCGGGCAGTCACAAGTGCTTCTTTGACTTTCCGAACCACAAGCAGGGCTTTCCACTGGTGCACATCTTCAACTACATCAGCACCTATGCTTCGGCCTACGGAGTGGGCAATGAGCGGGTAGGCACCGTGGGGACCTTTTACGGCGGGGGTCCAGCGTCGAGTATTTTCATGGGATTTAACGACGAAATCTGGTCCAAGTACAAGGTAGGTGAGTACGCGGGCCTAGAAGATTCGGAGGGCCAACCATACACGAGGAACGTGTTCAATCGCCCGACCTCGGACGATTCGATTCTTCTCGCAAGGGGGTTGCAGGCTCCTAATTTTGGTGCGCTTGAGGCTGCTATGCCCCTGGTCGGGATTGAGAAGCTTCAGGATATGGGCACAAAGTTTATTTTGTGCAACAACGCTCTTAATTCATGGGTGTTCGAACTGGAAGCGCGGGGCAAAGGGATGGCGGCTGATATCGAGGCGGCGCTCCGAGCGAACCTGCTGCCGGGAGTGACCATCGTGCCGGCGATGGTGATCGCGATCGAGAAGGCTCAGGAAGCGGGCCTCTCGTATAACAAGCAGTAGCTCGATCTAGGGCGAGGTGCTGCCTAGTCGCGGCTCCCGCGGATCCAGCTTGCGATCGTCTGCCATTCGGGGTCCGTCTGTGACGTCCAGTGCTTACCACCCGGGTGGAACGAGTTGCCGCCAGCCTCTTCCGCGAGTGGTAGTTGCAAGAGCCGGCTGCCCAGTGGGTCGCCGGGCACGACCATCCGTCGTGCAGTTTCAAAATTCCGCCTGGACTGTTCGGCGGTCCAGGTGGCGCCCTCCGGTGGTGACGCTTGAAGCCTAAAGCGCGTTCTGGTCGCATGACAGACGACACAGCGGGCGCGCCCTTCACGCTTGTGAACGAAGATCGGTTCCACCTGTTCCCTGAAGAATTCGTAGTCGAGCGCTTCACGGCTAGTCGATGCCCGGGATGTGGCGGTGGCGGTTTTCCACCCAGCGACAGTCGCTTCCGGGACAACCGCGGTGATAACACGTTTCGGTACTTGCCCGACAGGAATCTGCACGACCTCTTTGAGCGTCTCCACGTTGACGACCGACGTAGAGTTCGAACCGGCATTGGCCACATAGACGTACTTACTGTCAGGTGAAAACGTGAGCCAGTCCGGATGGCTGCCGACGTGGACGCCGCCGAGATACTTCAGATCGGGTAATGAGTAGGCGTAGACGTGGCTGTTCACTTTACTGCAGAGCCACAGCGTCTTGCCGTCAGGCGCGACACCTTGGCCGTGTGATGGGGATCCCTGGAGGAATTCGGTGTGCCGCTCCACTTCGGGGATCTCGGGCAGTTCTATTCGGTTCAGTTCTTCTCGCCGCTCATCGAAATTGACGACTGCAAATCCATGGAAGTTAGAAAGTTGGACAAAGATTCGTTTAGTTGACCCGTCCGGATGCGTTTCGAATGACATCGGGCGGACGCCCGCATTGAAAAACAGAGTCCAGAGTGCGACTTCGCTCTCGGCGTCGATCACAGTGAGATTGCGGCCTGCGATGGACCCGGCGACGACGTATTTACTGTCTGGGGTCATGAACGTATTGTGGACGCCGCCCGCCGTGGCGATTCTCTTCACCCGCTCCATCGATACCGTGTCGATCACGTCGACTGCACCCGGCGACGAAACGATAGCCACATAGACGCGCCGACCATCGCCACGGATAGCGACGTTGTTGGGGCGGCCACTGAGCGGTACTTTGTGCGTGATGTCCAGTGTCCGTGCATCGACCGCATCAAGCGTATGGTCGACTTCGTTGCTGACGTAGAAGCGGCTACCATCCGGCGCGGCCGCCGCACCATGGTTGACCTCGATGCCGGAAATTTCACCAACGATGGTGTTGGAGACCGGGTCGATGAGGTGCACGTTGTCACCGGCCGCGTTCGTTTGGACAATAATCGACTTTTGGGCGCCGGCGACGGTCGGCAGGCCGAGTGTGACGATTCCGAGTAGCGAAAGGGTTAGGAGATGGCAAGGAAAACGTCGTGTCGTTGCAGCCATACGGACCTCCTACTGCTGAGCGGGCTACGCAGCGAATCAAGGCTGGCATTATACCGGTTGGCGCGAGAATTACGGCCAGGACGTATCAAAGTGTCCGGGACTGTTTCGGTAAATTAATGCGTTGTGCGCATTTCAGGATGGTCGCGTTGGAAAGGCCCTAGGGGTAAGTGGCGCCGCTGATTCTTGTGATGCCGGACCGGGTCAACGACTATCGTGCGGCGATCAATGCGGTGATTTGCTTGACGGCCGCCTCGACCTTTAACGCGAGCCCTTTGTGGCCATACTCGGCTGAGGCACGGGTCGGGTCTCCCGAGACGCCGCTACCCTCGAAGCCGCCCTGACGGGCCAGCTTGTCGAGCCGGATGTGCTGCGGTGCTATGGCTAGAAGTTGTGACGTATCGCTGATCCCGGCGTGACGGCCGATGCTGTCGGCGGTTTCTCCCTGCAACTCCAACCATTGCCGGAATCCGTTGTTTGAGTAGTAGTCACTGATGAAATGAACCCGTGCTGCTTTAGTTGCCCATTCCACGTTGAGTAATGTCGACACCTCTTCCATGCCGCGCTGATTACCTCCGCTGTCGCCGATGAACACGATGTCTGTGAAGCCATGCACAGCTAGGCTGCGCGCGGCGAACTCCAACAGCTTCATGAAGTGCTCGTTAGGTAGGGTGATCGCGCCCGCATAGCGCATATGACCGGAAGGCGGATTCAGGTTGCCTTCGGGCACGTAGGTCACGAGGGGGGCCACCAGCGCGTTACCAAGCCGCCGGCCGATCCGTTCGGCCGCCGAGGCGACGATGAACTTGTGTTTGCCAAGGACCATGTGCGGGCCGTTCTGTTCGGTGCCGGCCGTTGCCACGATGACGGTTGTTGTACCGCCGTCGATCTTTGCTCGGACTTCGGTCCACGTGAGTTCGTCGAGCCAGACCGTGTCCGGGATTTGCGCGATAGCCGAGTTAGACGCTGTCAGCGCCAGCACGAGAAGGGTTGGTAGCAAACGTGCGTCCATGGGAGCCTCTTTGTTGTCAGGCGGTTCTGAAAAACGTGATTAGCGGAGGGTTATGGTAGTCCCTCACCCTTCTTCATGAGATTGGCGTGTTGCTCGGCTTGCTGCAAACCACCCTCGTGTTCCTGCCAACCGATGCGCCCGTCGGTATTGGCATCATGACCAGCAATGAGTTGAGCAGCCAACGTGCTCAGTCGCTCGGCGGCGTCGGCTGCGGTGGCCACCGTCGTGGCTTCTTGAATCTCCTTGGCAAGAGCGATTAACGCATCGGCGCGCTCTACCGAGTTATTGGCCGACGTCTCAGCGTGCTGGGCGTGCGTTGCGACGTTACTAGAGGCACCTTCACTGTTGGCGGCTAGGCGAATATGGCGTGCTGCACCGACGGCGGCCGGCTTGACCCCGTACCCCAAGCCGGGACCACTGGGCATTTCGGTCGGATCGACCGCATGAAGGACGTGTCCGGCGTGTCGCTGCATCGCTTCTAGGTTGTCGGTGTTCCCAGCGACTAGGGTCGCATGCTGGGCGGCGATTTGGGCTTCTGCGATCGCCGTGGGCAGTAATCCTTGGCCGTTGGGCGTGTTCCGGAAACCGTCCATTACATGACCGATGTGCGCATGGACGGGATTAGTCTGGTGTGCGACCAGAGCCCCAAGAGTGAGAGGGGCCATGGCGACGAACGTGATCACAATCAGACGCTTTGTGATGGCAGGCATGGTCTTCCTCCTCGGGACGGTTATGAACCAATGGGCGCACAGCTCAGCGCAGTGTCTGGTTGAAGAATTCGATTGTCCGCTTCCAGGCCAGCCCAGCGGCAGCTTCGTCATATCGGGGGGTCGTGTCGTTGTGGAAGCCGTGATTGGTGCCCCTATAGACGTGCGCTGTATAAGTCTTGTCGTTTGCTTGTAACGCCGTCTCATAGTTCGGCCAACCCGCGTTAACCCGTTCGTCGAGCCCGGCGTAATGCAACAGCAGTGGCGCTTGAATCTTCGGCACGTCAAGGACGTCAGGCTGGCCGCCGTAGAACGGCACGGCAGCCGCAAGATGGGGAATCCTGACGGCGAGTGTATTAGCCATGCTTCCTCCGAAGCAGAAGCCGACCGCGCCAACCGTACCGTTGCAGGCCTCGTGTGACTCCAGGAAAGCCACGGCGGCAACGAAGTCTTCCACCATTTCCTCTCGGTCGCGCTGTTGCTGCAGCGTTCGACCGTCGTCATCGTTGCCGGGATACCCGCCGAGGGGTGCTAAGGCATCGGGTGCGAAGGCGATATAGCCCGCCAAGGCTACCCGCCGCCCGACATCCTCGATATGAGGATTGAGGCCGCGATTCTCGTGGATCACGATCACGCCAGGCAAGGGGCCACGCTTCTGCATCGGGCGAGCGAGGTAACCGCGCATTGTCCCAGCGCCGTTTGGCGATGAATAGTCAAGATACTCCGTTTGGAGTCTGGGGTCGTTACCGGTGATCTGCTGAGCCTCGACATATTTCGGGCGAAGGTGCTCCAAGAGCGCAGCTATCGTGACGCTGCCTCCGGCAAACTTCGTCGCACGATCTAGGAAATCACGGCGGGTGATAAAACCGTGTATGTAGCGATCGTAGAGACTCAGTAGCTCGGGGGAAAAGTCAGTCGCTGCCTTCCGTGCCACGCGGAACTCCTCTGGGGTGAGAGTTACCTCGGTTTCTATCCAAGATGTGCGCGGATCTGATGATTCAGTGAGTGCAGATGGCGGCGAACAGCCTTCAGCTGGACCTTATCATGTGCTTCGAGCGCGGCCGTCCGTGCTGCCTTCAACTCGCGCATTTTCGCTTTAATCGCTGATTTATCAAAATCATCCTTGAGTTCATGATGCTGGTGCGCCTCGATGCCCAGAGCTTTGCAGAGGAGCGGAAGGAGGTGTTCTTTGTTCAGTTGCGAATAGCCCTTGACCGCCTCCCGGTCCAGCCCCTTAGCGATAGCGCGCATTTCCGCCACAGTCTTCTTTTTTAGCTCGTCGTAGGTGTAGTCCGCCATGTCACCTCCGTTGTTGATAAGGCTGGAATTATAGCCTGGTCGGCTCTGGGGGCGAGCCTTGTTATAGTTGCGCGGATGGCGACATATCGATTGGGCATCGTGATGCATGGCGTTACTGGCCGGATGGGCCTAAACCAGCACCTAAAACGCTCGGTGATGAACATCCGAGAAGTTGGCGGGGTGCTTCTGGGTAATGGAGATCGGATATTACCGGATCCGTTGTTACTCGGCCGCGACGACGCGAAGCTAGCCTCAATTGCTGCCGAGACTGGTATCCACTCGTACACGACCGACTACGATCTAGCTATTCGGTCACCGGAACACACGCTGTTTTTTGATGCTGGGTCCACGGCGATGCGACCAGAGTTGCTGGGGCAGGCGATCGCAGCAGGTAAGCATGTCTACTGCGAAAAACCGGTGGCCAGTACCGTCGCAGGCGCGCGCAAACTCTGTGACCGAGCCGCCCAGGCCAAGGTTAAGGCAGGTGTCGTGATGGATAAACTTTTCTTGCCGGGTCTGATTAAGCTCGCGCAGTTGAAAGGCGAGGGCTTTTTCGGTCGCATCCTGTCCGTGCGAATCGATTTTGGCTATTGGGTGTTTGCTGGAGATGACTCACCCAGCAATCGACCGAGCTGGAACTATCGGAAGCGGGATGGTGGCGGGATTATTTTCGACATGATGGCGCACTGGCGGTACGTGCTTGATCACATCGTGGCGCCTGTGCGGTCGATCGTATGCCTAGGTGCGACGCACGTTGATCGGCGGTGGGACGAGCAGGGTAACGCCTACGAGGTCGATGTCGAGGACGCAGCGTATGCGGTGATGAGTCTGGACGGTGGCGTGGTCGCCCAGGTGAATAGCAGCTGGTGTACCCGGGTGAACAGGGACGACCTTGCGGTGTTTCAGATTGACGGCACCGATGGGTCGGCCGTGGCCGGGCTAAACTGGTGTCGGACGCAGTCCCACGACGATACACCACGCCCGGTCTGGAATCCTGACGAGCCGCAACGGTTGGCGTTTCGCGACCAGTGGACTCCGTATCAGCCCAACCGGTCGTATCCGAATGGTTTCCGAGCCCAGTGGGAGCAGTTCATCCGGCACCTGCATGATGACGCACCATGGGTTTACACACTGAGAGAGGGTTTCAAGGGTGTCCAGTTGGCCGAAGCGGCGATCGAGAGCTGGCGCCGGCGAGCGTGGGTCGACGTGGACAGCGTGAAATCGTGATATGCCGATGATCACGCTTCCGGTCGCCGACGGTAGCCTTGAGCCGTTTGAGCTGCCCGCGACCACGCCGATTCAACCAGCCGGTAATGCACGAAACCGGGTCGCGTATGCCGCCGCGCACGTTGTTGGTCGTCCGGGTCATCCGGCTGAGATTGATTGGGATGCGACGCTTCAGTTCCGAGAGCATTTGTGGGATTGCCATCTCGGGGTTGCCGAGGCGATGGATACAGCGCAACGTGGTGCAGGGCTGTTGTGGCCGCAGGCGCGCGAATTAATTCGACGGACTCTGCAGGCGAGCCGTACGCGGACCGACGGGCTGGTTGCCTGCGGATGCGGGACCGATCAACTCGAGCCGTCGGCTGGCGTGACGCTTGATGATGTAATCCGGGCCTACGAAGAACAGATGTCCTGGGTCGAAGCGCATAACGGTCAGGTCATTCTGATGGCGAGTCGTGCACTTTGCGCGGCGGCGCGAACTCCTAACGATTACGTCACCATCTATGACCGCCTGTTGAGGCAAGTCCAACGGCCCGTCATCATCCATTGGCTGGGACCGACGTTCGATGCAGCCTTAGAAGGGTATTGGGGTCATGATGATGTTGATGACGCGATGGATGTCGTGCTGTCGTTGCTCAGTTCGCATGCGGCGCGTATCGATGGCATTAAGATTTCATTGCTCGACAAGTCGAAGGAGGTCGCGATGCGCCGACGGCTACCATCCGGTGTGCGGATGTACACGGGTGATGATTTTGATTTCGTCGAGCTCATTGGTGGCGACGACTCGGGGTACTCTGATGCGCTCCTCGGGATTTTTGATGCGATCGCACCGGCGGCCGGTGCCGCACTGCATGAGCTCGCCCTGGGCCGCCGCGAACGTTTCGACGCAGTTCTTGTGCCGTGTATACCGCTCAGCCGCCATATCTTCAGTGCGCCGACTCAGTTTTACAAGACTGGCGTCGTCTTTATGTCCTGGCTGAACGGACATCATGACCACTTCGCAATGCTCGATGGCCAGGAAGCCAAGCGGTCACTGCCGCACTTGGCGGAGGTGTTCCGTCTGGCTGCGGCCGCGAGATTGTTGCGCGACCCCGAACTGGCCGCTGATCGGATGCGGTCCCTGTGTCAGCTGCAGGGGATTAATACCTGATGCGTGATCTTTCTCGCGATACGAGACTGCTGTCGCTGAACACGGCGACGATCCGAGAGCAATGGGGGCTCGGCGAGGCGATCGAGGGCTGTGTGCGCCATGGAATTGGTGGTATTGCGCCGTGGCGCGACCAGCTTCATGTTCTCGGGGTTACGGAGGCGGTAAAGAGGATCAGCGACGAGGGTCTCCGCGTGTCGTCTCTGTGCCGCGGAGGGCTCTTCACGGTTGATGATCACCTAAATCTTGACGACAACCGACGCGCGGTAGATGAAGCGACGGCGCTGGGCGCAGAATGTCTCGTCCTTGTCGTCGGAGGCCTGATGGCTGGGTCCCGTGACTTGCCTGAGGCGCGGCGGCGCGTCGCGGAAGGGATTGCGAAACTCTTGGACCATGCTCGTGTACAGGGGATGCGGCTTGCCATTGAACCCCTACATCCGATGTACGCAGCCGACCGCGGGTGTGTTAACACCCTGCGAGAAGCGCTCGATTTGTGCGACGTGTTGGGTGCGGGTGTCGGCGTAGCCATCGACACCTACCATGTGTGGTGGGATGCTGATCTCGAGCGCCAGATTCGGCGAGCTGGTCAAGCGGGGCGAATTTTTGCGTACCACGTGTGCGATTGGCTCGTGCCCACCGAGGATCTGCTCACGGATCGCGGGATGCCGGGCGATGGCATCATCGACCTTCGGCGGGTCCGTGGGGCTGTCGAGGCGGCCGGATACAACGGGTGCTGCGAAATAGAAATCTTCTCGGCGAAGAACTGGTGGCGACGCGATCCGGACGAGGTCTTGCGCATCTGTGTCGAAAGATTCCAGAGTGTCGTCTAGTCGATCGGCCGACGTCCCTGGTGGATGCCGCCAGGCCTTTAAGATTGGCATCGAGCAATACGGCCTGAATCCGCTTCACCTTTCTCCAATGGCACTTTTGCAGTGGGCTGTCGACCATGGAGCCCAGGGTGTGCAGTTTTCGGGGCTCGATTCAGCATGGCAACGTCGGGTTGACCCTTCGTATCTCGACGATCTCCGGGCATTTGCCGAATCGGAGCGCCTGTATCTCGAATGGGGTGGCGCGGAGCACATTCCGCGCGACATGACGACTTGGGGGCACCGAGACCTGTTCGCGGCGAATCGAGCCGTTGCGGCCCAGGCGGCGCGGTTGGGAGCGGCGGTCGTCCGCTCCTGCTCGGGTGGCCAGATGCGCTGGCACGATGCGGCGCCGTCCACCGAGACGCTCCTCCGGGATACGGGAACTGCGCTTTTGGCGCAACGGGCAATGCTGCGTGATCACGGCGTTGTTCTGGCGATTGAGTTGCACTTCGAATTCACCACACACGAGCTGCTCCGACTGTTCGAAATGTGCGACGCAGACCCGGGCGACTGGCTGGGTGTCGTTCTCGACACGATGAACGTGCTGACAATGCTTGAAGACCCTATCCGGGCCACCGAGCGAATTCTTCCGTGGGTTGTTGCGACGCACGTCAAGGACGGGGGCTTAAGAGCGGTCTCCAACGGGTTCGAAACCTTTCCCACAGCGGTGGGCGACGGCGTAGTTAATTTACCTGGCATCATCCGGCGGTTGGCCGACAGTGGTCGGCCGGTCCATCTTTCGGTTGAAGATCATGGTGGAACGTTCGTTCTGGAGACAAGGGACGAGTGTTTTCTAGCGAAGTTTCCAGATTTAGCGGCCGATGAGATGGCTGACTTGGAGGCGCTCGCCCGACACGCCATGCAATCTGCGGTGTGCGTTCCCACCGATCGCGCACACTGGCCAGAGATTTGCGAAGATCGGATGAGTCGGAACATCGTGGCCCTGAAGGCGATTGTCACCGAACTGGGAATGGCGTGATGGCCCAGGTCAGTGTCGTCATGGTCGGCATCGGCGGCTATGGCGCCGAATACGTCTCGGCGCTGGACCGTCTACCTTCGGGAACAGTCCGGTTAACCGGCGCGGTAGATCCATATCCACACCGCTCGCGTGCAGCGCAGGAGTTCTCCAAGCGCGACGTACCAATGTTTTCGGCGCTGGAAGAATTGTTCGACGCTGGGTGCACAGCTGACCTGGTTGTCATTGCATCACCGATTCACTATCACGTGCCGCAGAGTATCGTCGCGCTTGGTCACAACTGCGACGTTCTGTGCGACAAACCACTTGGCGGCGCGATTCAGGAAGCCACGGCGCTGATCCGCGCCCGAGATGCGTCGGAGCGATCGGTACGGATTGGGTATCAGTGGTCGTATTCGGAAGGGATCCAAGCGCTTAAACGAGACATTCAAGCGGGGCGGTTTGGCGTGCCGTTACGGATGAAAACCGCATGTTTCTGGCCGCGGACGGTGTCTTACTATCAGCGCAACGACTGGGCTGGCCGGCTCCGCGATAGGTCAACAGGCCGATGGGTACTTGATAGCCCGCTCAATAACGCGCTGGCGCACTTTTTGCATAATTTATTCTTTCTATTGGGCCCGACGGTGGGTACGAGCGCGACCCCGATGGAGGTAACGGCCGAGGCGTGTCGGGCGAACGGTATTGAAAGCTTTGACACTGTGGCCTGCCGCGCGCGAACTAGCGAGGGGGTCGAGATGCTGTTTTACGGCTCGCACGCCTCAAGGGATAGTCAGGGCCCAAAATTTGAGCTGGAGTTCGAGGAGGCGCGTGTGAGCTATGCGGCGCCGGTCGGCAATGGGGTGAACGAGATCATTATTGATGTAAATGGACGCCGGGTCGGTATCTATCCATCACCAGACGTTGACGACCAGTTCGCAAAGCTGAAGGAGGCCGTCCGTGCAGTGACGAGAGACGAGCCGGTAACTTGTGGTCCGGAAGCGGCGGTAGCGCAGACGCTGTGTGCGAACGGTGTGCACGAGTCGGTGCCTGAGATTTTGACGGTATCGACCGCCATCCGACGGCGAGGGGTTGATCCCGATCGGTATTGGATCGAAGGACTCGAGACCGGCCTGTGGCGGTGTTATGAGCGCTACGTTCTCCCGAGCGAACTTGGTCTGTCCTGGGCTGTTAGCGGCCGGACGGTTGATCTGACGAACTATGACCACTTTCCGGCGACGGAGAACAGCGCGTGAGTATTCTTGGCCTTCACCCGCTGGACGTGGCAGTGCTGCTTGGGTATGTGGGTGTCATCCTGTGGATCGGCCATCGGGTCGGTGCACAGACTAGCGATCGGGGGGAGTTCTTTCTGGCCGGGCGCCGACTAGGTGGCTTCTATCAGTTTTTCCTCAACTTTGGGACCTCCACCAACGCGGACCAGGCAGTCGCCGTCTCGCGCGAAATTTACCGCCAAGGAATTGGCGGGATGTGGATTCAGTACTTGGTCTTGTTTATCACCCCGTTCTACTGGTTTCAGACGCTTCTCTTTCGTCGGGTTCGATTGACGACAATCGGTGACTTCTTCACTGAGCGATTTCAGAGTCCGTTTCTCGGCGGGGCGTTTGCAGTCTTCATTCTGTTCGTGTCGATTATCGGTGGGGGTGCGGGCTTCATGGTCGCAGGGAAGACTTTCATGGCGGTTACGCCGAAGGCCGAGGTGGAGTGGACGGCCGACGAACGAGGGCGCGTACTGGCATTTCGAGAGTTCCGCGACCTTAGCGACCGACTTGGCAGCGGACTAGCTCCCGCTGAACGCGACCGGTGGGAGGAGCTGAATGAGCGGAACAAGCTGGGCCAACTCGATTCGATCGTCTCGCACACTGACCCGCTGGTCTTTTACGTGGTTTTTGCTCTGGTGGTAGGCGTCTACACCATGCTCGGCGGGTTCCGAGCGGCCGCTATCACCGATGCCATACAGGGTGTGCTCATCGTGATGTTTTCCTTGATTCTGATACCGCTTGGTCTGGCTAAAATCGGTGGGTTTGAGGGGCTCCACGCGACGGTTCCAGACTTCATGTTTGACCTGTTCGGCTCGGCTGCGCTCAGCGACTATGGGTGGTACACGGTCCTCGCGATGATTTTGGCTAATCTAGTTTCGATTATCGCTGTGACGACCGGAATGCAAACGGCTGGGTCGGCGCGGGACGAGATGACTGCCCGGATCGGGATGATAGGCGGCATGTTCTTTAAGCGGTTCATCATGCTTTTCTGGGCGTTGGCCGGCTTACTCGCTATCGGGCTTTATGCAGGCGACCTGCACGACCCTGACCTCATCTGGGGCTATATGACACGTGACCTCCTGATGCCGGGTGCGATCGGTCTAATGATGGTAGGAATTCTTGCCGCGAACATGTCCACGCTGGACGCAACTTCAGTGTCGTACTCGGCGCTCTTCATTCGCAACTTATACGAACCGCTTCGTCCAGGCCGGTCTGAAGCGCACTATCTGATGGTCGGGCGGTTGGTGATCCCAGTCACCTTGATGGGTGGAATTTTAGTTGCCGTACTCGTCGACGATCTCCTGGAGCTGTTCCGGTACTTTATTTCCATTCCGGCCATCTTCGGCGCGTCGATCTGGCTCGGGTTCGTCTGGCGGGGTCTGACTCGCTCAGCCGTCATTTTGCAGGTAGCGATTTGCGTGATGATCTATGCGGTCATTCCCAACCTGTTTGGGTCGATGGACTGGTCACGGCACGATGTTCGTTTTCTTCAGATGACAGGTGCGCGTACCATCCAGGTGGAAGAGTCGGCGCTGATAGGCGACGTTGATGCTGGCCTGGCGTCACGGGTCGGTGAGCCCATAACTAAGGTCCGGGAGGTGGCGCCGGCCGCGGTGTTCTTCGATGCAGTGGCACGGGAAAATCCAGCCGACCCGACGTCGCGATTGGTTGGGCTTGGTCGCTTCAACGCCGAGATTTGGGTGCTGAGCTGGTTTGGGGTTGACTTCAGCGACACGCCGCGGTCGTGGCTGATCGCGCTGCGCTTTTTTTTCGATGCACTGTTCCCATTCATACTGCTGTTCCCCTTAAGTGCGGTGACGGCACCAGTTGCAGCCAACGGACTCGATCGCTTCTTCGCGAAACTACATACGCCGGTGCAACCGACAGCCGAGCTTGATGTGCTTGCACTGGAAGCATCCTACGCGGAGCCCCGTCAATTCGAGGATGACAAGATTTTTCCGACGTCTGACTGGGAAATAATGAAACCAACGAAGATCGATTACCTCGGCTTTGGTGGTAGCTGGGTGCTGGTTGGCGTGATCGCGGCGTTGCTCTGGCTTATGGTGAACATCCGGTGAGTGGGTCAGAGCGGAACCCGGGAAGGGAGCAATGAGGATGCGTGTGAGAGGCCTAGTCGTATTGGGAGCGCTACTGATGGTGTTCGTTGGAAGTGTAGCGCAGGGTAGGGCTCAAACGCCGGTCACCCAGTCGGCGTATCTAGAGTACGCGCGTGGCTCGGCAGACTGGACGTGGGACAACTATGACGATCTAATCACCGATTGGCGCGACGGGTTCGACCCAGAAAGCATCTTTGGATATCGACCGCCCGGCCGTCTACTCGAGATGGCCGTCATTTATGCGTATCTCTTCGAAACTGAAGGGGAACCGGCATACGCTGAGCGGGCCAAGCGCGTCGTGCTCCAGTTTGGCGATTACCGAAGTCAGTATCCGCAGTCTGCGATTGATCGAAGGCCAGACTATGCCGACGGCGTACCCGCACTACCCGATTTCTTCAGGGTGATGCGCTACATCAAGGCGTTCGAAACGCTCGACCGCCTCAACCAGTTCTCGCTGGAGGAGGTCCGCACTGCCCGGGAGTTGATTGCACACAGCATGGAATATCTATTACGGACCGTCGAGTGGGGCACGATGAACCGGACCATGCTCCGGGCCGAGTCGCTGGCTTGGGCTGTGCGTGCCCTACCAGACCATCCGCGCGCTGAAGTGTGGCGGATGCAAGACCGAGCGTTGGCCGATGATAACTGGGGTAACTGGGAGATCGAAGACGCGACGATTTACCACGGCATCTGGCTCTATGCCTTGATGGGGCATGCCGACGTCACGGGTCGACTGGGTGCGCTGCTCCGCACGCCCGAGATGTACTACTACGCTCAGTACTTCTTAAATCTAATGGCGCCGATCGGGATGGTTCCGGATTTTGGCGATGCCAACTGGCTGCGTAACTGGCAGCACTACTTGGTTTTCTTTGAAGCCGGAGCCGCAGCCTACGATAATCCCCAGCTAAAGTGGGCTGCCAACGTTATCGCCGCACGGTTCGTTGATTTTACCGATCCGACCAACGTCGGGCTTGGGTACTTCCTACTGGACTGTTACCGCTGGGGCGCTGATGGGATCGCGGCAGAGATGCCCAACAGCCTGTCAACCGAGGTAATGGAGGACGTTCAAGGAAAGAAAATTGTATTCAGGAATGGATGGGAGGCGGATTCGACCTATCTCCTCCTGAACTACAGAGACGAAGGGGACGGTGGACTCAATTTTCGGGATTACCTCCGCGACACGATTCCTGTGGAGGAGGAGAAGATGACACACGGACATGCTGATGAGAACAGCATTACTCTGCTCATGTCCGGTGGGTCGGTCCTACTCCACGACGGCGGCTACCGTGATTACATGCCGAGCGGACCATTTGGGGCTTATCGGCAGGATTATTTTCACAACCGTCTCGCGATTCGTCCCGAGAAGATCTGGATGGGGCAGGTTGAAGGGGAGGCCCGACTCGACACACCAAACGCCGTACCGGGACAGGCCATTCTGGACTTCCTTCATAATGCCGGCTCTTATCGTCGCGTCAGGACACAGAAAATTGATTTCTTGAGTTTGCCCGACGTTGACTACAGTCGGAGTCGGATGATTGATGACGGTTGGGGGTTTGAGTGGGACCGGGTCATTGTTTACCTCAAAGACCCGGAGGTATTCGTCGTCTTCGACATCGTGAAGGCCCGCACCGAGGAGTACTTTACGATAGCCAATCTCTGGCACACGCGCCAGATTGTTGAGCAGGGCGACCATTGGTACGACACGGTCTACGACCAGATCGGCACCGATGAATTGCCGCAGAACCGTCGCTTACTGATCCATTTTCCGGACACGCATTTCCGCCTTGAAGGCACGGAAACAGAAACTCGTCATTATCAGGAGGAGATCCTGATTCATCAGACGACAGCCAAGCATTTTGAACTGGGCGAGACTGAGGGTTTCGTGACGGTGTTAGTGCCGCACGAGGCGAGCGATTCTCCGGGGGAATGGGCGAATCGCATCCGGCTTATCGAGCCGGTGCCAAATCGAGCCGGACTGGGTGTAGTGATCGAAGCCGGTGAGAAGACGGTAACGATCGGCGTTAAGCAGGACCTTCGGATGGATATGTCTCGTGACTGGCGACGCCCGCGGTATACCTACGATGCTGGCCGTCTCCGATTTAATGAGATTGAGACTAACGGCGATTTCGTCTTCGCGTCGTCGGAAGGTGGCGAGCTGCGCTACACGATCACGAATCTCACCAAGGCCACCTACGGGGACCAGGTGCTCTACGAGGGGCTTCCGTCATACTTCTATTTGGCATTCGATGGAAGTCGGGATGCCAGCGGGGTCGGTAAGATGCGGTATTGGCGAGGACAGGTGCAGCTTGAGCCCTAGGACGCCGGCAAGCTTTCTGCGCTCGGGCGACCTAGCATTCGACAGACTGTTTGAGACAGTCCGCACATTTCTCGAACAGGACGTCATGGAGCTTGTCGTCGACGGACAGCATCTAAGCGGGTTTCGCACCCCCGACGCCAGCTCGATTTGGATTCGAGATCACAGCGACATGTTACGCATGGGACGGTACTTCCATGCGGATGCGACGAGTATCGTTCAGCATTTTGCTGAGACACAGTCGGCCAGTGGACGGATCTTCGATTACGTCACAACGTCTCCGGAAAAGTTACCGTGCGAGCGGGAAAACTGGACGAAGTACGTCCGGGTGCCGGTAGAGGCGGACGTTGAGTACCGGTTCGTCAAGGCGGCCTGGTTGGCTTGGCAGGCGTCAGGCGATGACGACTGGATCCGTCAGCAATTACCGTCGCTGGAGAAGGCGCTTCGCTACATTATGTCGCATCCCTGGTACTGGGATGCCGAACTCGATCTCGTGAAGCGCGCCTACACGATCGACACTTGGGACTTTGCCTACACGGCGGGGCGGCACGAGTGGCTTCAGTTTCAGATTGATGCGGAGACCTTCTGGGGCATCATGCACGGCGACAATAGTGGCTACCACGAAGCCTTTCGAATTCTGGCGAAGCTCTACACTTACTTTGGTGACGTGGAGCGCGCGGCATATTGGACCGTGCAGGCTGACGGGCTGAAAGTTCGTGCGAACAAGATTTGCTGGAATGGCACGTTCTACACGCATTTCGTGAAGCGCACCCCGGTCGACATTGCCGGTGTGGACGAGGCGGCGCAATTGAGTCTCAGCAATCCGATGGACATCAACCGGGGTCTCACTGACCGGGCGCAGGCCGTTTCGATCATCGAGGAGTATCAGCGTCGGCGAGAGACAACGTCGGCCTTTGCGGAGTGGTTTTCGATTGATCCCCCGTTTCCCGATGGAGTGTTCGGGGACGAGAAACTCGTCGGCGGTGCCTACGTGAACGGGGGCATCATGCCACTCGTCGGTGGGGAATTGGCGCGTGCGGCGTTTGAGCACGGCTTTGAGTCGTACGGCGTCGACATTTTGAAGCGGTACTGGACTCTGATCCGCGAACACCAAGCCACGTATTTATGGTACTTCCCTGACGGCACACCGGCGAGCGTTGAGGCTAGCACGAGTCCGGAGGCGCAGCCGACCGATGGATGGGGCTCGTCGGCGATGCTTTACGCGCTGGTAGAGGGACTGATTGGCCTGGTTGATGAGGGAAAGGGCTTCGACAGTCTCTTGCTGGCACCCCGTTGGGCGGCGGCTGGCATCCGTGATGTCGAAGTCCAACTCAGCTATGCCGCGTCCGGTGCTTCGGTTGGATACGCGTATCGTGCTGACAACGAGAGACTTCGACTGGACGTTTCAGCACAATCGTCCAGTGTGCGCCTGCATATCCTCCTTCCAGGTGATCGAATGGCGGTCGGCGCGACGGTTGACGGCCGTTCTGTGCCGTATCGCAACACGCAAATACGAACCAGTGCCTACACGGACATCGACGTCCCCATCAACGGTGAGGCGACCGTTACGATCAAGCTAGCGGCAGGTTCCAGCGGGCCATGACGGTCTCCGAGGCCCTGGCCCTTGTACGGGCCGTGCACATTGATGCTGGAGCGTCGCCGGCTGTGATGGTTGCTGCCGAACGCCTTGCCGCCGACCTCAGTGCTGAAATTCTTCGGGAGACAACCGGCGTTGAGAAACAGACTCCTGGCGTCTTCCAGATTCCACCACCCGAACCGAACGGGGTCGCTGGCGATGCACCGGCGGTCTTTGTTCGCCTAGACGAGGACGGGGCCGGACTACTCGCGGCCACTACACCGTCACTCCTGTACGGTGGCGTCGTTAACCTCTTGAGCAGGCTTGGTGGTGATGCCGTTGACCGGTATCGAAGTGGCCGGAGGATGGCGGTTGCGTTCGACTGGCAGCGCAGCCTTTTCGATTTTGTTCTGACCCAGGAAGGCCGGATTCAATACGGGCGTGACCCCGCCGCCTACGTTGAGTGCCTGGCGGCACGCGGCTTTACCCACATCGAGGTGAATGGGCTAGCTGCGTCTCATGGATTTGAGACCGGTCCACCTGGTGAGACCTATCCGATGTTCTACACCTACGGTCCGGCGCTGGATCAATTCGTGAGCAGCCGACTCAACGTCGGTCTCTATCCGGCAGAGTGGCTGGCGGCGAACCTGGCGAATCTCAAGAGCAACGCCGCGTTGGCCGTGAAGTTTGGCCTCGTGCCCGGTCTGTTCTGCCTCGAGCCGCGGTCGGTGCCAGACGAGTTCTTTGCACGCTATCCGATGCTACGTGGCGCGCGCGTTGATCATCCGTTCCGAAGCTTTAAACCACGTTACAACCTCACAGTCGCGCATCCGGCCGTTCAAGCGCACTATGTCGAGATGGTGGAGCGGTTGCTCGCCGAGGTGCCGGAGTTAGGCTTTCTTTCAATCTGGACGAATGACAGTGGAGCGGGCTTTGAGTACACCAAGTCTTTGTATGTTGGGCGGAACGGCGGCCCGTACCTGATCCGAGAATGGAACGAGGACACCGAGATCGCTCAGGTGGCTGGCGAGAACGTCGTGCGATTCCTGCGCGTACTGCGTGATGCTGGGAGGTCACAGAATAGCGCTTTTCGGGTGTTGACCCGGATGGAACCTTTTTACGGCGAGCACGAGACGGTTTGGGCTGGACTGGAGGACGGTCTAGAGGTTGAGGCCGCATCGTTGGTCGGGCGGGGGTGGGAGATGCCGTATGCGCACCCTCGGTATCCCGACTCCACCGCGGTTAATCCTGGCACGGTTTATCAGAATCGATTCGACCCCCGTGAATGTGACTTGATGGCCGACCTTGAGACCCGCGGCGTCCGCGCTGATTTTTATTTTGCGGCCGGACCCCACGCGATTTTCGCACCTCTACTCGGTGTGCCATATCCCAGGTTGACGGGACGCAGACTCCAAATGCTTCACGCAAATGGCGTGAGGAATGTGGCCCATATCGGTGGGACGTCGCCACCCAACATCGTGCCGTTCGACCCGAACCATGAGATGGTCGCAGCGGTCCAATTCGATCCTGAACTAGATGTGGATCGCGAGACCGAGCGAATGGCCATACGGTGGGCTGGGTCGGAGTTGGCCCCAGCGTTATTGGAGGCCTGGACTGCCGCCGAGGAGGCGATTTTTGCCTATCCGAACGTCGTGCCGCTGTACTCCATGTATGGGTTCGTCTGGTATCGCTTATGGGTGCGACCGTTCGTGCCGAACATCGAAGCCATCCCAGACGTTGAGCGTGCCTATTATGAGGACTACATGTGCACGACGCCGCACAATCCCAATAATGTTGATCTCAGCCGAGACGTGCTTTTTCAACTGACGACACCCGAGTCGTGTCGAGAGAACCTGGAGCGATTTGACGCGCACGTATGGGTGCCGATGAACCACGCGATCGAGTTGCTCGAGATGCAGTGCGAAGAAGCGACACGGAGCCTTGGGGCGAGGAACGTAATTTGCGATCAGCAGATTCGCCTCAGGGCATTGCGGTGCTGGTTCCGGACCCAGCGCAGCGTCGCGGCGTGGGTCGTTGGGGTCCACGGATTTCTTGAGGCGCGCAACGCGGGTGATCAGAGAACGATGGCCGAGTGCCGAGCCTTGCTGCGCGACATGATGACCCGGGAGATCGCGAACTCGGAGGAACTGCTGGAGTTGGTGGCCTCTGGGGTCGAGTTCATGGCTACGACCGCGCAGCAGGAGACGCCTCTAATCCACGGGCGAAACCTTGACGCACTGCTACGAAAACGGATCGCCTTGATGCAAGGCCACCTCGAGGACGAGCCCTTTATTGATGTGAGTTACATCCAGCGGCGGGCGGCGCAGGTCCTAGGTCAATGACTGGGAGGTGTATGACACGTCGGCGGGTTACTGACCTAGGAAGAGATCTCGGCCCTTGACCAGACTTACCATCTTCCGGTCGGCCACGCTCCGAGGCAGCATCCAGAAGCCACAATCGGGGTGCAGCCAACGGACCCGGTCTGGACCGAGCACCTTGGCCGCTCGTTCGATTCGTTTTGCCACGATTTCTGAGGTCTCCACCTCATTGTCCTTGATATCGATCACGCCGACGCCCAGGGCGATCTCGGGTCTGAGATCGCACAGCACGTCGAGTTCGTCGTAACCGCGCCGAGCGAATTCGAGTAGCAGATGGTCGGCGTGCAGGGCATTCAGGAAGGGTAATAGGTCCTTCCAGTGGCCTTGCTGAATCGTTGAGCCGCCGTAGTTCCCGAAACACAGGTGCACCGCTGTTTCGTGTGACGCGGCATCGAGAACCGTGTTGATCGGGTCGTGTGCCCAGTCACGGTCTTCCGGATGTCCCGTAAGGTTGGCCTCATCCACCTGAAGCACAGGTGCGTCAATTTTCGCAACTTGGGCCGCCAAGACCTGGGCTAGGTCTGCACAGAGCGCGCGAAGGTCACCGTAGTGGCGGTCCAGTAGGGTTTTGGCGAGCATGTAGGGAGAGGTCACCGTGAACTTAATCGGGCGGTCGGTCAGCGACGGTAAGAGGTTCCAGTGTGAAGGGAGGTCGAGCGTGCCGGTACCGAGTTGGTCGCGAACGACCCCGGCCGGCCGATTGCGGAACTCCATGCCCGGCTGGGCTTGAAACGCCACCCGCTCTTCTGGCGTGAAGTCCGTGGCAATGCCTGCCAGGGGCCGGATGAAGAACTCGATCATCCCGTTCGTATCGGGATGATTCACATCGAAGCGAGCGATCTCACCGTCGCTCACGACATCCAGGCCCGCGAGCTCTTGTGTTTTTAGCACGACGAGCAGCGCGTCGCGCAGTGCTGGCCGAGACGGCATAGCTGATAGCCAGGCGGGCGTTGGGTAGGAACCCACCACCTCTGTACGGAGTGCCGTTTGGGCCATGGGCGGGCATTATAGTCCCGTCCTCCGGCATTTCAGCGACGAAGGGGTATCCGTGCCCGGTAGCTCTCGTGAGAACGAGTGACGCCCGAGTCCGCCGGACGGACGTATCTTCGGTCCAACATTAACGTTAGCGTCGTGGCGCTGGCTCGCGCGTAGGGTCTCATTTCTTGGCCGACTGGCAGGCTAGCGGCGTGATACGCTTCGCCAACCGCCTCCGTAAGCCACGCAGAGTAGCCGATGCATAGGAAGGTGCTAGTCGTCACCGGCGATGCCGGGGAGAGCTACGAGGCGCTCTACGCCATCCATCGCTTGCGCGAGGCCGGCTATGGGGTGGACGTGGCAGCGCCGAGCAAGCGCCGTTTGCATCTTGTGATCCACGACTTCGAGCCTGGCTGGGATACCTACATCGAACGGCAGGGCTACGGCCTCGAAGCGGACGTAACGTTTGATACGGTGTCGGCTGACGATTACGTAGCCGTGCTCGTCCTCGGTGGGAGGGCGCCGGAATACCTCAGGCATGATACAGCCCTCATCGGACTTGTTCAGCGGTTCGCGAAACTGGATCGATGGACGTTCGCGATCTGCCATGGGATCCAGGTCTTAATCGCCGCCGGCTTGGTCAAGGGACGGCGTGTCACCTGCTATGAGCACGTACGGAATGAAGTGAAGCTTGCTGGGGGCACCTACTGCACCGAGCAGGCCGTTCGAGATGGACAGCTCGTCACTGCCCAGACGTGGCACTCGCATCCAGAGTTTTATCGAGAGGTGTTGCGCTGCCTCGAGGCCTCTGTCGCCACGGAGGCCTGAACTACAAGATGGAAGTGCGACCGTTCTGACCGGTATTCCAAGGAGGAAGCATGCGATGGTCTCGACGTGAGTTCGTTCGGTCGGTCGGGTGGGGTGGAACGGGCATGCTCACGCTGCCGTTCATCATTTCCCGCGGCCGAGAGGAGTTATCGGCGCTTGGCATCGAAGGGCAGACCCCGCCATTAATCGAACCGGGGTTCATTCGGATTAGTGGGAATGAGAACCCGCGTGGACCTGGCGATGCCGCCTTGCGTGCACTTGATGGGCGCGTGTCCTACAAGGTGGGCCGGTATCCCGACAATCCGCCTGGGCTCGCTGAGACGGTCGCGGCGCTCTACCGCGCCAAAGCCGAGAATGTGCTGCTGAGCACTGGCTCAGCCGGTTTGTTGGCCGGTGCCGTCCGAGCGTTCACGTCACCAGAACGCCCTCTGGTCAATGCCTCACCGTCCTACGGGGCGCCGGTGAGTACGGCGCGACGTATCGGGACCCCCGTTCGAGAAGTGCCGGTCGCGGCCGACTTATCGATTAACCTGGGTGGGATGGCTGAGGCGGCGCAAGGCGCCGGCTTGGTGTTCTTGTGTAATCCGAACAA
>DBHR01000027.1:0-597 GCA_002296225.1 Acidobacteria bacterium UBA823 | reverse complement strand
ACGTTCCACTCTGGTCTGTCGATCACGGCATTCATCAGTGAGGTACGCCGCTCATCTCCCGAGACCATGATTCAGGTCGATGAAGCGTATATCGATTATTCTGAGGACCCTGTCGGTGGCACTGCCGTACCGCTGGCGCTTGATGATCCGAACGTCTTTGTAACGCGAACGTTTTCCAAGGCATACGGGATGGCAGGGTTGCGCTTGGGCTACGCCATCGGCCGGCCTGAGACAATGCAAAAGATAGGAGCGGCGTGGGGTTTAGGGAGTGTGAACGTGCTCACGGCGGCCGCTGCCATTGCATCCCTAAACGATCCTGCGCACATGGAACGCGAGCGGCAGGAAAACGCGCGAGTCCGAGAGTTCGTTCATTCCACCTTTGGAGATTTGGGCGCAGACGCACCGGTGTCGAACACGAATTTTCTGTTCGTCAACCTCGGTGGGCCAGTTGGCAGTTTCCGGGAGGCGTGTCTGAAACATCGGGTCCAGGTGGGTCGCGATTTCCCACCGATGCTTGACCATTGTCGTGTCTCGCTCGGCACGATGGGGGAAATGCGGCGCGCGGCTGGGGTGTTCGCGGAGGTGCTACGGACGGGG
>DBHR01000104.1 GCA_002296225.1 Acidobacteria bacterium UBA823 | reverse complement strand
CCGCCAGGCGTCGTTCTCCCAGGTATCGTGGCCGACCTCACCGGGTCGTGGGATCACGTGAAATTTCCAAAGGTGTTCTCCCGTTTTGGCGTCGTAGCCCATAATGTCGCCAGGAACGTTTTCGATCCTTGTCTGGTCATAGCTGGGCTCATGGCCAACAAGCACTACAACCACCCCGTTCACCACAATCGGCGGCGCCGAACTGGTAACCATGCCGAGTCGCCTCGGAATTCCGTGGTCCGGGTCATACGTCCCGTTCCAGTTCAGCCAAGGCCCCCAGTCCCGTACGAGGTCCGGTATCAAATCGACGACCCCCGTCTCTGAGAAATTCTCCAGCAGTGCGGGTGTGCCCCAATTCGGTAGGGGCCGCCCCGTCCTGGCGTCCAAAGCCCAGAGGAAATAGGCAGGCGTCGTGACGTAAATCACGCTTCGTCCGTCCACCTTCGCGTAGGCAACACCTTTTCCAAAATCCGTCCTCGGCGAGCGCAAATATCTCATTGTCTCTGGCTCCCGGAAGGTCCAGAGCGTCTCTCCCGTAGCAGGGTCAATAGCGACCACCTGCCGCCGCTGACCGGCGACCGTGTACAGCATGCCGTCCACGAAAACCGGCGTGGACCGAAACGTGTACTCGACCCCGGGCCCAAAGTTATTCCCTCGCCAGATCCAGGCGACCTGCAGACCAGAGAAATTTGACGCGTCGATCTGGTCCAGCCGCGGAGCGGACCGGGTGTGTCCCGCATCGCCGCCTAGGTAACGCCACTCCCCGTCCTCAACGCCCGTCAGCTGGGCAGAACCGACGGACGGGACACCTAGGAGGGCCGTTAGCGCCAAGGCGCCAAAACCGAAACAGGCTCGCTTCATCATGCTCCTCCACGACGGATTCTAGGTCTTCGACCGAATCAGTTTATTTAAAGTTCGTGTGACCTGTAGGCATTTCATCGGGTGCGGGCGACGTGTCAGCGTGTGTCCTTCTGTTTATCGCGCTGCCCCCCTCTGATTCGCCGCTCGTTTGCCGATAAGTATCGCTTCCGTAGCCGGATACTCCCGGGTGTAATCTCGACCAGTTCCTCCTCATTGATAAACTCAATCGCCTGCTCGAGGTTTAACCTGCGGGGCGACACGAGGCGAATGGCCTCCTCCGACGTTGATTTCCTCATGTTGGTGAGCTTTTTCTCCTTGGTCACATTAACGTCGAGGTCTGCCGGTCGCGAATTTTCTCCGATGATCATCCCTTCATAGACATCAGTGCCAGGCTGGATAAAAAGCTCGCCCCGTTCCTGAAGGTTGTACATCGCGTGCGCCGTAGCCTTCCCCACACGGTCCGCTACGAGCACGCCGGTCGGTCTGGCGCTAATTGGCCCGCGCCAGGGTTCCCAAGCCGCGAATAAATGATTCATGATGCCAGTTCCTCGGGTATCGGTTAGGAACTGGGACCGAAACCCGATCAACCCACGTGTCGGTACGCGAAATTCAAGACGCACACGACCGCTTCCATGGTCCACCATCTTAGTCATCGTTGCACGACGTCTGCCGAGTTGGGCAATTACGACGCCGTGGAATTCTTCCGCAACGTCGACAACTAATTCCTCAACCGGTTCTACGAGTTGATCATTGAACGTGCGAGTCACAACCTCGGGCCGCGAAACCTGTAATTCATACCCCTCGCGCCGCATCATCTCGATGAGAATAGAGAGCTGAAGTTCGCCACGGCCGATAACGACAGACTGTTCCGCCGAGTCCGTGTCCTCCACACGGATCGAGACGTTACCGACCAGCTCTCGGTCCAGCCGGTCGCGAAGATTACGCGATGTGACGTGCTGCCCGTCCCGGCCCGACATCGGCGACGTGTTTACACCAAAAATCATTGACACGGTCGGTTCGTCGATGTGGATTGGTGGAATCGGTGTTTGCACATCGCAATCAGTGATGGTCTCGCCTATCGTAATATCGCTGATGCCGGCGAGACAGACGATGTCGCCAGCCACCGCCTGCTCGATTTCGGCACGTCGGAGCCCGTCGAAAGCGTAAAGCTTCGTCACTCGCGTCCGCTGGACCTCGCCGTCAAGCTTCGCGACGACGACCTGGTCGCCCACTTTGACACTTCCATTGAAAATTCGGCCGATTGCAATACGGCCCAGATAGTCGCTCGCATCAAGATTTGCAACGAGGAGCTGAAGTGGCGCGTGCGGGTCGCCAGTAGGAGCCGGCACATGATCGATGACCGCGTCGAAAAGCGGGCGCAGCGTCTGTCCCGGTTTTCTTATATCAGCGGTCGCCGTGCCGGCCTTCGAGTTCGTGTACAAGACAGGGAAATCGATCTGTTCATCGTCGGCTTCGAGGTCGATGAATAGGTCGTAAATCTCGTTGAGAACCTCTGCTGGCCTAGCATCATGACGATCGATCTTGTTCACAACGACGATCGGTGCCAGCTTGCGCTCAAGCGACTTTCGCAGCACAAAACGGGTCTGAGGCAACGGCCCTTCCGAAGCATCGACCAGCAGCAGCACGCCGTCCACCATGGTCAACGTGCGCTCCACTTCCCCACCAAAGTCAGCGTGGCCAGGTGTATCAACGATATTAATCGTCACATCACCATAGCGAACCGCCGTGTTCTTCGCCATGATGGTGATGCCGCGCTCCCGTTCAAGATCAATATTGTCGAGGGCGCGCACAGCCACCTGCTGGTTCGCCCGGAATACTCCACTCTGATGGAGCAGAGCGTCGACAAGCGTCGTCTTGCCGTGGTCAACGTGAGCAATGATTGCCACGTTGCGGCGTTGGGGCTTAACGATGGAAACCAGGGGGTGCGATGTCGAAGCCATAACGGGGTCGTTACTCTCGTTCTCTGAGCGCATCTGGCTGGATGTGCCACTCAAGATTGTTCGGCGGTGTCACGTCAAGTTCGTCTGGTCTAGGTAGTACTCTCAGCTGCGGAGTGAAGTCGTAGGCGACCGGGAACGGACGGTTCGTACCACCTCGGTTCACGTATTCCCAGACGATCTCACCATCAGGCGTCACCTGAAAGAGACGACCGGTATTATCCTCGGCGATGAACGTATTACCATTGGGGAGGCGTCGCTGTGAACCCATTGTCTTACTGAAGAATTTAATGTTTGCGTAGCCCTCCGTTTCATACATCCACACGATCTCTTTTGTAACCGGATTGAGTTCGATGATGAAAGTTTGACCGCTATGCGCTCTATTCCTTGGAAACAGGCCATTATCGAACACAATGATGTTACCTTCACCGGGCAACCCCTTCTCGATCATCTCGGGCTCATGAGAATGGGCCATGCCTCCCTTGTAGCTGTGCGTTGCCTCCCAGGTAATCTCTCTGGTCTCTTTGTCGACGATGTACATCATGTCGATGTTGCGCGCGTTGACCAGAATATTGCCTGGTCGGAAACGCTCATCACCCGCGTCGAACCACTTATTCTCAGGCAACGGGGCAATCGAATTCACGTGGAGCCAGTCTCCTTCGGGCGTGGCCGGTGAAAACCTATTCAGATCGAGATGGTTATGCGCGTGCCATTCCCAGACGACCTCCCCGTCTGGATTTATCTCGAAAATATCGGCGCCTCGCTGCCGCTCTTCGCTGCCTCGTTTTCGAGCCGGCCACCAAGGAGCGACCTCGACATCTCGCACTTGTTGCTGAAACTCATCAGGGATCGGCTGATGCGCAATGAGCAACCGGTTGTTGTTCGGCAGCCACCGCAAGTCGTTGATGGAACCGATGCCTTCGTGCGCCCAGACAACGTTGCCGTCCCAGTCGTATTCGATGATCGTTTGGTTCGGCCCCGCGTACAACAGATGACCGTTGGGCAACAGGCGGCTGCGCTTGTTGAAGGTCGGGGCTACCATCCAGGTGTGCACAACATTACCGTTCATGTCGATGAGACGAACGTCATGCGGAACAGTGCCTTCTGCCCTGACCCTGGCGTCCGCATGGTTGCCCACGGCCGAGTGGTCAGAGACGAGGATGTAGCTACTGTAGGCCTGGTTCGACTTGTAGATAGTTGTGCCAGTCGGAAAGACCGTGGGGTAGGCGGCGGTTAGGTATGCGCTCGCAAGCCACACGAGGATGCCGACCGCGATTACCCCGATAAATTTCTTCTGGTTCATCGCCGACTCCTTTGCTTGACGTTTGTGTAATCTGTTTCGAAACATCGGCTTACTCAGAGGACTGACCACAACCACGGAACACGTATGCTCTCAAGTCCTTGCAAAACGGTTAGATTGCCGAGAACTGCAAGCGGCCAAAACCCCCGTGTGTGAGACAACTGTAAATTGAAGGCAACGGTCATCGGCAGAAGCACGCGACCCACCGCGCCCGGATAGCCGGCCCAGACGGCTGGACCAAGGAACACCATCAGAAACGCATACACAATGCCAACACGCCACCAGGGCGCGGCCCAATCCCGCTGCCAGACCAGAAAGAGCGCTTGAGTGGTAAGACTGACCAGTGTGAGCAAACTGAAGCGAGCCAAGGAATCTCCCCAGCCAATTTCCCGTAGTTCCGACAGCGTGGCACCCCACTTATTAAGATAAGCCGAAAATGGCGTGGCGAGGTTGCCGGGGCCTGCCGAAAACATTGCCCCGTGGTCCGAATAGTGTAGATAGGCGACCCAGAGCGCCAAGGGAGTCCCGAGCAGAAGGATCCGCACAACAGGCACAATCACGTCGACCAGCCTCGATGGATTCAGCGTCCGCCCAAGCACGCAGACTCCGCACAGTAGGTTGGTTTCCCGCCCAAGGCCAGACAACCCGAAGACAGCGGTCGCAACCCACGGTCTACCGCGTTCAATGGCGACGATAGCCGCAGCAAGTAGCAGCAAACTCGGCCCGGCGAGCAGAGAGAATCGCACCGACATCATGAGTCCTTGGCCAAACAAGCATCCGAACCAAAGAACGAAGTTCTTGAGGTTGATGGGCGGAACCCACCGGGTCAGCAGCCAGGCCAGCACCAACCAGCAAAGAATGTTCTGAATCGAATAGGCGTGAAGGATGAGCCAGGGCTGACCTAAGCCCATGAGAAATGCGGTCCACGCGAACAGGATGCGTGGCGCTCGATAACTAAAGGTATCGAGCGCCAACCCAATCTTCGGGTCCTGAACGAGCGGGTCAACGGCCAGTTGTGCGTAAAACTGCCCGTCGTACCCTGCCGAACTCTCACGAATGTAATGCGGCACAGCCTGCACATCTGGCAATGCACGTGCCGCCCACCGGTCGCCAAAGTCTATGAAGTAAGTAAATCCAGTCTCAGATGAATAAAACCCGCCAACGGAAATGAGAAACAAGACAACGACAGCCCCGTAGAGCGTCCTGATCCAAACCCGGGCCCAAAACCTGAGAGCGGCGGGGTAAACACGCCACAGCGCATGACTGGCGCGCCGAGCTAGCGGAATGCTGACCGGGAGATAAAGCACCGCTACACACACGCAGATAGCACTCACAGACAGCAGCACCTTGAACTGCGAAACCATCGGGAGGATGAGGACGATGAAAAAAAGAATCAGCACTACAGCTGTGAGAATCGCCTCAATGGCCCGACCGGCCGTGCGGTCTTCGAAGCGAAACAGCGTGCAAGAAAGACCCAATAAGACTGCAAACAGGAGAAGGGCGCTAAATGGCGACACCGAATCGTAGCGATCGACGCTCTGGGGAACAATGACGAGACTGAACAGACCATGTGAAAACCCGTGCGCGTTGCCAACCTCTAATTGCTGGAGCGACCATCCGTCTCCATTGCCCATCAGAGTGAGCCTGTCGCCGCTCTTCAAACCAGTCTGCACACTCAGATCCGCGCGCAGCGTCTCTTCCGGACGAAGATCAATCCGACCCAGCACCGAATTGCCGGCGGACACCATGATTCTTTGCGTAGTGCGATCTTTGTTGTGCAGATTTAGAATGATCGCGATCGGACTTGCATCAAGGCGAGACAAATCCGGCAGAGGCACGACCACTGAGCCACCTGACGACGAGTGCTCAGTGGCCACAACCGTGATGCGAACCCGGTCAAATGTGACGTAGACCCGACCGTAGAACACGATCGCGCAACATCCCGCCAAAGCGGCGAACAGCACGAAGCGTGTCAGCCCAGGCCAGAACCTTCGCTTCAACGTCTCGTAAGTGGCGGCACGCAGGCCGCTTGTTTGCACCATCAGAGCTTAATCGAGTGCACGCGCATCTCCTTCTAGGTTCTCATGCCGTGTGCAACTTGGTGAAAACAATTCCATAGAATTTCAAGCTCTTCGGATAACCTCAATTATTTTCTGACCGCCGCGCCAACCACCGGACGTCCACAGCGAACGAAGCGCCCAGCAGCGCTAGCGCCGCAGCCGCGAGGAGCGAGGCTGTGGCCGACGGAACGACTGGCCCGAGGCAAACTAGCAGTACAACGCCCTGGACCACACAGATAGTCTTCCGGCGCCAGCTAGGTCGCAACTCTTCTGCGAGCATTGGCCACACCCAGCCAGCCGCCACAAACAGGTAACGGAGTGCACCGATGAGCAGAATCCAAGGTCCCGCTTGCCCACTTCGCCAGACCAGCACTGCCAACACCAAGATCAGAAAAGCGTCTAGCTCCATGTCGAACTGCCCACCGAAGACCGTCTGGCCGGCGCGACGCGCGACCCACCCATCCACACCGTCGAGAATCATGACAACGGTCGACACCGTGATGATCCACCAGTAATCTGCCGGCCTAAGGATTGCCGGCTGCGAAACGAGCGCAGCTAGGGATAGGACCAGTGCAGCTCGGCCCAAGGTCACCCGGTTAGCAGCACCGAGCCCAGGACCCGAGAGAAAGGCCGGCAGTCGCCAAAGGACTAGCCCGGCCAGGAGTATGTACAAGACGACCACCTGCAGGAGATAGCTGACCGGAAGGTCGATGAAACGCCTGGTGACGATGGCCAAGCACACTATGCCAGCCAACCCCACCGCCAGATCGCCACTGGCGAAGGGACGCACGTTCCTGCAAGCGCGGTTAGTGTGCCTACCGTGTGTGGCGGCGTTCATCGGTCGATGGTCACCCTGTTTTGAGTTATGGTCTGTGAGGAGAGGCACGAACCTATGCCGGAGACTACCACCGCTCGCCAGTTCTGGATCCGGAGGCCCGGACACGGGGAAATCTTGACGGCTGACCTGGGCCCTAGGCAAGAGGATCAAGTACTGGTCCGCACGATGTACTCGGGTATCAGCCGCGGAACTGAATCTTTAGTCTTCAGGGGCGAGGTGCCACCCTCGCAGTATGAGGCAATGCGCGCGCCCTTTCAGGAGGGTGAGTTCCCCAGTCCAATCAAGTATGGCTACAGCAGTGTAGGCAAGGTCATGGTAGGCCCAGAACACCTTGTGGACCGGACGGTGTTCTGCCTTTATCCCCACCAGGACTACTACTATGTGGCCGCCGCCGATGTGACTCTAGTTCCCGACGGCGTCCCCGCTAATCGCGCCGTCCTGGCAGCCAACATGGAAACAGCGGTGAACGCCGTCTGGGACGCGCGCCCTACGGTCGGTGACCGCATCGTGGTCGTTGGCGCCGGTGTATTGGGATTGCTCGTCGCCTGGATATGTCGGCAAATCCCTGGCGCCCAGGTAACCGCAGTAGACATCAACCCAGCGCGACGAACAGTCGCCGATAAATTGGGCGTAGCCTTCGCCGTCGAACCGCCTCAGAACGCGGAGGCCGACCTAGTTATCCACGCGAGTGGTCAGCCTGAAGGACTCGCGAGTGCCCTGACGTTAGCCGGTGTTGAGGCCACGATTGTCGAACTGAGCTGGTACGGTAACCGCCTCGTGTCGCTCCCACTCGGTGAAGCCTTTCACTCCAGACGCCTGACGGTCAGGAGCAGCCAAGTTGCGCGACTCCATCCAGAGCGCTCGCCGCGCTGGACACCAAGCCGGCGGCTTGCGCTGGCACTAGACCTGTTGCAGGAATCGTCCTTCGACGCCTTAATGACAGGTGAAAGCCCATTCGCCGATCTTCCCGAAGTGCTAAAAAGATTGAGCCGTGAGCAGCCCACAAACACGCTCTGTCACCGCATCCGCTTCTAGGAGAACGCATTATGTACAGCCTGAATGTGCGCGACCACTTTTTAATTGCTCACAGCTTACGAGGTGAGGTGTTTGGCTCTGCGCAAAACTTGCACGGCGCGACCTACGTTGTAGATGCCACGTTTAGCCGTGCTGAGCTTGACGTTAACGGGCTGGTCGCGAACATCGACCGGGTGAGCGAACAACTTAAGAATGTTTTAGCCAGTTTCAACTATCGCAACCTCGACGACGACCCGGCCCTTGCCGACAAGAACACCACCACGGAGTTCCTCGCAAGAACGATCTTCGACCGCCTCGCGCAGGCCATCCGTGATGGAAAACTTGGAGAAGATGCCTGCGGGATCACCTCGCTCCGCGTGACCCTAAAGGAATCCCACGTGGCCTGGGGCAGCTACGAAGGTTCAGTGTGAGCGGTCCTGAACTCCACGTGATCGTCCCAGGCCCGCTGGACCAACGCACCGGCGGCTACGTCTACGACGCCCGGATGGTCGTGGGGCTGCGGGGGCTGGGTTGGGAGGTAGTAGTGCACGAGCTCAGTGGGAACTTTGACCAGCCGGACGTGCGGGCAAGAACCAGCCTCACAAGGACCCTGGTCGAGCTTCCTGATGGCGCGCGAGTCATAATCGACGGGCTGGCCCTCGGTGGGCTGCCCGGACCGGCGCGAGACCATCACGAACGGCTCCGGATCCTAGCGCTCGTCCATCATCCACTAGCCGACGAAACCGGCCTCGCACCGAAGCAACGGGAGCGATTGGCCGCACTGGAGCGTGAGGCTCTCACGGCTTGTACCGGAGTAATAGTGACGAGCGACTTCAGCGCGCACCGAATAGCGGCGTTTGGGGTGCCTGCGGGTCAAGTGCGTGCCGTGTTTCCAGGAACCGACCCAGCCCGACCTGCGAAGGGACCTGGGCCTAAAGCCGAGCCGAGGCTACTCTGCGTCGCATCGGTCATTCCCAGAAAGGGGCAGGACATACTCGTTCACGCGCTAATCCGGCTTCGGGCCACGCGTTGGAACTGCATCTGCGCTGGTAGCCTCACCCGAGCTCCGGGCTACGCCGCTGCCGTGCAAGAGAAAGTGCGCGCGTGCGGACTCGACGAGCGGATCAGCTTCCTCGGCGAATCCGAACCAGACGCACTGGATGCGCTGTACGATGGCAGCTCGGTGTTCGTCCTCCCGTCGCACTATGAGGGCTATGGCATGGCCCTCACCGAAGCCCTCGCGCGGGGGCTCCCCATCGTCAGCACGACTGGCGGGGCAATCCCATACACCGTCCCCGCAGAGGCTGGAGTCCTAGTTCCGCCAGGCGACGACGAGGCGCTGGCCGCCGCACTTGAGCCTCTGCTCTCCCCCGTCTCAAATAATGGTGGACCTAGCGGCCGCCAGCGCCTGGCCACGCTCGCGGCCGCCGCGCGCCGGTACGCGACTAGCCTGCCAGACTGGAATCAGGCCACTCGGGCGTTCGCTGACGCCGCACTGGACCTAGCACCCGATGGCGTCTAACTTCAGGGCGCCGTTCGACCCTGTGTGGCTCTCTCTCCGCGAGCCAGTCGACCATCGATCTCGCCCAGCGGCGCTTCTGCCACTTTTGGAGTCGGCGTGCCGGATTCACCAATGGTCAAAAGTGATGGATCTTGGAAGCGGGACCGGCTCGAACCTCCGCTACCTTGGGTCCAAGCTGCCCGGAAGCCAAGATTGGACCTTGGTCGATCATGACGCCGACCTACTGAACCACCCGAGTAGTGTCGAGGCCGCGGAACGAGTCCGAAGTGTTCACTGGGTGCAGGGAGACCTAGTCGATCAAGGATTGACGGTGGTCGCACAAGCCCACTTAGTAACCGGCTCAGCACTACTTGATCTCGTGTCGAGAGAATGGCTGGAACGATTGGTCAAGGCTTGCCGGAGCGCTGGGTGCGCCGCGCACTTCGCGTTGACCTATGACGGTGAGATCCGTTGGTTCGCCGGAGTTGGTGATGGTAGTAACGGTGACCCGGATGTCGACCCTGATGATGAATTGGTCCGGCAAGCCGTTAACGCGCATCAACGGGGGGACAAAGGCTTTGGACCGGCCCTGGGACCGACGGCTGGTCTGGTCGCCAAAGCGCTCTTCCAAACAGCTGGGTACCGGACCTGGCTCCTACCCAGCCCGTGGCGGCTGCACACGGAAGATAGCCGGCTTGCTCAAGTGCTGGTCAACGACTGGGAAAAAGCCGCTTTAGACATGAACGACGTGGACCACGCGCACCGCATCCAGGCATGGGCAGACCGCCGCCGAGGGACCATCGACAGAGGAGTTTTCAGTCTAAACGTGGGACATCAAGACTTACTTGCCCTGCTTGCCGACCCTTCTCCGGGCACTCTCCCACGGAAAGAACGAAAATGCATACCCTCTCCCTGAGGGAACGCCGAGGAAACAAGTTTCCGGGCTCCCCCCGAGCACGGAAGAGCGTCAGGGTGTGGGCAGCGAGCGAAGGTCAAGATCGAAAAGAATGTCATCGCCAAGGCGAAAATGCCGGCATGGCGGGCGCAATGCTTGCTGGAGCGACAGGATAGGGTGCAAAGTAAGCGCTGGCCGACCGGAACCGATTAAGAGCGGCGCCACCGTAACGTGTAGGCGATCAAGGGCACCGACCTGCAAGAAACGAGAAATCGTGATCCCTCCCCCCTCCACGAGGATCCGTCGATAGCCCAGGTCGCGAAGTGCTTGGACGACGACCCTTGGATCGAAGCGGCCGTTAACATCAGCCGCAACCATGAGAACGTTGCTCCCGGCCAAGGGCGGGACAACGGCGACACCGTCTGGGCCGCGACGAACGACTAAGCTCCGAGCAGCACCATCGGTGAAAACGTGCTGACCTGGGTCCAGCCGACCATCCGGGTCAAGAATTACGCGAACAGGATTTTCACCCTCGACGTCACGGACGGTCAGACGGGGATTATCAGACGCGACCGTGCCCGCCCCCACAACTACGGCATCCACAAGGGCACGAAGTCGGTGAAGACGTCGGATGTCGGCCGGGCCTGTAACATCTCGAGAGTAGCCGTTCTCGGTGGCAATCCGGCCATCGAGACTCTGTCCGAGCTGCGCAACCGTCAGGTCAGCCTTGAGTTGGAGCGGCAGGTACAACTCCAGCAGATCGTGCGCATCGTCGGTAACCGCCGTCGAAGCCGCCCACTGACCTGAGGTGTGGACCTGCACCCAAACATCCGACCTCTGATCATCGTGGACCCGAACGGACGAGCCGTGTCCGGTCAGGCCAGGGGGCACGGCGCGCACCAGGTTCCAGGCAGTGCGGTCATCGATCGCAGTGCTCACGTCAACCATCTTCGCTCACTAGCCACGGGGGACGAGGCACCTACGAGCCTAGGCATCGTGCATTCCCGTGGGGTCGACCGAGAACTCTAGGAGCGGGCTACCGAAGCCTTCATCTCTGGAACTTCGGCGCGCCCCTCTGCGGTTATTGCGGCTGCTCTAAGTACTTCAATAACTCGTTGTCCGTCCCCAAAATCAAGACGGTGTTCGGGTCCATGGTCTTCTCGTAGGTCTCCAGTGATTTCGTGAACGCATAAAAGTTGGCGTCGCGACTATAGGCCTCACCGTAGATCGTCGTGGCTTCTCCATCGGCCACACCGCGCAGTTCCTCCGCTTCCCGATACGCCTCGGATTGGATCCGCTGGAGTTCCCGGTCACGCTCACCACCGATCCGGGCCGCTTCGCCTTGACCTTCAGACCTAAACTCCTCAGCAATCCGCTGGCGCTCGGCAATCATCCGGGCGAACACGTCCTGCTGCACCTCTTCGACGTAGTTGATCCGCTTGAGTCGAAGGTCGAGCAGCTCTATACCGAAATCGGCAGTGCTGACCGCGGAGCGCTCAAGGATCTCCAACGCGATTTCCCCGCGGCCCATTCCAATTGGTTCCAAGATCGCCGCCTCTTCCTCAGACTCCACCAGGACATCGTCCGGATTTCGGTTGCTGCTACGGACGATCTCAATCAGGTCGTATCTTGCGACTGAATTTCGCGTCTCGCCATCGAGGATGTCATCGAGCCTAGATTGCGCGCCACGTTCGTCCCGCAGTCGTTCAAAGAACCTCAGTGGATCAACGATGCGCCAGCGGGCATAGGTGTCCACCCAGATGAAACGCTTGTCTTTCGTTGGCACCTGATTCGGATTACCATCCCATTCCAGGAATCGCTTGTCGAAGTAGTTCGTTTTCTGAATGAATGGCACCTTGAAGTGCAGGCCGGCCTCGGTCACAGCTTCGCCGATGGGGTTACCAAACTGCGTGACGATGACCTGGTCCACCTCAGACACTTGATAGGTGGCACCCGAGAGGACGATGAGAACCGCCAACAGCAGTATTACAGGCCCAGGTTTCATTGGTCACCTCCAGGAGGAACGGGCGCCCCACTTCCGATGGACTGTCGTAGGGAGTCTAGTGATAACAGGGGAAGGACACCGTTCGCGTCTTCGGCAAGGAACAACTTGCCGCCTATCTTGGGCAACACCCGCTGCATGGTCTCCAGATAGAGTCGCCGGCGCGTGACAGTGGGCGACTGACGATAGGCCTCATAGACCTCTATAAAGCGGGAAGCGTCACCTTCCGCACTATTAACCCGGTTGAGGGCATAGCCTTCAGCCTGAAGAATGGCCTGCTGAGCTTCACCGCGGGCGCGCGGAATGATCGCGTTGTATTCAGCGCGGGCTTCATTGATCAGCCGGTCTCGCTGTTGCTGCGCTTGATTCACCTCGTCCCACGACGGCTTGACTGCGTCGGGTGGGTTCACGTCCTGCAGGACAACTTGCTCGATGTTGATGCCCATCTCATACTGGCCCACGAGCGCCTGTAGCTCTAGTTCGACCCGCGTCTCGATATCCTGCCGGCCGACTGTCAGTACCTCGGTGACTGTCCGGTCGCCGACGACCTCACGCATGACGGCTTCATTCATCGCGCGAAACGTGTCATCAAGGTTGCGGACTTTGAACAAATACTGGATTGGATCAGACACGCGATACTGCACGATCCACTCCACGACGGCGACGTTCAGGTCGCCTGTAAGCATGATGGCTTCATCGTCGAACTGCCGTTGCGAAAAAACACTTCGAGTACCTGGTTCGAGAGTACGGAAACCAAACTCATGTTTTAATTGGCGCTGAACCGGAACTTTGATTACGGTTTCGACCAACGGAAGCTTGGCCCGTAGCCCAGGCTCCGTCGTACGCACATAGCGCCCGAACCGGAGGACGACGCCCGCCTCTTCTGGTTGAACCTGGTAGAACGTGAAAAACAGCCCAAGAAGAATAAGCAAGGTGACCACGCCTGTGCCGAGCCCCTTGGTCGGTAACGACGGCACCCGTAGGGCACTAATGTCGAAGGCCTTGTCGCTCATAGTGATAACTCCTCGCTCTACAGACTATCAGGAATCGCCGAGAGGAGGGATGTCCTCGAGCGCCGCGTTACAGGCTTTTGACGCAATTAAACCTCACGGGCCAGAAAAAACGTCGCGCATAACTCAAGGCACCCGATACTGCACAGGATTGTCAGAATGCGGTTAAACATCCTAAAATCACGCGATCGATGTAGGGAAATTAGAGCCCGGCAGTGTGGCAGGACGCTCGGCCAAGCAGTATTGGGCCCCCTTATTGGCTCGCGGACGGGTATCATGTCCATACAACTCTGGGAGGTAGAGAGATGAGAGTTTATTCGATTCGCCGGCGGCACTGCTGCGTCGCGCTGGCGCTCGTTGTTCTCGTGGCCTGGCCCACACCGGCCGTCACTCAGGAACGAAACAACCCTTACGGAGAGTGGCGCTATCAGAGCGCGGACGCCTGGGGAACACGCTATTCACCGGTCGACCAGGTCAACGCGGAGAACTTTGAAGACCTCGAAATCGCCTGGTTGTGGCGAGGCGACAATTTCGGGCCTACTCTGGCCACCACGTCCCGCTCGACGCCAACCTACGTCAACGGCATCCTCTACAGTGTCGCCGGCGAGCGCCGCACGGTCGTTGCGATCGACCCCGCTACAGGTGAGACGCTGTGGACCTATCGAGAGCCGAATACGACCCGGTGGGAGCGCTCAATGCGAGCCAGCTACGGCAAGGGAGTCGCATACGATGAAATTGATGGCCGCGGTGTCGTGTACGTTGTCACTCCAGCGTTCTTCCTTCACGCTATCGACGCCAAGACCGGCCTTCACGTAGAGAACTGGGGCGAGGCCGTAACTCTCCCCGGTTTCCCCGAAACTGGTGTCGTGGATTTACTACCCCACCTATTGGCCGACTGGGGTCCATGGCTGAACTGGGACCAGCCCTACGACCCTGACTTCGGGATCCCGGTGGAGCTTGGCTATATCACCAGTTCCTCACCACCCATCGTCGTTAACGGCGTCGTAATCGTTGGCAACTCGGCTGAGCAAGGCTACAACCAAAGCCGTGCCGAAAATGTACCAGGTGATCTTCTCGGCTACGATGCGACGACCGGGGATTTTATGTGGAAGTTCCACATAATCCCGCGACCCGGCGAGTTCGGACACGAGACCTGGCTGAACGACGCCTGGCAATACACCGGTGACATCTCCTCTTGGGCCCCTCTGTCAGCCGACACCGAGCGTGGCATCGTCTACGTCCCGACGAACCCGCCAACCATTGATTACTTCGGCGGTTTCCGTCCCGGTGACAACCTGTACGGTACGAGCACCATCGCACTCGACGTGCAAACCGGGGAGCGTAAGTGGCATTTTCAAACGGTCCACAACGACCAGTGGAACTACGACCTACCTAACGTGCCGATCATCGCGGACCTCACCGTGGACGGCCAAGAAATTCCGGCCGTAATTCAGAACAGTAAGCAGGGAATCATCTACGCGTTCAACCGAGAAACCGGCGAACCGATCTGGCCAATTGAGGAACGTGAGGTGCCAGAGTCGGTGGTCCCTGGCAACTGGACATCGCCCACGCAGCCGTTCCCAACAAAGCCGGCTCCAGTCGAGTCTCTCGGCCTCCCGGACGACATGGTAATTGACTTCACCCCTGAACTTAAGGCAGAAGCGCTCGAGATTATGAGTCGCTACAACATCGGCGGCCCCTACATGCCGAAGCTACACGTCGGTCACGATGCTGGGGTGGTGGCTAATGTTTCCTGCAGCGGTGGCGTGAACATCACGCATCCAGTTTCAATGGACCCCACGACCGGAATTATGTACGTCTCCTCTAGCATGGGCTGCAGCGCTGGCATGGTGGCGCCGGGTATTGATAACGACGCCGCTGACGATCCCTTTACTACGGGCACCACAATCGTCGACTGGGTGCGCGGCCCCGGTGGCGGGCTGAATGGCCCGCAAGGTCTTCCGATCTTTAAACCACCGTATAGTCGTCTCACGGCGGTCGACATGAATACCGGCGAGCATCTCTGGTGGATTCCCACCGGCGACACTCCTGACCGAATCAAGAACCACGCAGCTCTCCAGGGTGTAGACATCGGGGAAACTGGTGGTGCGGGTCCGGCGATTTCAATGGTGATGGGCGACCTACTTGTCATGAGCGATGGTCGCCGAGGCGACTCGGTCATTCATGCGGTAAACAAGCAGACCGGTGAGCGGCTTGGCACAGTGGAACTACCGGTGAACGGACAGTATGGCATGATGACTTATCTGCATAACGATAAGCAATTTGTCGTCGTCCAAATCGGTGGTTCGCAATATCCGAGTTCGCTGGTGGCATTGACATTGCCGTAATCATTGACTCGACGGAAGTAATTCTGGCCCGGGGGATGTCTCCCCCGGGCTCTTTTGCGTCTGGCCGAGCATTGCCACCATACGATAGAAGCATGTTGCAGAACCGTTGGCAATATTGCCGGATATGCCTGGTCGCCCTCGTTGTAGTCCTTGCCGTAACACCAGAGGCGGTTGGCCAAGATTGGCCACAATGGCGCGGCCCGAACCGGGACGGCGTCGTCACCTCATTCAACGAGCCGGCCTCGTGGCCTGCACATCTAACAAATCGCTGGAACATTGAAGTCGGGCTTGGCTATGCAACGCCCGTCCTTGTTGGAGACCGGGTCTATATGTACACCCGTCAGCAAAACGAGGAGGTGATGCTGGCGCTCGATGCTGACGGTGGTGATGTTATCTGGCGGTCTAGTTACAGCGCCCCATTTGAAATGGTTCGAGCGACGTTTCGGCATGGTCCGGGGCCAAAATCCACCCCGACTTTCGCTGACGGGCGGCTATTCACCCTAGGAATGAGCGGGATCGTCACAGCTTTCGACGCCGAAAGCGGCCGACGACTCTGGCAGCGCCCAACGCCACCCGTTGAGCCGCTGTATCACACAGCAATGTCACCGATCGTAGACGGCGACAGCGTCATCGTGCACGTTGGCGGACACAACGATGGTGCCCTCACGGCTTTTGACGTCGTAACGGGCGCTATACGTTGGCGCTGGGACGGCGACGGACCGGCATACGGATCGCCGATGCTTTTCAAACTTGAAGGAACGCGCCAAATCGTTACCTTTACTCAGGAGAATCTGGTCAGCGTCTCAGCCGCAACGGGTGCGTTGCTCTGGCTACGTCCGTTTACGACGCCGTCAACCACAACCTCTCAAACGCCGATCCTCTACAACCACACCGTCATCCAGGCGGGGCGGGAAAATGGCATTACGGCATTTCGCGTGCGGCGATCGGGTGACGAATGGAACACCAGCGATGTGTGGCACACCGATCGGGTGTCGTTGCATATGACCAACGGCGTCGTCGTTGACGGAATTCTTTATGGGTTGTCTCATTTAAATAGCGGTCAATATTTTGGTCTCGACCTTGACAACGGAGAAGTCCTCTGGACAAGTGCCCCCCGGCAAGCCGAAAACGCCTCAATCCTGAGCGCGGGTAACATAATTTTTTCCTTGCAGGACGATGCGGACCTGCTCATTCTGCGGCATAGTCGGATTGAGTTTGACCCGATCAAACGCTACAAGGTCGCCACAAGCTCAACGTGGGCACAGCCGACCATTGCAGGCAACCAAGTCTTCGTGAAAGACGTATCGACACTCGCGCTCTGGACGATCGACTAGACGGTGCGAACGAGGTGTCTCCGACCCGACGGCACCAATGCCCTCGCGACCGTGCGCCTACAGAATCTCGATCGATTCAATTTGACCATCGCGCAGCTGCACAATGGACCGCGCGTGCTTGGCAACATCACGCTCGTGGGTCACAACGAACAGGGTGTGCCCCTTGTCGTGCAGGCTATCGAGAAGATCCAGGAGGTCGGCCCCGGCGACCGAGTCGAGGTTCCCGGTCGGCTCGTCCGCGAGCAAAATGGATGGATTATTCACCAGGGCACGCGCGATGGCGACCCTCTGGCGTTGCCCTCCCGACAGCTCGTTCGGACGATGTGTGATGCGGTCTGAGAGATCAACTTTCTCCAGAGCGTCGCGTGCGCGGGCGCTCCGCTCGTCCGCCCCCACACCCGCGTAGACTAGAGGCAACTCAACGTTTTGGAGTGCCGTGGCCCGAGCTAGAAGGTTGAACGTCTGGAAGACAAAGCCGATTTCCTCATTGCGTACCTGCGCGAGATCGTCTTCGGCCATTGAACTCACGTCACGGTCGTTCAGCACATAACGACCGGTGGTGGGTGTGTCCAAGCACCCTAGAAGGTTGAGAAAAGTCGACTTGCCAGAACCAGACGGACCCATGATGGCAACGTATTCGCCCTGCTCGACCGTTAGGTCAACACCTCGCAGAGCGTGAGTTCAATGG
>DBHR01000045.1:4268-7498 GCA_002296225.1 Acidobacteria bacterium UBA823 | reverse complement strand
TTACCGTTAGGCCCGATGGTGAGAACGTTTTGGCGAAGATCGATCATCCCTTCAACCCGTCCTTCAATCGTTAGGTCCTCGTCACTGTTAACCTGACCTTTAATGATTACGGACTTACCGATATTGATGACTTTGGTTCCTGCCCTCGTAGTCTCAGCGCTGGACTGGTAGTGATCCCTCTCATCACCAGAATGACTAATGCTCACGTCCCGCGCATTGTCGTCGGTCTTTCGTGCTGATTCATCTCGTTTCCACATACCGACTTTCTCCAGGAGTGGTCGCCGGCACGTTTATTCGCATAGGTACTCGGCGAGCTACCCAGTATATGAGAGTAGACACGTATATGAAAGCGATTCCAAAAGTCCCTAACTCGTTTTATGCCTTTGTTTAGGGCACGATGCTGTTATGGAAGGTGTCGTGAGTTGGTTCGCGACCCGGCCGGTCTGTCTCGGTTGTGGCCTGGCCACATCGCAACCCTTAGGGCCTGTGCACAAATCTGCACCGCACAAGTTAGGTCTTCGCCGCGATTGACAGACCAACAACCACTTTGGCAGGGCGCGACAGTGGAGCAGCGTCAGCGGCTTCATGGCGCTCTGTTCCCAAAAGGGCTCACTTACGACGGGGAGAACTTTGGAACCGCTGTAACTTGCATTGCTCATTTTCGGAAGGGCCAATCAACTCTCTCTGAGCGATCCTGCTTCAGTCTTCGTCGGTCATTGGTTTGATCTGCATATTTCGGAGAAAGAGGTCTGCTTCTTCAAAAGTGGAAAAACGAGTAATGAATTCTGCCACGCCTGGCCCCCCGGTAAATCGCGACACTTTCCACGTCGGGCTGACCGAGTGGAAAATTCTAGTTACGACGATCTCGTCGGGCGATACCTTTTCAGATTCAGCAACGCTGGCCGCATTTGCCCACGCCTCCGCCGTAGAATCGTAGCCATACCTTAGATTTATGAGGCGGTGGGGATCGCTATCTCCTTTCAAGACCACGCGAGAAACAACAAAGCCGCTGTTGTCTAGGTCACGGTCTTCACCGATGGTTCCAAACCCCTCTGGGTTTGGGTGAAACTGCACCCACTCCGGGTCATTGGTTGGCGAGTAGATTTTGAGCACCGCCACTTGCACATCGTGGAAACTATCAGCCGCCTTCAAAGCCTTCACTGCGGAATCATGGCCATGCGACAAGACCACAAATTCATAGGTATCGCTTTTCGGAAGAGGGATCACCTCGCAGACAACGAACGCTCCCTCCGCATAGTGGTCTGGGTCAAGCTGCGCATAGAAGACCTGCCCAGAACCTTCCTCGATATAACGAACCCGATGGGCTGCGTCTGCCATCTCTTCCTCTAACGCTGACGATACTAACGGAGATGCTCTCTCTCAAGGACAAGTTTCTGGAGGCTGCGTCGTGATGGCCGACTGGTTACATGCCCCGACGACGGGCGCATAATAGGACGCCACAATGCCATCAGTGACGTTCGGTCCTACCGACGATCGGTCGGTTCAGCAGCTAGAACGGTGCCGTGTCGCCAGCGGTGAAGATGCCCCAAGCGTTCTCTGCGCCGATCATCATCCTGGCTATTCCATGCCCATCGGCGGGGTGTTGGCGCTCAAGGAGAAAGTTATGCCCGCAGGCGTGGGCTATGACATCGCGTGCGGGAACTGTGCAGCTCGTACGTCAGTCAAAGCCGATGACCTCGACACGTCTCAGGTGATGGACGAGATCCGCATTGTGCTTTCGTTCGGCGTGGGTCGAAAAAACAACGAGCCGGTCGATCATCCCGTGCTCGACAGCATCGCGCACGCTCATGTGAAAGAGCAGGCGTCGATGGTGCAGCTCGCGCGCGACCAACTCGGGACGATTGGGAGCGGGAACCACTACGTCGACCTCTTTCGCGATGAGTCTGGCTATCTGTGGGTCGGGGTGCATTTTGGATCACGCGGGTTCGGCCACAAGACCTGCACGGGGTTTCTGGCGCTGGCGGCTGGGAAGGCATGGGGTGATCGCGTCGGTGACAGCGGCATGGATAGCGTCCCGCTGTTTTTCGACCTCGACACACCCAGTGGGCAGGACTATCTCACCGCGATGGATCTGGCGGGGGAGTATGCCTATGCGGGTCGGGAATGGGTCGTCGATCGCGTACTGAAGATGCTCGGCACGCCCTCGGTTGAGCGTGTTCACAATCACCACAACTTCGCGTGGTGGGAGACGCACGGCGGGGAACGCTATCTCGTGATCCGCAAGGGTGCGACCCCAGCGTTTCCAGGGCAGCGGGGGTTCATCGGCGGCAGCATGGGCGAGGACGCCGTGATTGTGACTGGGATGGATTCCGAGTGGTCCCGAGAGGCGCTGTACTCGACCGTGCATGGCGCGGGGCGCGTCATGTCACGCACCGAGGCAGCGGGTAAGGTGAAATGGCGGCGCGGTCCCGATGGCCGCAAGCGCCCCGAACGTGTACGGGGCGGACGGGTGGACTGGCCATCTGTGCAAGAGCGAGTCAAGTCGCAAGGGATCGAGCTGCGCGGGGGTGGGGCCGATGAAGCGCCAGAAGTCTACAAGCGGCTGTCAGACGTGCTGGCGTATCACGAGGGGACCATTCGCATCGACCATCGACTAACGCCTATCGGGGTGGCGATGGCTGGTGCTGAATATGACCCCTACAAGGGCTGAGCCGACGATGCAGACGACGCGACGTTGGCTTGATGCTCTGGTGAACCGGAACTCAAGAATTGTCCTCTCGACTAACAACCGAAGTTCTAGCCCGATCAATATGATGCCTGCCAAGCTCGTGGATCAGACCGGTGGCTCCGGCAATCCCATCTTAAACACACCGCCCCCAACGCCTCGCCCGCGAGTGGGACGCCTCCCCCATGCCGCCTTCGCCGATCGTGGCGGTGAGGGAATAGGAGCCGAGGGTGTGCAGGGTTGTAGAGACATCAGTCCGCAGGTACGAGACGCGTGAGTTCTTCGCACACCCACGACTCAGACGCGTTTGGCTTTCGCCTGTTTGTTCTGTTTCCGCTTCTTCTTTTCTGCGTCCTTCGCGGCCTTCTGCTTCTGGCCCTTGTTCTTGTCCTTCTGACCACCCTTGTCTCCCATTGACTGTCTCCCTGGTTGCAGGCACGCGAGTGTGAATAGCCCGGTTGGTGAAAGGTTTAACTATAAGGCCATCTTGAGTACGTTGAGCGCGTATCTTGAACTCGATAAATTGGCGTCCCCAAGGGGACTC